>CAZWAS010000016.1:0-44111 GCA_964631915.1 uncultured Spirochaetales bacterium | reverse complement strand
CTTTTCCATGAAGCGGAATGCCTTCAGTCCTGCGTTTTTTCTCGACCTCCCATTCCACCTCGCCGGCGAGTTTTACTCCGGAACTTCCCTCCGAAGCGGGCAGATTGTGATACGCGTCTATGAGTTCGTTCATTTTCTGTTTGAACTCCGCAAAATCCATGAACCCGTCTATGCTGACTGCCCCGAAAAAATGATCGCAGCGGTTGCCTTCGGCTCCGGGCTTGACCGGCAAGAGAAGTGCTGCCATAGCGCCTGAGAGTATGTTGCAGAATATTTCCACGGCTATGCCGAGTCCGAACCCTTTGAAACTGCCGAGATGGGGGAAACTGCCCAAGGGCAACAATCCGCCTCCACCCTTGAACACCGCAAGAGGATCGGTGGTCGGTTTGCCTTCTTTGTCAACGGCCCATCCTTCGGGCAGCTGCATCCCTCTCCGCATCGCTTCCGAAATTTTTCCACCTGCTACAGCCGATGTGGCCATGTCCAGCACGAACGGATATTCCTTGCCGGTCGGTACCGCTATGCTTAAGGGATTTGTTCCGATTCCGCGCGCCTTGCTTCCCGGAGGAACCACGATAGGACCGGTCGAAGACATGGCGATTCCTATCATCCCTTCGGGAACAGCCATCAACGAGTATGCAGCGCAGGCTCCGAAGTGCGTACTGTTCCTCACCGCCACGAGTCCGACACCCGTCTTCCTGGCTCTGTCGATCGCATCCTGCATGGCTCTGTGTCCGATGACGAAACCGATGCCGTTATCCCCGTCGATGACGGCGCTCGTCATCACTCTGCTGTGGACCTTCAGATCGGGTCTCAGATTGATGAGGCCTTTCTGAATCCTCGCAACATAGAATTGCGAAAAATGAGCGACCCCGTGCGAATCGATTCCGCGTATGTCCGCAGAAACTATCAGCGAAGCAGTGATATCCGCATCCGCCTTTGAAAGTCCCAGCTTCACAAGTATTTGAGAACAGAAATCAATGAGCTTTTCGGGACGAACCATTTTTGCTGTGGTTTCCATTGTACCTCCTCACGGCAGCACCGCTGCCCCGCATGTTTCCGTAAAGCGGATATCGCGTTACGCCTGAACCGGCCTGACCACTATACCAGTATAACCCCCGATTCTTTTTTTTGTCAATTTTTTCTTCAAGCCATTGTGTACGAATTGTGATTCACACATACTCCTTACGCATCGGAGCGAAACACTCGACAGCTTCGGAGTCGATGAGGGCGCGCGCGCCGTGATATTCGTTCGGACCGAAAAGATAGCTGTCCCCTTGCTCTGCGACGAACACATGCGAATCATCGCCGCGTTTGAATTCGATCCTGCCTTTCACGACAAACCCGATCTGCACTGCAGGATGATTGTGAAGGGGGATCACCGAATCCCGCTTCATGGAAAAATGACACATCATGACACTTTCTTCATAGGTGAGCGTAGTCCTGAATATGCCATCAGGTTTTTCGACCGCTTTCTCAGTACGAGTACTTGCAAAATTTTTCATATAACCCCTTTTAGCGATTGCAGAATAAATACGGAAAAGAACCGGTATGCGTGCCGGGGAAGTACCGCCGCTTTTCTCTCGATATGCCGCCGTACCACCCGATTCCGATACATCATAAGTTGATATAGACAAACTTATTAATAATACAAAGCGATGCTTTCAAGAACCGTTATGTCAAAGATCGGACATCAATGACAACCGCATGCGAAAAATCAACGATAGTATTCCTGTGTCATGGCTCTGGTAGGACAAACGCTTACGCAAAGGCCGCATCCGATGCAGTTTTCAGCTATAATATATGCTTTATTTTTTCCATCCACTCGAGCTGCATCGTACGCGCATACTTCTTGACATCGGCCGCATGAGGTGCAGAGATCCCTGTCGATGTCAGGGACTATAGGTTTCGTGACGGCAACTAAACCCCGCTCCTTCCGTCCACGGATCCGTTTCAGCGCAAGCCCCCGGACATCGGCCGGGCTCGAAGCTCCCAATTCTCCGAGGAGTTTCTCGAGATCGCGGATGATCTTACCGTACTGTTCGATGCCCTTCATATGGCCTGCTGTGCACACACCGACAAGCGTGGCGCCGGCCATGAGGTATTCGACTACATCCGCTGCAGTGCTTACTCCCCCTACGCCTACGATGGGCAGATCGATTGCCAGAGCTATGTCTAGCACCATCCTAAGCGTTATGGGCATGATTGCAGGGCCGGTAAGGCCTCCGACGCCTCTGGGGCCTCCGAGCTTCGGCTCTCCGGTGCGGATATCGATGGAAAGAGCAGGCCCCAAAGCATCCGAGCACGCTATGCCGTCTGCACCCGATTCCTTCACTCCGATCGCCCATTCCCTGACAATATGCGAGAAAGTTCCTGAAAGTTTTATGACGACGGGAATCTTCACTGCCTGTTTAATGAGCTTCACGGAACGCTTCATGGGTTCAAGATCTGTCAGTTTCGGTTCCGGCATAGAGAGGCCGGGGAACATAGCCATGAGAATTTCTCCCATATGCGGGCAATGGGTGGGAACCTCGATCATATCCGCTCCGGCATTGGCAGCCTTCAGCGCAAGCTCCGCTGCTTCTTCAGGGAAAAACCCCGCAAGGTTCGCGATGACCAGTGCATCGCCTTCCTTTGCCTGTTTTATGCCTTCCTCGAACCAATATTGAGAAGGTTTGTCCGAGCCGAATACCGAATTGATCATCCCGGATTTCACTGCCTGAAAACAAGGCAAAACGTCGGGCGCAGGCTGGGACACGATCGTCTTGGTGCAGATGCCTGCAACTCCGGATTCGCTCACCGTTTTGATAGTCTTCCCGTCCCTTCCGTGCACTCCTGCAGGGACGATGATAGGATTCTTGAACGATAGACCGCAGAATTCGGTTTTAAGATTCACTGCCATGTATTGCTCCTTACTGCTATATGTTCAGACCCGTATTCCATTTTTCCGCCACAGCTTCCGCGCTTCTTCGACACAGGACCGCTTGACTTCTTCTTCGTCCACAGTCGTCATCCTGCCCTTATCCACCACAACGTTTCCGTCCACGAGCACGGTTTCGACATCCTTTCCGAGAAAGGTCATGGTGTAGTAGGAAATGACTGAAGACGCATTCACCGGCACAGGACTGTCCGGAGCGACGATGAGGATATCCGCCTTTTTGCCCGGAGATAGACTTCCGATTTTGTCCGCCAGGCCTAAAGCCCTCGCCGCATTCCCGAGCACCATATCCAGTACTTGAAACGGAGGGAGCAGCATCGGATTCGCGTTATGCGCCTTATGCACGAGATATGCATATCTGAAGTATTCCGAAGTGTCCAGGGTGAAAAAACAATCGTGTCCTATGGTCACGTTCATGCCCGCATTCACCATATCCGGAACTCTCGCCACGCCGTTTCCGCCGAGCGAATTGGTCATGGGCGTGTGCGCCACATTAACCTTGTTCCGCTTCAGTATCGCAAGGTCTTCGTCCGTGATGTCTATGCAGTGCGCCGCCACCACATCCGGCCCGAGAAGCCCTTGTTCTTCGAGCACCATGGGAGCCGATTTGCCGTATTTCTCAATGAGAAAGGTACGGGGGATCTCCGCTATATGGATCTGGATTCCGCACCCGTAGGAATCGGCGATCTGCCGCGCCTTTTTCAGCGTTTCAAACGAGTTGGTGTATGCAGTATGCACTCCGAGACGGGCCTGTATCCGCTTGCCGGCCTTCGGTGGGAACTGGTCCAGGAGTTTCAAGTTCTCGTCGAATCCGCGCTCGGCCATTTTTCTGTCGAGCTTTTCCAGAATGGAAATGCCGGGGATCCTCTCCGTAACTTCGTAACCGAGCTGAGCTCGTATGCCTGTTTCCTCTATGGCCTTCACGCTCGCTGAAAGCGCGCCGGGAATCGCGTTCGGGCCTTCTACTAGATCGCAGACCGTCGTGGTTCCGCTCTTCAGCATTTTCATGGCGGCATATCTGGTGGCTGCATAAATACCTTCCTGAGTCGTCAGATCCTCGAGCCATTCCCATCCCATCTTCTGCAGCATGTCCCAGAAGCTCCGAAGCTGGGTGACATCCACAGGCTGATTGTGACCAAGAACATAGGGCATATGAGTGTGGGTGATGATGAAACCAGGCATCACGATCTTGCCGGTCGCGTCTATGATTCTGGAAGCGCTTGCATACTTTTTCTCCAACGATGCCGTATCGCCGAGTTCGAGAATCCTGTCCCCTTCGATTGCCACCGCACCGTTTTCGATAATCCTGCCGTTCAGAGCATCCTTGTCGAACGTGACCACAAGACCGTTCTTTATGAGCAGAGCCATACCTACCTCCCCTTCAATCCGCGTGTCGATCCGGACAAGCGTTTTATCGTCCGGAATTGCCCAACTCCTCAAGCGCCTTCAAAATATCCTGCCGCGTGATGGGCAACTTCTTAAATCGTATGCCTGTGGCCGCAGCCACCGCATTCGCGAATACGGATGCCGCACCCGCAACAGGCGGTTCTCCCACTCCTTTTGCACCGAAAGGGCCGTGAGGATTGGGATCTTCCACAGGGATCGTTTCCGTAGGAAGGCGGTCTTTAATAGAAGGAATCGCATAATCCGCGAAATTCGCATTGATGATCTTTCCTTCCCGGTAGATGATATCCTCCATGTGTGCGAGACCGAACCCTATGAGGGAAGCCCCTTCGACCTGTCCTTCGAGTCCCATGGGGTTTACGACCTTTCCCACATCGTGGGCGGCATAGTGGCGCAGGACTTCGACGCTGCCGGTGAACCTGTCTATCCTAATGTCCATGAGATGGGTTCCGAAGTTATAGGCGATGTATATGTCGCCCTGATGCGTATCGTGATCGTAGTTCGAAGGCGGAGCTTTGGAAAACGCGAGGTTCATGAGCGGAAAACCCGTCCAATATGCGGCAACCGCCACATCTTTCAGCGGTATCCGCGCCTTGTCGTCTACCGCGAGTACCGCAAAATTTTCTTTCAATATTATAAGCTTTTCTTCGACTTTAAACATGAGGGCTGCCATGGAAACGAGAGACTTCTTCACTTCCTCCGCAGCGAGTTTCACCGCCATACCGCCTACCGTAGTGCTTCTGGAAGCCACCGTAGGTCCCGAATCGTGCACCGAGTCCGTATCCACCTGCTTCACGGTCACTTTTTCGAGGGAAATACCAAGCACCTCTGCCGCGATTTGGGCGTACACTGTCCGCGCCCCCTGACCGAGCTCCGTCAGGCCGACTCCTACGATGGCACTGCCGTCCTGGCACACCTGGACATGGGCTCCTACGACGTCGATGCCTTCTGCACCGTTCGAAATGCCCTGAAGCATGCACGAAACGCCCCGTCCGTACAACCAGCGGCCGTCGTTCTTCGGAAGCTGATGAGCGATGCGTTTCTCCTGAATGCGTTTGATGGTCTCAATGAGGCCGACCGATTGCTTATAGGATTGGCCCGTAGCCGTGGTATCCCCGGGTTTCAGTGCGTTCTTCATCCTCAGTTCCACAGGATCCATGGAAAGCCGCTTAGCCAGTTCGTCCATTTGGGATTCCGATGCAAAGGTAACCTGAGGCACTCCGAATCCCCTGAACGCTCCACAGTAGGTTTTGTTCGTGTACACGGCGGTGGATTCCACGAATACGTTATCGATCTTATACGGTCCTGCAGCATGGATGAGCGCCTTCATCGTGACGAAGGGGCTCTCGGATGCATACGCTCCCCCATCGAGGAGCACTCGTATTTCCCGAGCGACTATAGTGCCATCTCTTTTGGCACCGGTTTTCACTGTGATCCGCGATGCATGGCGCAGATTGCTCCCTATGATAGACTCGTCCCGCTCATGGGCTATCATGATCGGTTTCCCGAGCTTGCATGCAGCAATTGCGGCGAGCGCTCCGATTTCCGTAGCAACATCGTCCTTACCGCCGAACGAACCGCCTGTGTACGCTTGTATCACCTTCACCTGCGAGACCGGCACGTTCAGGTTGGACGCTATATGTCCACGGATATGAAACGGCGACTGGCAGGAAGCATATACGGTGATACGGCCGTCTCCTGACGGAACTGCGCACACCACTTCTGGTTCGAGGTATGCATGCTCTTGATTCGATGTTTCAAATGTGTCTTCAAGGATCACATCTGCTTCTTTAAAGCCTTTCTGCACATCGCCTTTGATCAGTTTCTTGGAAAAGGTTATATTCCCGGATGCATGTATCTTCCGCGCCCCTTCCTTGAGGGCTTCGTCGATCGTGAAGATCGGTACGAGTTCGTCGACTTCAAGCGAAACCTTCCGAGCCGCCCGTTTTGCAGCGAGCTGAGTCTTTGCGACCACTAAGGCTACGGATTCGCCTGCGTAGCGAATAACCTCGGTGGCCAGCACAGGCTGATCCAGAGGAGGAAGAATGCCTATGATGTTCGGGCCGGGTATGTCTTTTCCCGTCATGACGAACACCACATCGTCGCTTTCAGCTGCCTTCGATACGTCGATGCGCCTGATGGTTCCCGCAGAAACAGAAGACCTGGCCGCATACCCGTACAGCATTCCCGGAAACCGCATATCGCCCGTGAATTTCGCCTTGCCGGTTACAAGCTCGTACGCATCGATCTTCCTAACGCGCTTTCCCACAACGCGGAGTGGTTCGTTATTCATGTGCACCTCCGGTCTTCGTACCTGCAGCCTTCTGCACGGCTTTCACGATCTTCGCGTATCCTGTACAGCGGCAGAAATTTCCGCTCAACGCCTCTTCGATGTCCGCAACAGTGGGTTTCGGATTTTTGTCGAGAAGCGCCTTTGTGCTCATCACCATGCCAGGAGTGCAGTAACCGCATTGCACAGCCCCTTCATCGAGAAAGGCCTCCTGTATCGGATGAAGTTTTCCATCGTTAGAGGATAGGCCTTCGATGGTCTCAACTGTTCTTCCATTGAGTTTCGCGGCATACACTAGGCATGCATTCACAGGAGCACCGTCGAGCAGAATCGTACAGGCGCCGCATTCCCCGCGTCCGCAACCTTCCTTGGTACCGGTGAGTCCGAGTGTATCGCGGAGGAGGTCGAGCGCCCTCATGTCCGGAGCTGCTTCGACACTCACCTGTTCGCCGTTGCATATGAACGTGATCTGCATACCTCACTCCCCCTTTCCGCTGCTGAGCGCTTCTTCCAAGACTTCCCGGAAAAGTGATACCGTCACAAGCCTACGGTATTCCTCGGAAGCTCTCACATCCGAAATGGGTTTAATTTCCGTATTGATGATTCTTCCGACTTCCGTGAAATCGATATTCCCCCGTTTTCTGCCTTTCAAATATGCTTCGGTCGCTGTAAGCCTGAGCGGGACAGGCGCTACCGACCCCACAGCTGCCCTGATATCCTCGATCGTACTTCCTGTGAGCGAAAGCCATACGGATGCGTTCACCTGGGAAATAACCTGACCGTTGCGCTTTCCTATCATCCTGAAAGAGGAAGTACCGGACAAGTGCCGTTTGTCTATCTTGATTTCTGCGAGCAGCTCTCCGCCCTTCAGCACCGTCTTCTTCGGTCCGAGGAAAAACTCCTCCGCAGGGACCTCGCGTTTTCCCGAAATGGAGACGAGCACGAATTTCGCATCGAGGCATACGAGCGGCGCAAGCGTGTCTCCGCAAGGAGATGCGTTGCACACATTGCCGCCGATGGTGCCGAGATTGCGTATCTGGGGGGAGCCTATGGACGAGGCTCCCTGCACGAGGCAGAGCGGAAGCTTCTCTGCAGCTGCAATATCCGCAATGCGTGTACACGCTCGGATGACGAGTCCCTCTTGGGAGAAATCCATGCCGTTGAGTTCTCGGAGAGCCGAAATATCGACCAAGGCTTCGGGCATGTTAAGCGTATCCGCTATGACCACTGCAAGATCGGTCCCACCTGCAAGTGCACGGAACGAATCCGCGGAAGCCAGCGCCCTGCATGCAGCTTCGAGGCTTTCAGGTATGATATACTTCATGTTATAAACCTCGCGTATTCCTCGATTCCTAGTCGCTTAAGCGTTGCAGGAGTTGGCTTGCCTTCGAGATCCCATCCGCGCAACGTATAGTATTCGTCCAGCATGGCCGCGAATTTCTTTTTATCCAATACAGCTCCCTGGGAAGCTTCGCCTTTTATAGGTTCGAAACAGCGTTCCGGAAGATTGTCGTCGTTTCTCGTGAATCCGGCGCCGATATTAAAAATCCGTTCTAAGTTCCAGATGCGCTCCCCCACTTTTATGAATTCGTCAAGGCTCATATGAACGCCTGTCGCAGCCTCCACCAACTGCGGATATAATTCCTTCGGGCTTATGAATTCGTGGAATCTGCATGCCACCAACGTGAAAACGGCATTCACCGTATCCTGAATATCTTTCACTATTTGAGCTTTTCCGTCATACGAATCCATGTCTATGGCACCCATTATTTCGGCGCCGATAGGCGCCCGCTTATGGCAAGCTCCGCGGTTGGAAGTCGCAAACGAGAGAGCGACTCCCTTCATGCGCCGCGGCATCCATGCAGCAAATCCGGAATTCTTGATCTGCATGGCAGCCCCTACGGTTTCTTTCCCCGTTTTCTCTGCAGCTATCTTAGGACCTTCCGCCAGCAGGTTGCCGATTCCCTCGCGCTCTCCTATTTTCCGAATGAGTCCTAGAATAGAAGGCCTGTCTCCAAACTTGAGCGGCAGATCAGGATCTTTGAGGATCACCTTCTCTGCCATTTCGAACGCCCACGCTATGGTGACTCCTACGGTGAGCGTATCCATACCGTAATCCTCGCAGAGCTGGTTTGCGTCGGCAAGCGTTACAGGATCGTCATTCAGAAGGTCGGATCCGAGGGAAAACATGGTTTCGTATTCAGGTCCGCGTAGCCACGCATCCGAATTGTCCGGTCTCCGGTATTTATGCAGCATGCCGCAGTGCACAGGGCATCCATAGCAGGAAATGGCGCGCGTGTAGAAATTTTTCGCATACGCGTATCCGTCTATCGCTGAACCTTCGGGAAAACTTCCATACTGATGATTTTTCGTAGCGAGAGCTCCTTTGCGGTTTATGAGCCCCATTCCTGCACCGGTACCGACGCGGGAGAACATGCCCACGAGGTTATGCTCTTCTTTGCATGCGGCCTTTATACCTTCGACGTTTTCGTTCACAAGTTCCGCGAACCGCTTTCGATCGAACACATCGACTCCCCGCGTACCCCGGAACGCCATGCCTTTTATGCGCTTCGAGCCGAGGATTGCTCCGGCGCCGCCTCTGCCGAAGGTCCTCGTTTCGGAGAAGATCGAGGACATGGCAACCACCTTCTCTCCAGCCACGCCTATGGAAAGGGTCTTCACATCGCTTCCGAATTTCTTCTTCATGTACGCTTCGGTTTCGTGCGTGCTCTTGCCCATGACCGGCCCAGCATCGTGGAAACTCACCTTGCGGTCCTCCACGAGTATGAGGCTCCACTGGTCGGCTTTCCCCTCGAGGATTATTCCGTCGAGTCCACAGAATTTCACTTCGGCACCGAGAAAACCACCTGCATAGCAGTTCAAAATGCTTTTTGTGAGTGGCGACTTGGTGACTATACAAGCCTGCGGAAACATCGGTGCCGTAGTGCCGGTGAGTGGTCCTACTGTCAACACGATCTTGTTCTGAGCGGACAGAGGATCGGCTTTCGGATCGACTTCATCGATGAGGATCTTTGTCCCATATCCCATGCCTCCGATGTATGACTTCAGCTCTCCTCCGACCTGCACCGGTACTGAACTTTTTTTTCCACAATCGATGCGGAGCAGGGTATCGTACATGCTGCTCGCCATACTCATCCTCCTTTCTTCGCGATGGCCACGGTCACGCACGCTTTGACGCATTCGGGATCGCCACCGCAGAAGTCGCATTTTCTCGCAATACCGTCGATCATATATATGGCCCGGTACGGGCACTCTTCTACGCATGCCCCACAACCGGTACAGGTATTTTCATCTATGAGTATTATGCCGTCCTTATCAGATATGGCTTCCACCGGACATGATGCTATGCAGGGATGCCCTTTGCAGTCGTCGAATCTGCACACGCGGATTTCCGGGAGTTCGGGCCAGTTCTTGCCGATGACGATCATCGACTGCTGAAGCTGGACGAATCCCTTCTTGACTATCGAACACGTTGCCATGCATCGTTCACATTCGGTACATTTTTCGTAATCGAAGGTAAAACCGGTACCCATCTGTTCCCCCTTTTATAGGTATTTCCCCTCTTTCAGTCGCTCCACTGCTTTCGTTTTATCTTCTTCCGAAACGAGGATCACCGGGCCGGTACAACCCATGCCCGCCTCGCAATAAATATTCCCTTCCTTCAGAAGCCTAACCGCTTGCTCCACTTCTAGCACATCGATACCCTCGATTTCGCGATTGACCGCTTTCTTCGCAGGCCCTCCGCCCGAACCGGCAGTCGGAGTTCCGGTGCTTTCTGCGGATTTCATCCTCATGTCCTGAAGCAGGGAAGACAGACCCGCCTTTTCCGCCTTCTCGAGCTCTTTTCCGTACACCTCGGACAAGCAGCCACGAACCATGCGTGCCATGAACAGAATCGCGTTAGCGACTACCGGAGCAGCAGTGGCGCGTGAAATGATTCCGACGGCAGGGGCCGATCCGCCGACTCCGGGACCATACCCGGAACCTGTGACTTCCACACTCCCTCCTGTGGAAAATGCGGCGAGAAGCTTCACAATGGCGTTTCCAGTCAAGGAATCGCACACGAGCACATCAACAGTGCCTGCGAGGATATCGTTGCCCCTGAGCAAGGCGTCTCCCCGGGTCGAAGACAGAAGATTCGCTTCGTACCCGTTTTCCGCTAACGAACGTATTGTTTTCAAAGCGGTCGCTGCTCCGTCGCTATTCAGAAAACCGACTGTGGGATTCGGAATCCCGTATGTTTTCGCAACGGCGATGCCTGAAACCGTGTTCCTCACCAGGGCTTCCACCCGGGAAGGGGATGCAGCACCGGTAGTAGTAGCTATGAACAGATCTTTTCCCTTCCCCGGAGCCTTGGTATGGCCGACCGTGGCTATGCCGAGAGGAAACGGATAATGGAACGTAACCGCACCGTGTATGCCGCCCGTAGCGAGGGCCTCTTCCATTTCGGCATGGGAGCGTTTCGGGTCACTGTGTTTTTCTCCGAACAGAACCACTTCGAGCCCGCTGTCGATCGTTCTGGCTTCGCGTGCCCCTTTCAAGAGTTCCTCTTCTCCGCTTTCGGAACCGGGAATAGTCAAGCCGATTCTGACTATTCCTTCTGTTCCTGATTTCTGCGCGGACCGCAAAGCTTCCTGCTGAATCGCAATCGTTTCTTTCAGAGGAGCGGTTACCCCATGAGGCTTCGCCGAAGAACCGACGGCTTCCACGAGCATGGATACGCCGTCGAAGAGGTTCGTCATCCTGCCGAGAAAAAGACTCCCTTTTCCGATGATCAGGGCCCGCTTCAAGGCACCTTCGTTTGCCCATCGGACAAACCACCCCAGCGCAGGCATGCCTGACGGAATGTGCCCCTGGGTAGGGGCCCAACCCGAGAACCCGTGCCGCTCGATGAATGCATTCAGGCCGTCCTTTTCGATTTCCTTTCTCATCACCGCCATAGCAGCTATCATCTTGAGATTCGCGAGCGTCACATTGCCCGCTCCTGCGGATTCGGTGATTTCAGGGTTCTGGAGTTCCGGAGCATAGCAGTCTATATCTGTGAATTTGAGCCCCGCCTTATCCAACGGCAGAGCTACAAGATCCTGTATGACAGCCTGAGGAGAAGAGCCGGATCCTATCTTGTGGTAGCCCACCGCATCGGTCCTGAGCCTGATGCCCGAAGTCCCTCCGGCTTCTACAAGAACGGCGAAGGAACCCATGCAGTCCTCCAAGACCGGAACCCCTTTTTCCATGTGCTTCTTCGCATTCATGGCGAGCTTCGCTGTTGTTCCTCCTGCAACGACGACCACGCGTCTGAAGGTTCCCGCCTGGATGAGAGAGGCTGCCTGGATGAGCCCGTGAACAGGTCCTGCGCAAAAAGATCTGACATCGCTCCCCGTAGCATTGACGAGACCGCAAAGTTCACCTATGGCTTTGGCGAAATTCCCGCCTCCACGCTGGTTCATGTCTCCACAAGCTTCTTCGGATGTTTCTATTATATAATCGATTCCCTTTGGATCGATGCCATGGATCAAAAGAAGTTTCCTGAGCGCAAAGACAGCGGTAGCCTTGGAACTCAGGTTCTCGACCATGGTATGAGCGCTCAGGTTGATATCGGACGGATGTGCGCTCCGAACGCATCCCACGAGTATTTCCCCTGCTTTGAGCGGCAGAGCCCCGGAGGAAAGCTCCTGTTCGAGAGCCGAAGATTCGAAACCTTCCTTGAATTTAGAAAAGTCCGCTCCTTTGAACGCATCGTCCTGAGCCAGGAGCTGCAGCGCCTCCTGAGAAAACCCTTTCTCCAGCGCAACGAGATTAAACACGTCAGAAAATTTCATCAGAGCATAGAGCTTTTTCTCTTCGACTATGTCGCCGAAGGCGCCCCTCTGAGAACCGGCGCCTGGCAAGGAATGCCAGGGCCGTTCAGGCAGAGATTTCGGACTCAGGTTCCCTATGAAGGCCTGGTTCGGCGCATACCCCACTACCTGCTCGAAGCTGCGGAGCGACTTCGGGAGGGATTTCAGAAAATCCGAATCCGGATTCGCCTCCCGCTCCGATGCGGGGGTGGTTCCGTGTTCTACGGTGAAGTAGGGACAATGAAAAAGGTTGTACGAACAAGCCTGTATAACGGGGAAATTGTCAACCACGAATCAGCTCCTCGACTTTTGTTTTGACTTCTTCCGCCGTGAATTCCTTGGAAAAGGATGCAATCTTCTGACCATTCGAATAGATGGCTACTGTAGGAAGACCAAGCACCTTTTCCCGTATTGCAAGCCGCCTGTTGCCCTGGATGTTTACTTTCCCGAATTCGACCTTGCCGGCCAAATCCTTTTCGAGCTTCTCGATCTGTGGCATCATTTCAAGGCAGGTTTCGCAGGAATCGCTCCAGAAATCGACCAAGAAAATGCCCGCATGAGCGAGCACTTTCTGATCAAAATTATCCTTATCGAGTTCTATCATTACAAATCTCTCCGTTTCATGAAAGAAATTTTTTCCTGATGGAAGACACTTCCTTCACGATTTCATCGACGTTGAGCACCATCTCCATCATTCCGATGTTGGCCTCATATACGCCTGAGTCTATTTCCTGTTTTATTTCCGGTTCGAGCATGTGAAATGTGGGGAGTCCCAACTGGACCCCTGTCAATGTACCTGCATAAGCCGGGTCGCCTGCGATCACGGTTTCCGCAATCAGTCCGCTCGCCTCCGCATCGGCACCGCCTAGGAGAACTACGATGTTTTCCTTTCCGTGCTGCTCTGCAAGGGCTTTCACCCGCTTTTGGTTTTCCAGGTCCATTGCTCCGGCCGACGTTCAGACAAAGCACTCGGTCGCGGAAAACACAATTTCGACATTCTTTCCCGCGAGGCACGCTTCGATCGCACCGCCGGGTATACCGTCTCGGTCGCCCAGGATGATTATCTTCTTGCCTTCGAGCATTCGCATCACCTCCTCTGTCTTAGTTTATCTGTATAACTTCTTTCAGGATACCGTCCTCTATACGCACGAGGTGCGGAACCGAACTGACACCGTATTTATCGGCTATGGTTCTGTATCTGAACGTATCCAACTTTATAAGCGAAATACCAAGTTTTTCCGCTTTCCGTTCGACATCCGGGAAAAGCTCCAGGCTTATCTGCACCGGCGGGGAATAAAAATATAGTAGATATTCTTTCCCTGCCCTCTTGACCGATTTCGCGAATTCTTCCATTTCGGTTAAAGATTTGTCCGCGAAAAAAGCGGCTATGGCTCCGTCGGATGCGGCGGTCACCACCTGACGCAGCGCCTTCACTCTCGCATCCCCGGCTGCATAGACGAGGGGCCGGTTGGTTTCCATTTTGTCGTCCGTAACGATGAAACCGTTCCTCATGGCCACAAAATCGCCAATGAATCCGGTCTGCGGGATGGTACCCACGAAGATGAACACTCCGTCACAGCTGACCTGTTCTTCGGTTCCTGTCCTCAGGTTCTTAAGTTTCACTCCTTCCACGGCGTCCTTTCCCTCGATAGAGAGTATGGACCTGTTCCATTTCCATGTGAGCTTCGGATTCGACAAAGCGGTTTCCGCCATGGTCTTGTTGCAGTCGAGCACGCCCTCGTCGTGGACCACGATCATGATCACTTCTTCGGCGAACCTGCTTATGAAATTTGCCTCCTCCACAGCGGTGTCTCCGCTTCCTACGACCACAACCTTCGCTCCTTCATAGAGCTCTGCATCGCAGGTCGCACAATAGGACACCCCACTTCCGGAGAATTCCTTTTCCCCCGGAATACCAAGCCTGCGCGGTTCGCAGCCGGGGGCGAGTATGAGACTTTTGGCTCTGTATACCGTCGTCTCTTTTGTGTGCACGAGGTATACGCCATTTTCTTCGGAAAATCCCGTGACTTCGGCCTTTTCGATGCCCGCGCCCATTTCCGTCGCATGTTCTCTGAAGCGATCCATGAGCTCCCTGCCGCCTATGCTGCCGGGGAAGCCAGGATAATTCTCCATGACTTCGGTGGTGGAAGCCTGGCCTCCCGGCCGCTTTTTGTCGAGTATGAGCGTGGACCGCTTGGCCCTGGCGCCGTATATGCCTGCGGAAAACCCCGCTGTTCCCGCACCAACAATGATAATATCGAAGACTTTTCCTTCCATGAGCATTGCTCCTAGTATCCCACTCCCGCAAGTCTTCCTATTCCGCTCTGGTTTGCGCCACAGTAAAACGGCGTTATGTTATCGAGCGTGCGTTCCACATCTGCAGGTTCCGGAGCACCGCCTGTCTCTTTGCGCAGTCTAAGCACGTCTCCGCCTGCCACCCGTTTCACTTTCGGGATCGTGGTAGGTTTTTCAATAGATCCCGAAGAAACGAGATACTTCGCTTCAGGGACATCATCCACGAGAAGCACCCCTTCCGTACCGTCCGGTCCGCCGAACTCGAAGGTGAATGCTACTGCCTTTATACCCCATCGTTCGCACCTTTGGATAGTAAGCATGGCATCCGTAGCGGCGTTCCCGCCGCCTTCCCACGAGATTACCACCCCCTGAGCCCCTAACCTCCTCGCCTGAGCAGCCGCCATGTTCGCAACCCGCATCTTTTCGAAATGGGAGTGGTTATGTCCTCGGTCGAAGATGACGCCCACGAAATTGACGGTTTTGCCGTGCTGCCTTGAAAGTTCCATAACCACAGGCAGATTGGCCTGAATGAAGGAAGGAATTTTGAAACAAGGCCACACATAATTGCCGCTCACGATGCAGCCGTCCATCACTTCGGTAGGACTGAGGTTGTAAGGAACAATGTTGCTCACTTCCTTTCCGTACAAGAACGTATTGGAATAGGTTCCTTGGTTCTGGCACTGGGTTACATATGCGATTTTCGGCAATGACGGATCGACTTCTTGGGAAAAGTCGAATAGTTCCGATGTATCCGGCGTCTTATTCTTTATCAATTCCGCGAGAAAGCGGGAACATTGTATTCCAGCTTGTCGGACGGACTCATCGTATTCCACATCGCTCGCGCCATCCTTCATCTCCATTCTCAGAACGAGATTGAACGTCTGCGAAAAAGGAGAGTAACCGGCTGCAGGGCCGACCATATCTACTATGGCGTCTCTTGCGTAGAGGAGACTCGATTTGCCGGCCCATGGAAGCTCCGCGCATTCCATGACCGCAAGGTTGGTGATGAGATGCGTCTTGCCGCTGCCTACTATGGTCGGATCGCAGAGGTGGCCGGGCATGAACTCTCCTTCGCCTTCCACTTTCACGCCGACCTGCACTGTGTCGAGCACATGCACGATTCTCGCGTCTTCGCCCGGTTTCACGATTTCCAGTTCGAGAGACCGTATGTTTTTGTTCACATCTTCCTTCAGAAGATGGTTTTTCAATTCCGTTTTGTTAATTGTAAGAATTCCGTTTTCGAGATGTGTTCCATTCCCGAAACGGAGGTCCTTTATGGTAAAATATCCGCGTTCCAGTTTCATTGCATTCCCCTCTTATCCTCAGGCTACGGTCACGTTGAAAACGGTAGGTTCCTTGATTTCCGAAGAAATCGCTTCCAACGCTTTTTCTACAAGACGTCTTCTGAACTCCAGTTCGCGGTCGGGCGGCATGGAAGGGTTTCCGACCGGATAGGGAATTCCTCCGCCCGTGATTATTCTGCTCACTCCTACAGATTTCGCGACCGAAGGGATTGCCGTTATAAGGGCCGAAGGGATGCCGACTCTTTCGGCTTCTTTCTGCATCGTTGACACGCAACGAGTACAGGTTCCTCAGGTGGAGGTATAAATAGCTGCTGAAACCTCCCTTCTTTTAAGCTCCTCCGCTATCTCGGCACCAAGCTTCTTGCTCATCGCAACATTCGTTCCGATGCCGCACAACGCGAAGTATTCGTTCAACAGTTTTTTGAACTTGCCTTCCTTCTCCATTGCCCTGAGAACATCCACAGGCACCACCCGATCGGGATCCTGATCGACCCACGTGGAATCGAACCCGCCGTGGATTCCTTTGAAATCGCCAGAGGGAAGCTCTGTCATTCCCTCTATCGAGTAGATACCGAAGGAATCGGCAAACGCCTGTTTCAGTTTATCCGGATTTCCCTTCGGAACCATGCCTCCGCCGGTGACGATGGCAATAGTCGCTTCCTTCAAATTCCTCAGCGGAGGAGCAGGAGAAACCTGCTCGAAACCCCGAAGCGGTATTTCGGTTATCGGATTTCCGTTCTGAAGCCTCGACATGAGCATGGCGATCGAGCGTTCCGCTGCGCTTTTTTCCAGGAATTCGTTGTACCTGTATCCGCGCGGTATGTATCCGTCGATGTTCGCAGGTCCAAGCTTCCCCTCTTTGCCGAGCTTCACTGCGAGCTTAGCGAGACCGGGAAGATCCTTTCTCATGCCTGCGGCGGTCTCTGAACAGGGATAGATATACGCATCCTTTCGGTATATTTCCACAGCAGGATTTTCAGGGTAAAGCCCCGTCAATGCGGGTATTTTGAGCGTTTCGGTGCACAATTTGCTCACCATGCCGCACGCAAGCCCGTATCGACCCGCGTTGAAGGCGGGACCAGCTACCACGACATCGGGTTTTGCTTCTAAGATAAGTTTCTCGATGTCTTTGAGGATTCTTTCCTGTTCCTGATTTATGAGGTTGTCCCCGCACCAGATCGTACGTACGATCTCGGCATCAGCACCCATGAGCTGGGTAAGTCCGATGCCGGGACCTTTCGGCCCTTCGCAGAATTCCAAAGGAGAGCCGCCTTTCTCTTCTCCTCCGATACCTGCGAAGAACTGGTTTATGTAATGGACAATTCTTACTTTTCCCATCAATGCCTCCCATTCTTCCTTTGTACCAATTCCTTGGCCTTTACAACAATATGTTCGGCCGTAAGACCGAACTTAATCATCAGCTCCCAGGGACCTCCGGATTCTCCAAACCTGTCTTCGATGCCTATCATGTCCAGAACAAACGGCGCATCGATCGCCTTGTTTCTGCACACGACTCCCGCCACCAAATTGCCGAGCCCCCCTTTCTGATGTTCCTCACAGGTGAGTATCGCCCGAGTTTCGGAACATGCGCGCACCACCGCCTCTTCGTCGAGCGGTTTAATCGTATGCATGTTGATCACCCGCGCCTCTATGCCAAACTCATCCGATAGTATGTACGCGGCCCGCATTGCTTCGCAAAGCAGAGGGCCGCAGGAAATGATCGTTATATCTTCGTGTTCGTTGCGGTAATCGGAAGCGAGCAGAACATCGAACGCATCTTTGAACCTGTTGGAACGACGCCGGTAGCGTACAATATTGGCTTTGCCCAGAACGAGAGGGGTTTTTTCGTCCGTAACCACAGGGGTCGCCTCGCGGGCGAGCCTGATGTACACAGGGCCTTCCTTTTCCAGAATCGAAATGCGGGTAAGTCGCTCCGCCTCCAGCGAATCGCAAGGGGCTACGAATGTCATATTGGGAAGCACGGTCATGAGGTTTAGTTCTTCAAGAGCCTGATGCGTGGCTCCGTCAGGTCCTACCGATATGCCTCCGTGAGCTCCCGCGATTTTTACGTTCAGCTTGTCGTAGCAAATCGTCGTGCGAATCTGATCCCAGGGTCTCCCTGCAGCGAATACGCCGTATGTCCCTGTTATCGGAATTTTCCCTTCGAGCGCAAGACCGGCGGCGACGCTCATCATGTTCTGTTCCGCTATACCCACACTGACCACCCGTGTCTTTCGTTCCGGATGATCCTTTTCAAAATCCGAAATCTTGATGGACTGAGAGATATCGGCATGGATAGTCACGATCCTCGGATCGTCGCCTATCTTTGCAAGGCAGGCACCGAATCCGAATCTATTCGGCACCATATCCACTTTCATATCCTGGCCGGCGTTCCACCAATAATCCTTCGAAAATACAGGAAGCGCCTTCTTCAGGCTTTCTTCTTGCTGTTTCTGATGCACCGCGGCCTTGGCGAGTAGATAGTCGACACGTTCAGGGGAAAAGTCGGCGCATCCGACATCCTTCAACGCTGAAGCGAGCTGTTCTCTCGAATTGGTTGCGACACCGTGCCACCCCGCTTGGTTCTCCATGAAGGATACACCCTTCCCTTTTATGGTCTCGGCGATTATCACGGTCGGTTTTCCTACAGCCTTTCGCGCTTCGGCGAAAGCTTCCTTGATCGCGGCTATGCTGTGACCGTCCGTCTCCACCACATTCCAGCCGAATGCCCTATACTTTTCGGCAATGGGGTCGAGGTTCATCACATCCTTGACCGATCCGTCGATTTGGAGCTTATTCTTATCTATGATGGCGCAAAGATTGCCGAGCCCGTAATGGGCCGCAGCCATGACAGCCTCCCAGATGCTTCCTTCCTGCTGCTCGCCGTCCCCCATAACGCAGTACACCCTGAAACTTTTTCCGCTCATCTTCGCGGAAAGAGCGCAGCCGACCGCGATACCCAGACCCTGACCGAGGGATCCGCTCGAGACTTCGATACCCCGCAAAGCCGGAGCATGAGGATGTCCTTGGAAGGGACTTCCAATCTTTCTAAGCGTCACAACTTCTTCCGCGCTGAAATACCCTGCTTCCACCAACGCTGCGTACATAGCAGGAGCCTTGTGCCCTGCGGAAAAGAATACTCTATCCCTGCCGTCCCATTTCGGATTCTGTGGGTTGTACCGCACTTCGTCGAGATACAGGACAGCGGCGATATCCATGACAGAAAGAGTCCCGCCCGGATGTCCCGAACCGGCAGCGTGGATACTCACAAGATCGAGGGCCCGCATCCTTTTCGCGAACTCTTCGAGTTCCCGAAGTGAGTAGTGCTGTTCTTCTCCTGTTTCAAGGTTCACGAGCCCCATATAATCTGCTCCTTATCTGTATCCGCCCATGAGCAGGGCAAGGATCGCCTTTTCCGTATGAAGCCTGTTTTCCGCTTCATCGAAGATGATGGATTTTTCGGAGTTCAGCACTTCGTCCGTCACTTCGTTGTTTCTTGATATGGGCATGCAGTGCATAACCTGACAATCCTTGCTCGCCATATCCACGATTTTCTTCGTCACGCACCATTCTTTCTTGAGTTTCGCTTTTTTCGCCTGGAACTCCTCTCCTCCGGTGTAATTCGTTTCCGGTCCCTTTGCGAACACTTCGGGAGAAACCCAGGAGTACACATTGATGAAGTCCGCATCCCGCACCGCTTCCTCGTAGGAACGCACGATCTTTATGCTTCCGCCGTTCAGTTCCGCTTCCTTATCCGCTTCCGCTTTGATGTTCATATCCGGATCGAATCCCTCGGGACAGGCGATGACGAACTCGAAACCGAGTTTGCCCGCCATATACATGAGCGAGTTCGTAAGTCCTGCAGGAGGATTCGCTTTTCTGTATCCCCAGCACATAGCCATTTTGGATTTTCTCACCGGACCTTTTTTTTCGATCATGGTCATGATATCGGCAAAGGCCTGACAAGGATGCTCGACAGGGCAGGATGCATTGATGAGCGGTATGCTCGCCAGCTCAGCAGCGCGTTCCAAAAGGTCGCGTCGAACCGCCCTATACGCTATTCCGTCCACATAGCGGTCTATGGTCTTAATCGTGTCGTACCAATCTTCTTCTCCGGCATCTCCGACCCAGAGCCTGTGCTGATCGAGATAGTGCATATGTCCGCCGAGCTGAACCATAGCAGTTTCGAAAGAAATGCTCGTACGCGTAGAAGGAGTCTCGAATATGCCTGCGAGGCTCTTGCCTTCGAGGAGGCGGTGGGCTTTGCCCATCTTCAGTTCCATTTTCAGCAGCTTGGACACTTCGAGGGTGAGCTCTATCTCATCCCGCGAGAAATCGGCTATTCCTTTTAAATCTCTTCCTTTCAGATCGCTCATGTTCTTCTCCCTTTATATGGTTTCAAATATCCTTCATTATACTCTAAAACACAGAATACGGAATCGGCAGAACTGGTTCCGTATTCGACCGTTCAGACGACTCCTTCTTTGAGATATTTCTTGAGCTGCTCTACCGACCATTTCGGGTCTATGCCCATAGCTTCCACGGTTCTACCCATGCTCCGGAAATCTCTGTCTAAAAGCCCTTCAGCGAGCGTTATTATGGCGTCCGTCACAGGAGTCGGCACTCCAAGCATGTTGCCCAGAGAGGAATAGGTGACGAGCCCGTAAGGAACGTCTTCCTTCAGATGCCGAGTGTCCAGCGTATAGGGCCCTTCGCATACTTCGAGAAATGGGGTGTGGATCGCCTCGTAAAGTGGGAGAACATACGTTTCGCCGTGAGGATTCCACTTCACCATCATGATTTCTTCTTCAAGGGTGTACTGTTTCATGCCGAGAGCTTTTCCGATCGCCATCCGTTCCCTATCTATCCGCTCGATGAGTCTAACCACTCCCGGAGTGTTTTCTTTTTTTCCGAACAGGAAGAAATTCTTTTCGCCGGACTCTATACGCGCCGCATTGCAGATCATAGGCGGCGTGTGGGTAATCGCATTGTAATCCACGAGGATCGAGTCTATGGCGTTCTGTCCTTTGCGTATTTCGTATCCGTGCTCTTTAGTGAAGAGCTTGTATGCGGTATCCGCCACGCGGTCGACGTCTTTGCCCGGGAAGGTTCCGAGTATCAGGTTCTGCGTTCTGTTTTCGAGCCTTACCTGATATTCGCCTTTTCTGGAAGCACCGTAGGGAAGCGTATTCGTATCCGCGAGATAGACCTTTTTCTTTATGCCAAGCTCTTTGAGGACCTTTGCCCAGGTGAGGCATGCTCCTCCTTTGCCGAGATAGATCACCGTCTGTCCTTCTTCGAGATGGGGAGCCACGAGTCGGGCGTATTCTTCACACGCGAAGTACGGGATCGGATTCAGGATGACTTGAGCACCTTTGACAGCTTCTTTGATGTCGCTGGTCACCAGGGCTATTTTCCCCGCCATTCCCGTGGGCTTGGAGTCTATGTCGAGCACTTCGATGCTTCCCTTTTCCTTCACACCCTTTACTCTAGCCATATCGCGCGAAAACAGGGCCACTTCATAGCCGAGACTTCCCATATCCGCGGCGCACATGAATCCCCCGCTTCCTGCTCCCAATACAGCAACCCTTTTTATGTCAGCCATACATTCCCCCTTTATCATTTGCTCCGCAAGAATTTAGTTTTTTCCAGATTGATACGGTAATCATCGCCTTCGAGAGCGACGCCGTAGAGCTTCTCCGCGCTTTCGCGGGAAATGATTTCGTTTCTGGCGTCCATTCGCACCAGCTCCGGATCGCGTTCTTTCGGATTTCCCCAACCGCCACCGCCCGACGGGTACGAAGTATAGGTATCGCCTTTTGCGAGAACCACCGACTCTTTAGCTTTCAGTTCCCGCTCGGAAGGCATACCTTCGTTGATAAACGCTTTGTTGCACGAACCCGGTTGTCCCCCGAACAACCCGTACGGCGGATTCTTTTTCCCGTCGCCGAACATGACAAGGGTTGGAGACTCGTCGTAGACCTTCAGCCTGTATTTCGCTCCGCATCCGCCTCGGAATTTTCCCGCGCCGCAGGAATCCATCGTAAACTCGTTGAACTCCGTGATGTGCGGATAATCCTTTTCGTTCGTTTCGATGTTCGGCGCTATGAGGCCGCCCAAATCTATGCCGTCTCCTATATAATGCCTGCCGTCCATGCCAGGCATGCCTCCGGCCCCGCCGAATCCGTTGAATCCAAACATGACATAAAAATTGTTATTCCGCGGATCTATACCCGTGATCGTGGGTCCGTTCCATCGGTTCCATCCGGCGGGTACCCGTTCGGGAAGCACCTTTGACAATGCGATCCAACAGGCTTCGAGAATCGCACATGCGGTATCGAGCGTACAGGAAGCTACGGGAGCGGGAAATCGCGGATTAACGACGGAACCTTCCGGAGCCGTTATATGGATTGGCCGATATACTCCCTCGTTATGCGGAATGTCCGGCGTCGTCACCGTGGTGAGGAATGCGACGTACACACAGGTGGCGGTGTTCGCCATGGGCGAATTGACAAAGCCCGTTACCTGAGGATCGGATCCTGAGAAATCGACGAACGCCTCGTCGCCCTTCACCGTAATGCTGACTTTGATCCTGATCGGATTATCGGAAAAACCGTCCGAATCGAGGAAAACTTCCCCTTCGTATACGCCGTCTTTGAGCTTTTCGATTTCCTTGCGCATTCTGCGTTCCGCATACAGATGGATATCCTCCACGGTAGCGCGGGTTTTCGCAACGCCGTACTTGGAAATCAGCTCTATGATGCGCTTTTCCGCAACCCTGCACGATGCGACTTGGGCCTTCATGTCGACCCATAATGCATCAGGCATCCGCGTGTTGATCCTGATCATGTTTACCACATCCATGATGGGTTTCTCATTCTTGTAAATGCGGAGCGGCGGAATCCGTATGCCTTCATGAAAAAGCTCCCTTGCGCTCGGCGCGTAAGAGCCCGGCTCTATGCCTCCGACATCCCCGTGGTGAGCTCTGTTGATCGCTATGAACTGGAGTTCGCCGTCAAAGAATATCGGCTTCATGATCGTGACATCGGGCAAGTGGGTTCCTCCGAGATACGGATCGTTCAGCACGAACACATCCCCTGGATGTATGTCGCCTTTGAATTCCCTGCTTATGGCCTTCACTGCTTCCATAGCGGAAGCAGTATGCGACGGCACGCCGTCGATTTGAGCCACTATCCTGTTGTCCCAATCGCAGATGGCGCAGGAAAAATCGTGTACCTCCGCGAAAATGGGGGAAATGGAGGTGTTGATCATGGTTATTCCCATTTCCTGGTTGATGGTGAGAAGCCGATTGTAGATGACTGAAAGGGTTATGGGATCGTTCGCGCCTTCAAACTCTTTTTTTCTTTCGGATTTCACTTCCTCACCTCCATGATGATATTCTGATAGCTGTCCACAAAGGAATCCCATTTCGGATGGACGATGATGGTGGTGATGCGCTCTTCTATGACCGCAGGGCCGGGTATTCTATTACCCGGCTTGAGCAGATCCCTATTGTATACGGGTACTTCGAAGAATCCGTTTTTCTCTTCGAAATAGACCTTCCGTTTTCCTTTGTATGCGGCTGAAGGATCGGACAAACTCGCTGCAATCTCGAAGAGGCCGGTCTTATCCACAGAACCCACTGCAGTGATCCTGAGATTCATCACTTCGAGGGGATTCTCTGGCGTA
Source organism: uncultured Spirochaetales bacterium (assembly GCA_964631915.1). Lineage (GTDB taxonomy): Bacteria > Spirochaetota > Spirochaetia > CAZWAS01 > CAZWAS01 > CAZWAS01. Next base: position 20,333 of record CAZWAS010000016.1, on the reverse strand, counting down.
GAATACGTGTAGAGCCTTTCATGCGCCTTGTGGAAAGCGTCGGCGATGATCGAAAGATGCTTGTCCTCGAGTCTGCATCCTGCAGGAATCTCGACAGTCACCTCATGGTGTTGTCCGACATAGCGGATATCGAGATACCGGACCAGGTGGGCCCGTTCCCGTTCGACTCCTTCCTGCAGAAGTTCCTTGAGCGCCTGCTTTTCCACTGCTTCGATGACCGCATTGAAATCCGCAAGATCTATTCCGGGTATGAACGCGTTATACGTTTTCACATTGTCGAGCCTGATGTCGGATTCGAGCATCCCCAAGGCGCAGAACACGCTCGCTGCCTTTGGTACTATGACGCATTCAGATCCCACCTCTTCGGCGATCTTGCATGCGTGTATGGAACAGGCCCCTCCGGCGCTCACCAATGCGTATTCGCGCGGATCGTGCCCCCGCTGTACGGATACGACCTTTGTCGCATCCGCCATGCTCTGATTGATGATCCTGAAAATGCCGGATGCAGCCTCCGTTTCGGAAATACCGAGCGGATCCGCGATTTCCCGCCTCATGGCCTCTCGTGTCTTCTCCTCGTTCACCTTCATCTCGCCGCCGAGGAAATAATCCTTGTCGAGGTATCCGAGCAGGAGGTTGGAATCCGTAACCGTAGGCTTCGTACCTCCCAATTCGTAGCACACAGGCCCGGGATCCGATCCTGCAGAGGCGGGTCCCACCTTGAGCATACCGCCTGAATCGATCCACGCTATGGAACCTCCGCCTGCTCCGATCGTGTTGATGTCTATCATGGGTTTCGCGACTCTGTACCGGGCTATCTCCCCTTCTGTACTGAGGGTGACCTTGCCTCCGCTCACTAATGTGACATCGAAAGAGGTTCCGCCCATGTCCATAATGATCAGATTCCCGCGTTTAAGAAGGTCGGCGAAGAACATGCCTCCTACTGCTCCGGCGGCAGGGCCAGAGAGCAGCGTGGCTGAAGCGTGCCTTATGGCGGTTTCGGCGGTCATAACGCCGCCGTTCGAAGCGGTGATATAAAATGCCCGCTTTAGTCCGTCATCCTTGAGTTTTTTTTCGAGCGTGGAAAGATACACGGTGAGTTTCGGACCGACATACGCGTTCGATACGGTAGTCGACATACGTTCATATTCGCGTATCTGTGGAAGAACTTCGGAAGATATGGATATGAACGCGTCAGGCATTTCTTTGGCCACGATGTCCCGTATCCGCTTTTCGTGCGTATCGTTGAGAAAGGAAAACAGCGTACAGATTGCAACGGCTTTCACCTGCTCTTTTTTGAAAAACTCGCAGATCCTGTATACATCCTCTTCTACAAGAGGCTGTATAATATCACCTTTATAATCGATCCGCTCTGTGACTCCTAGCCTGAGATAGCGAGGAACCAGGGGAGAAGGAACAGGAAGATACAGGTCCCATATGTTCTCTTTATGAGCCCTCCGCATTTCAAGCGTGTCGCGGAAACCCTTTGTAAGGATCAATCCCGTCTTGGCTCCGGTTCCTGTAAGAAGAGTATTCGTCGCAACGGTAGTACCGTGGGCGAAGAAATCTAGATCGCCCAGGAAGCTCCTCAGATCTTTTTTGAAATACCCTGCGGCTTTCCTTATGACATTGTAAAGCCCGATGGAGGGATCTTTCGGAGTCGAGAGTTCTTTGAATGTATGGATTGTGCCCTTTTCGTCTATAACGACACAATCGGTGAACGTTCCTCCGGTATCTACTCCCATTCGCAGTTTCATACGCACCTCCCGTGTATCCGCCAGTTCGTCAGAGGGAACTAATTTCCTTCAATGCAGCTTTGATACCAGTTTTCTCCTCCTGGGTCAATTCAGGCAGAGGTGCTCTGAGATATCCGCCAGGAAGCCCCATGAGGTTGAGAGCCTCTTTTGCAGGCGCTACGTATCCGGGATCGTACTCGAGATACTTGTTCAGAGACTGAAGTTTCATGTGGAGCTCGAGCGCTTCCTTGTGCTTACCTTCGGTGAAGAGTTTATATAACTTCACCATCTGTGCGGGGATGACGCATGCCGCCGAAGAGTATACGCCGACCGCTCCCACGCAAAGTGCAGGATAGAACTGGCTGTCGATGCCGGTGCACAGCGATTGGCCTTTCGGCGAAAGGCGGATCATCTCTACGAGCTGCCCCATGTCCGTACAGCTCTGCTTCACGCCTATGATGTTCTTAACACCCATCAGCTCTGCGATGAGCTGCGGACTCATGGGGTTTCCCGTATACAGTGGATTGTTGTACACAATGAGGGGGCAGTCGATATTCTTTGCAACCGTTTTGTAGTGCTGCAGCAGAGAACTGTCCGGCAGCTTGAAATAGTACGGCGCAGTGACGATAACAGCATCCGCTCCCGCTTCAGCAGCTTCATTGGAAAGCAGGATGACTTCTCTCGTGCTGCATGCAGCGGTTCCCGGTATGATGGGTATTTTACCTTTCGCGATCTTCGCGACCGCGGCCACCACATCCCGTTTTTCTTCACGAAGCAGACTCGGGAATTCGCCCGTACCTCCCACCGGCATGAGCGCATGCACTCCGTTATCAACAAGGAATTTTGTAATCTTTTCGATGCCTTTCAAATCCACTTCATCATTCTTCGTAAAAGGCGTTACTATCGCAGGAATAACTCCTTTCACATCGGTTCCCTTCAACATGGTCTTCCTCCTTCTCGTTGTAAACCCGTTCGAATATAGTGATATACTCAGGCCTCATTCCGCCCTATCGATATTCTCCGTGTATGTATCTCGTGCGTGTGTTAAAATAAAGTCTTCTTCAAAATGAGAATGTGTTTCTTCATCTCCGCGTGAGCAAGCTTCGGATTCTTCGCCAATATCGCGTCCAAAATTGCTTCATGCTCTTTTTCATACGCTTCCACGTTTTCCTGAGTTGCAAGACCTCTGCTTTTCATCACCTTCCAATGCATTTCTTTCATCATCAGGTTCACCCCGGAAAAAACCGTGAACAGCACGCTATTATGTGCACATCTGCCTATCTCAAGATGATATTTCCGATCCTCTTCCATGTATTCATCGATGAATGCTGGATCGCTTTTCAGTTTCACTCCCAAGTCTTTGAGTTTCTGCACATGGGACTGGAGCTTTTTTCGTTCTTGGTCGGTGGCTCGATCAGCAGCGAGAGCGGCGAGGTTCGGTTCCATTTCGAGTCGAGCCTCGAATATCTCATATGGATCATGATCCCTGAGCAGTGTCTTAAGGAGTTCCCCATCGATCGTTCCTTCGGAACCGTCTGCCTTAATGAAATTCCCCTGCCCCCCCTTACACTCTATGAGGCCGAGCATCTCGAGCGCGCTTAAAGCTTCCCGTATGCTGGCCCTGGAAGCGTTGAACTGTATAGCGAGGCTGCGCTCCGGAGGCAGTTGATCCCCCACCTTGAGTTTGCCGTCTCGTATCAGATTGCGTATCTGCCGAGCGATCTGCATATAATATTTTTGAGGCTGTACTTGTTCGAACATATCGCTCCCCGATCAACAGCACTAACCAGCAAATCTATCAAGAGGTTCGTTGGCATACTGGCCTGACCACACATCTAATGATAGACCTATGCGTAGTATCTGTCAACTTTTTTTTCTAAAAAATAGGGCTAGTGCATAGGCTCCGACCTTCGACCATTGCCCGGCACGTGCACTTCCCTGTACCGCGGACTATCGGCCGTATACGTGAGACAGGTGATTTCCCGCGACTCTTAGGATAGTTCTGCGTGCCAAACTGCGAAGCGCTGCCTCTGCTATGCATTTCTTGACACTTTTCCGAAAGCCACATATGCTCAGTGCCTGAGACAACAAACCATCAGTGCAGGTGCATACCATGAAGTATACTGGTCCCAAAATCATTACCGAACTTCCGGGACCGGAAGCTCGGAAATTCATCGAACGAGACACAGCTATCCTCTCTCCTTCCCTCTCGCGGTCTTCGGCGCTCGTGGGGCACAGAGAAGAAGGCGTGTATGTGGAGGATGTCGATGGGAATGTTTTCCTCGATTTCGGATCGGGCATAGCAGTCACCGCTTTGGGACATAGGCATCCTGAAATCATAGAAGCTGTGCGCCGTCAGATGGATAAACTCATGTTCATCAACAGCTTGGACTATTACACGACCCCGCAGATCGACTATGCAGAAGAGCTTGTGAAGGTGACTCCCGGGAACTTTGCAAAAAAAGTGTTTTTTAGCAATTCAGGAAGCGAGTCTGTGGATACTGCAATAAAGATGGCAAAATGGCATACCCGGCGAAACTACGGCATAGGCTTTATAAACGGTTTTCACGGCAGAACCCTCGGAGCAGTGAGTTTCACGACTACAAACGTGTCTGCAAGGAGAGGATTTGCTCCATTATATCCAATAGGTCAATATATTCCATATCCAAACTGTTATCGGTGCTTGTTCAACAGGGAATTCCCCTCGTGCGGATATGCATGCTTGGAATATTTTACGGATGTCATGCTGAAAAAGATCACGCCTCCGGACGAGGTCGCATTTATCCTCGCTGAGCCTATCCAAGGTGCAGGCGGCTACATCGTTCCTCCTGACGGCTATTTCAAACACCTGCAAGACACAGCACGAAAATACGGCATTCTCCTCATCATCGACGAGGTACAGACCGGATTCGGCAGAACCGGAAAGATGTTCGCAAGCGAACACTTCGGACTGGAACCGGACATTATCACGGTATCCAAGGCTATGGCGAACGGCTTCCCCGCTGGAGCAGCTGTGGCGAAAGCGGAAGTGATGAACTGGGACGAAGGGGCCCATGAAGGTACGCTGAACGGCAATCCGGTGATCATGGAAGCGGCGAAAGCGGTGCTCCGTGTGCTGAAAGAGGAAAACATAGTAAGCCGTGCGGCATCCGAAGGAACATACATGAAACAGGCCCTGCTCTCGCTGAAGGGAAAATACTCCGTGATAGGGGATGTGCGCGGCCTCGGGCTCATGCTAGGGGTGGAATTCATACAGGACACCAAAAAAACTCCGGCAAAGGACAAACGGAACAAGCTCCTCGAACTGGCGTTCAAAAAAGGGCTTCTCCTCCTTGGAGCAGGAGAATCGTCGATCCGCATAGCTCCTCCGCTCATCATAACCAGGTCGGAGATCGATACAGGGCTTGCGATCCTCGAGGATTGTATCAAACTCATAAACTGATCCACAAAAAAGATTGACAGGGGAAAAAAAGCGTCTTATCCTATACTGCGTACTGGTCAGGCCAACAGTCCAGATTCATCTTGCGAGGAGCCGTCTATGCAGAAGGAGACGCTCGTCATTGCACTCGGGGGCAATGCGATCAACCAGCCCAATCAGCGGGGCACGACCGAAGAACAATTCAAAAACATAGATGATACTGCCACACAAATAGCGAACATTGCAAAACAAGGGTATAACATCGTCATCACGCACGGAAACGGACCGCAGGCGGGAGCCCTTCTCATCCAGCAGGAGGAAGCGGATAAACTCGTGCCAGCGCAAAGCCTCGCGATCTGCGGTGCCATGACGCAGGGTCAGATAGGATGGATGATACAAAACCGGCTTCGCTACCGCCTTGCGAGAGAAGGATTGTCCGTTCCAGTGTGCAGCATAGTTACCCAAGTGCTCGTGCGCGAAGATGATCCGGATTTCCTCGATCCCACTAAACCGGTAGGGCCTTTCTATACGCGCGAAGAGGCGCTCAGACTTCAAAGCACAAAAGGATATACTGTCAAGGAAGTGAAACCGGGCGCAGAAAAAGGGTGGCGGAGAGTCGTGCCGTCTCCGGAACCAGAGGGCATCGTAGAGGAGACTATCATCAATTCGCTCATTGCGAATGGCATCATAGTCATCGCATCCGGAGGCGGCGGCATCCCGGTCACAAGGAGCGCAGACGGCGAACTTTCGGGCATCAATGCGGTGATCGATAAGGACAAGGCAGGGTTCAAGCTCGCCCAGGCAGTGAACGCCGATATCTTCCTCATACTCACCGATGTGGAAAAAGTAGCGCTTGACTTCAACAAGCCGGATATGCGGTTTCTCGACCGGGTGACGATTCCAGAAGCGGAAGCTTATATGAAAGAAGGGCATTTTTTAAAAGGGTCCATGGGGCCGAAAGTCGAGGCCTGTCTTAGGTTCGTGCGCTGGGGAGGGAAACAGGCAGTCATAACGTCTCTGAACAAAGCTGCAGTAGCTCTGAAGGGGAAAACAGGCACCCATTTTATCCCATAACGTTAGGTGGGACGCTGTTCCTGTTCATAGTCATTTTCCGTATCGATATCATAGAGGATGCCCGGATCATCGACGGAAACCGTGGTTACCGAAAGGGTCGAAAGCACATCCCGTAACGTTGTATGCTCATCCGCGCGGAGGATCGCATCCTTCGCAGGACCGCGGAAAAAAACCGGATGCCCTTTCGAACCGCCGTACAAAGGAATCGCAGCATCGCAGTACTTTTGCCCGAACAGCACGCGGTACGTTTCGGGAGCTATTGCGGGCATATCTCCCAGCGAGAAGAAAAAATCCCTCGATTCGACGCATGCTACGCCGCATCTGACCGAAGAAAACATACCCGAAGCATACGTTTCGTTGTATACAGGAAGTACCCGACGTTCATGCCTGAACAGCTCGGCCAGCTCGCTTCCTCTGAATCCGGTCACGAGTATGACCCGCGAACACACTGAAAGCGCATTCCGAACGCTCGCTTGCACGACAGTCGAACTCTTGTATGGAAGAAGCATTTTCCAGGTTTTCATCCTGGACGAGAGACCTGCGGCGAGCAGAACGCAGTCGAGGCCCATCATCAGGCCGGACGGTTTATCGTCATATGTCTGCCGCCGTCGACAGGCACCACTGCTCCGGTTATCCATGAACTCGCATCGGAGGCGAAAAACAGTGCGGCTTCAGCCACATCCTCCGGCTTTCCGTTTCTCCCGAGAGGATGGAGATGCCTGAACCTCTCATAGGAAGCACGGACCTGTTCCGGAGAAAATGTTTCACTCCCTAGTTCGGTATCCTCCACAAGCCCGGGACAGAGCAGATTTATTCTGATGCCCTCCTCAGCGATTTCAAGCGCGAAAACCTGCGAAAGCATGATAAGCGCCGCCTTCGACGTACAGTACGCCCCGCCTCCCACCGAAGGCCGTATGCCGGAGAGCGAAGAAAGATTGATTATGGAGCCCTTGCCTGCCTTTCGCATGAGCGGCAGAGCCGCTTTCATAAGCATCCATGGACCTACCGTATTGATGGTCAGCATTTCCAACACCGCCTGCCGTTCGATCTGTTCGAGCCTGCCGAATTTCATGGTACCTGCGCTGTTCACGAGGATGTCCAGGCGGCCGTGTTTTTCCGTCAGCACTTGCATCAGTCGACCCACATCACCTTCCTCTGTTATATCGGCTTTCACGCAGAACACCCGTTCCATAGTGGGCGAAAAAGAACGGGCCGCGGAGAGGAGCATTTCCTCTCTCCTTCCGCACAAGAAAACAGTAGCCCCTTCTGCATAAAAGCGGCTTGCAATCGCTTTGCCTATGCCTGTTCCGCCGCCCGCTACAAGCGCCGTCTTTCCGTCCAAAACACCCATGTCCACTCCTTTTCCTGCACTCGGCAGGTCACGGTATCAGCTCATACTCATATATGCCGCAATAGGGTATCCGCTCCACAGGGAGGATGCTCTCTATCACTTTTTCGTGGCACACCGCTATGACGCACGAATACGATGACGCATAGAAAGAAAGCGCCTTGAGCACCCGTTTCCTAATGCTCGTCTTCGTTTCCCAGAGGCGGGTCTCTCCGGGAGGATACTCCCCGGAATGGAGCTCGTAATCCCTACAGCATTCGATGACTTCCTTCACGGAGAGGAATTCCGGCTTCAAACAGGGGACGCGTTCTCTGAGGTCGTAGTGAACCTGGAGTGGAAGCCTGAGCTCCCTGCAGAGAATGGCTGCAGTGTGCAGGGCTCTGGTGTACGGCGAAGACACGATGAGTTCGCCGCAACGCAACCTGGCATCAAGAGCTGCTGCTTCCGACTGTTTGATTCCGGTATCGGTAAGGGGAACGAAATCGCTCAAAGGTCCTTGGAGATCGTAGTTGAAAGCGAGATCCCAATCTGGCTCTCCGTGACGGACGAGATAAAATTTTGTCCTTGCCCTGTTCATCCCGGTTGCACTACCCTCTCCGGTGGATCACTATACGGGGAATGATTCGTTCTGTCAAACGGAATCGCAACGCGGGACTCCCTCTGTGGAGTATGAAAGTGCGCGGCAAGAGGGTATACTGAACACCATGGAGCAAGGCAAAACCGATATGATCGTCCTGAACGAAAAACAGGTGAGCGCCGATGTACTCCGCAGTTTCTTTGCACAAAGCCTCGACCGGAGGGTGCTGTCGGCAGCGGGAGGGTATCTCTTCAAAGTGTCGAGCGATGGCACTGCCTTTCGCATCGGTATGATCCCAACGCTCACCGAAGGGCAGCGGAATTATCATTACACTATTTCACTCGGCACGGACGACCCTCTGACCGCCGTAGGCACGATAGATACGAATGCTACGCTCACGCTGCTCATCGTCATCGACAAAAAAAAGACTCCACCGACTGCAGAGCTTTTGCATGAAACAGCAGCACGCTATATCGAAATTTCCAGAGCGTTCATCCGGCACGGCTTTTCCCCTCAGACTCCCTTGGACGCTGCAACGCAGAACCTCATCGGAGAGCTTAAACTGTTTCCTTCCGTGCCGACCACGCTCGGCGGTATCGCCGACATGGAAAGGTACTAGCTCCCGGAATTGTCCAGGAGCTAGTACTGTGCGTTTATGCCTTCGCCTCTACGCCTTTCTTCGCAGTAGCCAGCGATACGACGATCAGAGCAATAAAACTCAGAGGAACGGAAATGATAGCTGGCTGATTTATCTGAATCGGAGCGGACTGAGGATTGAGTTTATACAAAGCATACATATCCGGCGAAAGAAGGATGATGAAAATCGAAACCACAATGCCCACGATAATTGACACCATAACGCCTTTCGAATTCGTTTTCTTCCAGAAGAGGATCATCACAATGGCGGGCAGGTTGGCCGAAGCGGCTACAGCGAACGCCCAGCCCACGAGGAACGATACGTTCATGCCTTTGAATAGAATGCCGAGCACGATGGCTATGATGCCGACTCCGAACGCGGCAATTTTTCCCGCATTCACTTTCTGTTTGTCCGTCAGTTTAATGCCTGCAAACATATCCATGATGTCGTGCGCAACGGCACCAGAGGCGGCCACAATGAGACCGCTCACCGTACCGAGCACGGTCGCGAATGCGATTGCGGAGATGACGGCGAAAAGAAGCGTACCGAAAGAACGTGCAAGCAGAGGAGCCGACATATTGTTGTCGAGCGGATTCACGACTCCGTTCACCATGGCTCCCAACCCCATGAACAGGGTCAACACGTAGAACGTACCTATGGCTATGATGGCCACAATGGTGGATTTTCGCGCGGCAGCAGCGCTCGGAACCGTGTAGTAACGGATGAGGATGTGCGGAAGGGCGGCAGTGCCGAGAAACAGGGCGAGCATCAGGGATATGAAGTCGAGCCTCTGGGCAATCGACCCTTCGACTTTGAATTTCAACCCCGGCCTCATGATCGTGTTGCCGGATGTGATTATCGGATAATACACCGTCACCTTGTCGGACCCGTCGGAAAATTTTGCCTCTCCCCAGCGCTGTATCTTGGTGTTCATGTCGCTCAGTTTGGCGAGAAATTTGAAAGGATTGATAGGTCCCGTTTTTGCGGTATCTCCGATCTTCCCCTCTATGCTTTCGAGATTTCCCACAAGCCTTATCTGATTTTCCGCCGAAGAGGGTGCCCCGTTCACGAAGGCACTGCCGTCTTTTTTCACGATCGACCACTGCGTTTCCCGGAGCAGAACTTCCGGTTCCGTTTTGCCGTGCTCCACGAGCCAGAAGCTTTCCGCACCTGTATCGTTCTCCAGTTTTGCGAATTCAAGGGATTTGGCGGAACTCAGCTTTACAGAAAACCTGCCTTTCACCGCGTAGGAACCGTCGTTAAGCGAAAGAGAATCTCCCACCTGTGTTCCGGATAAGGTCTTATTCTCGTGGAAGGGAACCTTTCCTCCCTGATCCGGTTTCGTAGAAAGGCCGCGTACGCAGACCGCTATGACGAGCACCAGAGAGAACACGATGAGGAGACTTCCCTTGATGAACTGCACATAGGTTGTGGAGGTCATGCCGGCGGTAGCCACGATGGTTATTACGATAAGCCCTACCATGATGACTCCCGCATAATGCGGAAGTCCGAGCAGAGGCGTCACCAGAGTGCCGGCTCCCACCATCTGGGGTATGAGATAGAACACGGATACTATGAGGGTGCTGAGCGCGGCTATGAGGCGTATTCCGCGCGAACCGAATTTCGCGTCCAGAGCGTCGCTGAAAGTGAATTTCCCCAAGCGTTTGAGTGGTTCGGCAACTACGAAGAGCGCAACGATCCACCCTGCAAGGTATCCTATGGAGTAGAGAAAGCCGTCGTATCCGACTGTTGCGATCATACCGCATATGCCGAGAAACGAAGCTGCGGAAAGATAGTCCCCTGCAAAAGAAATGCCGTTCACCGACCAGTGGATGCTTCCACCAGCAGTATAATAACCGCTGGATGAACGAGCCCTCCGAGCGAAGAAAAACGAAAGTCCGAGAACGATCAAAACGAACACTGCAAATACGACGACTGCGAGTACGTTCATCTGCCGCCTCCCAGAGAACCGGAGTTCAGGGTCTTTTCCTTTTTCCCGCACATCCGGTTGTAAATAAGCGCGAGTATGACCGCAAAAACGATAAGTCCGAATCCGTATACTACGGCGAGATTGAGGCCGAAGACGACTCTGACTTCCATTACAACGGGTTTTATAACGTTGAGCGCAACGAAACCCGCGTAGACGACGGTATACAGGAGGAACATCCGGACGCCGAGTTTTGCCTTATAGGAAACTGCGTGGTCCTTCCCTTCCTCCCGTGCTGGTTCATGCAACATGGCTTCCCCCTTTTGAGGACACATCATAGGGGGGAACGTGGGAAACGTCAATAGTTGAGCGATTTATTAGGATATCGGGGATTCAATCCTTCCAATTTACCGTTATTTTTTCCTTCCCGATTTTTTCCTTCACGATATCTGCAAGTTTCAGAAGCTCTTCCTTGCAGCAGTCTACTGTCTTACCCTTTTTCAGTCTGACTTTCAATTCATCCGCGAATTCCGCCAGTGTAATCTCTTTCTGTGCCATACGCATCCTCCTTGCATTACAGTACCATCGGACTTTGTCCGCATCAACCCAATTCTTTCGCTATGCTGATCGCAGCTATGGTTCCATCTGCAATGGCAGTCGTAATCTGCCTGTAGGATTTGGTTCTCACGTCTCCGACGGCATATACATCCTTGATATTCGTTCTCATCTCGTCGTCGGTCACGATATACCCCCATTTGTCGAGCGTAAAAGCCTCTTTGAACTCCCCGATGTTCGGTACGAAACCTACGAATATGAACACTCCGTTCGTTCTGAGGCTCTTTCTGTTTCCCGTTCTCAATTCCTCCACCACGACTTCCATATCCATGGAACCGTGGCGGATGAATTCCCGCGGTTCGTGTTCGAAAAGAAACCGTATTTTCTTTTCTGCAAAGGCTTTCTCCTGGGCGAGCTTGTTCGCCTGAAGCTCGGCGAATTGATGCACGACCGTTATAGTCTTCGCGAACTTCGCGATGAAAAGGGATTCTTCTATCGCCGAATTGCCTCCTCCGATCACCACAACATCCCTGTCTGAAAAGTACTTGGCGTCGCACGTCGAGCAATAAGAAATCCCGTTCCCCCTGTATTCCTTCTCGCCTTTCAGACCGAGAGGCCGCGGCGTCGAACCTGTGGCTATGACGATTTTCTTTCCTCGGATGCGCTCGACTCCGTCGATAAGGATTTCTTTCTTCTCGAAATCTATATCCGATACGTCCACTGCAGAACGGAATTTTACACCCGCTTTTTTCGCCTGTTCGGACATCGTGTGCGCAAGCATATACCCGGCAATCGGCTCCACGAAACCGGGATAATTGGAAACCTGGTGTGTAGTAGCCACATATCCGCCGGGAAGCGCCGTGTCCACTATGACGGTATCGAGCCGGGCTTGCGCGAGATAGATGCCTGCAGTGAGCCCAGCAGGACCTCCTCCGAGTATGAGGACATCGCAGTCTGTCCGTTTCTGCCGGATTCCGCTTCTCAGCTCTTTCGCCCGTTCGGGAGAGAGAAGTTCGTCTAAGTTTTTCATAAGCGAAGCCCGCTTCACTCCTCCTGTAAGCCTTTCTCCGACCGGTTTTCCCCCTCTGTAAAACAGAACCGTCGGAGAACCGGTCACCCCGAGGTGTTCAGCGAGCTCTCTGTTGCCCTGTCTGAATATCTTTATGAACTTGATGTCGTCCCCATACAGCTCGCTCAGCCCTTCGTATTTGGAAGCGAGCGCCTCGCACGGAGGACATTCGGTGGAGTAGAAATCCACCACTGCACGATCCGCCTTTAATACTTCGCTCTCGAACTGAGAAGCATCTATTTCCTTTATCTTTCCGCTCATACGTATTCTCCTTTCCCGTAATACAGGGATATTCCCATTTCAAGCAATTCTTGTACCGGTCTGCAGTCAGGCGAATTCAAGGCGCCTGTTTTGTTTTTCGCGACAGCGGCACATCCTCCCCCGCAGGCGAGCGCGAGCCGGCAGTCTTTGCATTCCCGGATAGATAGGACATCTCTATTCTGCCATTCTCGTACGGCATCTTCCTTCAGCTCCACGGCTGGAAAAAATGTGCCGAGCCGCTCTTCGGTTTTACCCACAGTCGCGGTACAGGAGTAAATAGCCCCCGTATAATCGAAGGCCCATTCGGTCTTGCAACCTGGGCACGAATCGAAGAGAGGATCAGGCAACCTGCCGTTATCGAAAAGGAATTTCGAAACGGAATAAGCAGGTCGGTGGAATTCGAGTATCTCGGGATGTTTCAGAACGAGGAGGTAAACATCCTTATACAGTTCCAATCTGCCGTACAGCGCATCCGGGTTTTTCTGGCAAAAATGAAGCTCGTAATTTCTTCCAAGCTGGGTCTTAAAATGAGAATTTTCCGTCCACTTTTTTCGTATTGCGAACCTTGCAAGCTCCGGAAGGCCGTCGATATTCGATTTGTCGAGCACAACCCTGAGATTGACCGGTATTCCTTTTTCGAGCATATCGTCGATACCCTGCACGATTTTATCAAACGTAGGACCTCCTCCTTTCAAGAATCTTCGTGCGTTATGCGTATCGTTTGTTCCGTCGAGCGTGACTTGGATTTCTTTAACAGTCTTAGGATCAAGAATCCCACTGAATTCGGAAAGAGTATAGCCATTGGTCACTATGGCGACCCGTTGCCTTCTTTTCTCAGCCTCGAACAAAAAATATTCTATATATTTCTTATTTATTTCTCCCGGCAGCAACGGTTCTCCGCCGAACAGCGTTATGTAACTCTTGCGCCCGTAGAATGCGTCTTCGATGTAAGCGAAAAATGCATCCGCTACTTCTGTACTCCACTCCGACCGCTTGTTCCCGTACGCGGATTGGTAGCAGTACGCACAGGCAAAATTGCAATCGTACGTCGGAACAAAAAAAAGCTGCACTTCATCCCGCTCGCGCGCATCGAGAAAATCCACATAGGCCTTTCTGTACAGCCTTTCCTCCTCCTTCTCATCCATAAGATAACCTTTGGTTTCATACTCTTCCAGGTCCGTCAATTTCCCGCTCAGAATTTCCTCATACTTCTCCGCTGTGAGGATATCCGCATTGCCGGACAGGCAATTGACTATGAAATACGACCCCGAATCTTTGATCCTGCCTAGTATGTTGTGTTTGGAAAAACGCATAGCTCCTCTTTAAAAAACGCGCTGCGGCCGAACCGCAGCGCGAAAAGGTTCAGTCGTGGCACCCTGCAACGATGATCGAGGTTTTCGCACAGCACTGGGCCGTGTTCTGCGCCATGACCGACTTTTTCCTGATGAGGGATTTCATGTATCGCCTCCTTAGGCTCAATGTGAACAGCAGCAAACCGCCGCCTTTTTCCCGCTTATCGTGAAACTCGCAACCCGAATGGCGCCCTTTTCATACGGAGCGCTTTCTTCGAGGATTGCGATTCCTATGAATCCAGCATCCTGTACTGTAGCGAGGTATTCATCCTTTTCCACCGCTCCTGCCCAGCATTCGGCGACCGCTGCAGGATCGTTCGCATATGCTTCCGGCACCTTTTCGAGAGAATAGATGTCGCTTACCACGAACCTGCCGCCTTTTTTCAGAATCCGGAAAATCTCTTTCCACACAGCCTTTTTATCGACAGCATGGTTTATCGTGCAATTCGAAACAACCAGATCCGCAACTCCATCTTCGACAGGAAGCTGCTCCAGTTCGCCTTTGCGGAACTCGACATTCTTTACTCCCATTTTCAGCGCAGTCTGTCGAGCTTTTTCCAGCATACTGTCGGTCACGTCTATGCCGATCACGAACCCTGTCTCCCCTACTTTATCCGCGAGCCGGATCACATCCGTTCCCCTGCCGCTCCCAAGATCCACGCAGATCTCTCCTTCCTTCGGAGCGCTCAGCGCAGAGGCTCCTCCGCAGGAAAGGCAGCACGATGATTCGGATAAAGTGGAATACCGTGCGTTGACCGCTTCAGTGATTTCTTTCATACCAAGCTCCTTTCTGGCGTTATTCGATGAGAGAGATGAGCGTGTCTATGCTCGTCTGTATGGAATGAGCCTGCTCTTCCGTCAGTTTGTCCCTGAGTTTTTTTTCGCACAGAGCTCGCTCCTTTTCCAGCGCTTTGTAGCACGCATCCCCTTTCAGCGAAAGCGAAAGCACCACGCTTCTCCTGTCGCCCGGTACAGGTTCGCTCACGATGTACCCTTTTTCCAGCAGCGTACCGATGATCCGACTTCCCCTGGAAGGAGAAAGGGCCATATGTTTCGAGAGTTCGCACGGTGTGAGGCCCGGATATCTCCCAAGCTCGTGGATGCAAGCGGCTTCCCTCGGCGTGAGATCGTATCTGGAAGCAATATCCTCTTCGAACGTACATTTGCTTTTCAGGGTGAGTATGCTTTCTATAAGACTTATGCGCATGGTGCTCCGCATTTAATTGCTATTAGCAATATTTGTTAATAGCAATAATAATGCTTTTTTCGACTTGTGTCAACACAAAAGAGGCCATCCTCTGTCAGATCCGAATCACCGATCGATTCCTATGCATGAAATAACACAAGGTGGCCGAAACAGAGGTTCGCAGGGAATTCAAAAAAGTATATGAAGTATACCATAGGGAATCGCCCTCCCCACAGAGAAGAGAGGCGATGGCGAATTCATTCATGGCGAGAGAGCCGTGCACATGCCGTGTTTGCCGGGGAAATGCCCGACAAAAAACTCGAAAAAATGCGCAAGCGGTTCTCCTCCGAGAAGACTTTCGGAGGAGCCTTCTCATGCACTGATGAGCGCTGCGGACAGATCGTCGAGCTTTTGGAGATATCCTGTCCTCAGGCAGGTTTCGAGGAGCTTGCGGCTCATGTATTCCGTCGTTTCTTTCTTGTAATTATCACACACCGAGATTATGAGAACATCGAAGCCGTCTTCGTATTCTTTGACGATTTCTAGGTAGGTATCGACTCCCGACCCTTCCTTCACTTTGTACTGTATCATAGCGCCTCCCTCTGCTCCTTACAAACATCGGCGCCAACAGCGGACTATTTTAGAAATCCTTTCGATTCTCCGAGAAATCCAGAGATTTCGCCTTTACACCGAAACCGACTCCCATGAACACTTCAGAAACCGTGGGATGGGCGTGAACTATCTTTGCTATATCGTAAATAGTTCCTTCGGCCTGCATAATTGCAGACGCTTCTGCGATCAGATCCGTGGCATGGAGGCCGACGATCTGGACGCCGAGCACTTCTCCAAAGCGCTTCTCATAAAGGATACGCACGAATCCCTCGGTGTCCCCTTCTATGAGCGCTTTCGCATTGGAGGCAAGGGGGAGCGTTTCAACCGCATACTCAAAACCGGCTTGCTCAACACTTTCCTCCGTAAGCCCGATCTGGGCTACCTCCGGATACGTGTACATATTGAGTTGCTGGCTCTGCGAAACATAGGGCTCCTTGAATCCCTTCATGCGATTCACAGTGTAGAGTCCCTGGGCCGAGGCGGCATGTGCGAGGAAACTGCGTCCTGTTGCATCTCCTGCAGCATAGATATTCGCATAGTTCGTCTGCAGGTATTCATTCACAGCGAGAGCTCCGTTTTCCGTATCGAAAGGGATATTCGAAGGTGGCAGCACAGCCTCCCTCGCGCCGCACGGTATCAGCCGGTCGAAGAGGATCGCTTCTCCTGCCACCATGAGCCGATCATCCCTGAACCCGATATTGTCTTGCGCTTGCAGTATGCGTATGCCGTCCTGCTTCAGTCGCTTCTCCATGAAAGCGGAAATCGCCCCGTCGGCACTCGCCAACAAGGGCTTTCCATCGCTCAGAAGGATCACCTCATTCCCCGTTCCTGCGAGGAATTGGGCCAGTTCCACTGCGACCGGACCACTGCCGTATACAACGGCAGGATCGGGGAGCGTCTCGAGTGAGAGCAGCCGATTCAGACTAACTGTTTTCGCTTCGGGGAGCGGAAACCGGAGCTTCCCGGGCATCGAACCTGTTGCGATGAGCATGAATGAAGCCTCGAGCGTTCTGTTCGAAACGCTCACGGAATGCTCGGATAGAATTCGAGCCTCTCCTTGAACGAGCTCCACGCTGTTCCTGAACAGTTGCTCATGTATGCCCGACGTCACTGCTGCGATAACAGATTGCACCCTGCGTGCGGCATCCTTCCACACATAGCAGAGGCGATCAACATCTATGCCCCCTATGCCGATTCCTGCTGCGGATCTGACGGTTCTGAGCACGTCGGTGCTGTGCATGAGCGCCTTGAGAGGAACGCAGCCCCAATTCACGCACATGCCGCCTATGTGCTCTTTTTCGATGAGAGCGGTTTTCATACCGAGTTGGCCGGCGCGGATGCCTGCCACATACCCTGCTGGCCCTGCTCCTATGATGAGAAGATCATACATACTACACCCCCTATGCCATTTCCATGAACAGGGAAACAGGGTCTGCGATATACCCCTGCACTTCGTTCAAAAATCTAGTGGCTTCAGCTCCATCCACAATCCTGTGATCCACGCTGAGCGATAAGGGCAAGACATTTCCCACTGCTATCGAATCGCCTGCCACCACCGGTTTTTTCTGTATTCTTCCGACACCGAGTATGGCCGCCTGCGGGAAATTGATAACAGGAACAGCAAATATTCCTCCGACCGCTCCGTAGTTCGTTATGGTGAAAGTCCCATCCTTCATGTCGTCCTGAGAAAGCTTCCGTTCTTTCGCTTTCGCGCTCAGCGACTCTATGGCTTCGGCTATGCTGCGGATGGACAGGGAATCCGCGCCCCGGATAACGGGAACAAGAAGGCCCGCCTCCGTATCCACGGCAATGCCGATGTTGACATAGTTCTTGTACACCATGCGGCTGTTCGGAATATCGATCTCGGCATTCAATGCCCGATGCTGTTTGAGGGCCAGGGCCGTAGCCTTGACAATAAAAGCGAGGTAGGTGAGTTTGATGCCTCGCTCCGCATAGGAGGCTTTGAACCGTTCGCGCACAGCGATAAGGGGAGAGATCTCCACTTCGTCATGTACGGTCATGTGTACGGCATTCTGCTTCGAAACCGTCATGTTTCGGGCTATTGCCTTGCGCACAGTGGACAGAGGTTCGAACACGAGCCTCGGTTCCTCGAGCATATGCGATACCTCGGCTCCTGCCTGAGCGTTCCTGCTCTTTTCGCGGAAAGCCTGTATGTCTGCCTTTGTAACTCTGCCCGCAGGACCTGTCCCCTGGACCAGGTCGATGTCTACGCCGAGCTCTTTCGCCATAACGCGTGCAACAGGAGTAGCAAGTGCCTTTTTTTTCGCGCTTTTCTCTTCTTGATTCCTCCGGGCAAGCCCTTCTTCGCTTGGAGGAAGGTACGCCGCATTTCCAGCGACCTCGATGGTTCCGACAACGCCGAAACTCTTTTCTCCCACGGGTTCTTCGGTCTTGACGATCGGTTTTTCATGTGCAATGTCCTGCGCGTCCTTGCCGCTCACGTCATGGATGTCGAGCTCCACGAGAGGGTCCCCGACCCGAATCGTTTCTCCCGGCTTTCCGAACACCGCCACCACCGTCCCCTCTTTCGGAGAAGGAATATCGGTCACCACTTTATCCGTCTCGATACGGACGAGCGGCGTGCCGGTCTTCACTGCATGGCCTTTCTGCACATACCATTCGAACAGCTTCCCTTCGCTTATCCCTTCGCCGATATCCGGAAATGCAAACACATACCTCATGTCGGCTCCTTTAATACGAAACGAGATTGCGGATCTCGAAAAAAATACGAAGCGGATCCTGGATATAGAAATGTTCCCCTTGTGGGAGAGGGACGATGGTGTCGAAACCTGCAAGTCTCTTCGGCGGTGCCTCCAGGGAAAGAAACGCCTCTTCGTTCGCAACGGCTATGATCTCAGCTGCAGTGCCGAAGCTTTTCGGTTCCTCGGTCACGACGAGGAGTCTTCCGGTTTTTCTCACCGACTGCGCTATGGTTTCCTTATCGAGAGGGTATATGGTGCGCAGGTCGATGATTTCCACAGATATGTTTTCCTGTTTCGCCATGGCGGAGGCCTTCTGCACCTCCCTGACCATTGCACCGTAGGCGATTACTGTTACATCGGTTCCCTGCTGCAACACCTTCGCTTTTCCCAGCGGAATGGTGAACGCTTCTTCGGGCACTTCCTGTTTTATGGCCCGATAAATGCGTTTCGGCTCCATGAAGAGCACAGGATCATCCGAAGCCACGGCGCTCAGGAGAAGTCCTTTTGCATCGTGCGGCGTGGAGGGGATAACGACTTTGATGCCGGGAATGTGGGCATAAAGCGCCTCCATGCTCTCAGAATGGTGTTCGAGCGCATTGATGCCGCCTCCGTAGGGAAAGCGGATGACCATGGGAACCGAATACCGTCCCCTAGTCCTATTCCTATACCGCGCAACGTGCGAGATGATCTGATTGAATGCGGGATATACAAAGCCGCAGAACTGAAGCTCCACAATGGGTCTGAGCCCTGCGACGCCCATGCCGAGAGCCGTCCCCACAATAGCCGATTCCGCGAGAGGAGTATCGAACACCCTATCCTCTCCGAACCTTTTCTGGAGATTTTCCGTCACGCGGAACACGCCTCCCTCCTTGCCCACATCCTCTCCGAACACAACTACCCGTTCATCGGCTTCGAGGGATAATTCGAGAGCATTATTGATCGCCTGCACCATTGTCATCACGGTCATGTGCGGGCCTCTTTCCAGCGGAGAAACTTCTCATATTCAAGCTTCTGTTCCTCGAGATCCTGGGGCATGTCCGCATACATATGCTTGAACACATCTTCGAGCCTATACGGACCATATGATTCCGCTTCCAAAAACTGCCTGTCTATGTCTTTCTCGAATTCTTCGATGAGCGTTTTTTCCTGTTCTTCGTTCCACAGCCCTTTGGATTCGAGATAGAGCCTGAGCCGCTTTACAGGATCTCGAACCTCCCACGCTTCCTCTTCTTCCTTTGTTCGATACTTCGAAGGATCGTCGGACGTGGTATGCGCCCCTTTTCTGAACGTGATCGCTTCCACGAGCACAGGGCCGTTGCCGCTTCGCGCATACTGCGCAGCTTCTTCGAGCACATCGTACATGGCCCAAAAATCGTTCCCATCGACCCGTATACCTCGAATGCCATATGCAACAGCCTTGATCGCAAAGCTTTTCGAAGCGGATTGACCGGCAACAGGGACTGATATGGCGAACTGGTTGTTCTGGATGATGCACACAAGTGGCACTTTCCATACTCCTGCGTAATTAAGCCCTTCGTGAAAATCCCCCTGGGAGGTTCCCCCTTCCCCTACGAACGTGAACACTACTTTGTCTTCCTTCCTGTGCGCTACTGCGAATCCAATGCCCACAGCGTGGGGAATCTGCGACGCAATAGGCACCGAAATGGGAAGCATATTCTGCGCTCCTGGAAATCGGGATGCATCTTCGTTCCCCCGGAAATAGAGGAATACATCTTTCATGGTCGCGCCTTTGGCGAGCCACGCAGCGAGCTCGCGGAAAGCGGGGACAAGCCAGTCATCTTTTCGCATGATCATACCTGCTGCCACTGCTAGCACACGTGAACTCCAGTCACGTGTGCTC
>CAZWAS010000015.1:47089-47254 GCA_964631915.1 uncultured Spirochaetales bacterium | reverse complement strand
TGAGGAGGATGGTCGGATGAAACGGAATACGATCCTGCTTCTTGCAACGATGCTCCTGTTCTCCTCCTGCTGGAATCCTTTCGACGCGGCGCATCCCCGGCTCGCGACGTTCAAGGTAAGCGCGGCCTTTCCCGGAGCAGACGGCGCGAAGACAGTGGTTCCCGA
>CAZWAS010000015.1:39959-46989 GCA_964631915.1 uncultured Spirochaetales bacterium | reverse complement strand
AACGGCAACGGGAACACCGGAGGGAGCGCGCCTGTGGATTCCACTGTGTACGGAAACGGAGATCCGGTAACTGTCACAGATCAGGGTACGCTCGTGAGGGCCGACTGGTCGTTCATCGAATGGAACACAGCGGCCGACGGATCGGGCACTCCGCATGCAGCCGGGAGCAGTTTCTTCATAGGGACTGCGGACATCATCCTGTACGCGCACTGGGTACAGAACAACACCATGAACATCACTTTCACCATGAATCCCTCATACGGAGCGATCTTCTTCTCGTCCTCTACGGTGAGCGTGGAGCGCGGTACTCCCCTCGTGCTCTCGGCATTGCCCCCGTTCGCTCCGCTCGCTACGGATTGGCATTGGTACGTGGACAACGCGGAGCAGGTGGGACAGACGACATCGACGTTGACGTGGGACACCGCAGGCAAGCAGCCGGGTCAATACATGATAAATGCGGATGCCGTATACGGCGGATACGCGTGTACCGGCTCGATCCGGGTGACGGTTACGTATTGAGGAGGATGGTCGGATGAAACGGAATGTGATCGTGATTCTATCGACATTGCTCCTTTTCTCGTGCTGGAATTCTTTCGATAGCGGAAATAATCGGCTCGCGACGCTCAAGGTAAGCGCGGCCTTTCCCGGAGCAGACGGCGCGAAGACAGTGGTTCCCGATTTTCTATCCGAGATCGATGAAATCGAAGTGAGCCTCACGAGCAACGACGGCTATGCCCCGCCCGCCTCCCAGATCATCACGAGCTCCCCCTGGGAGCTGTCCTTCAGCGTTCCGGTAGGGAGCTGGGATATATCGGCCGTAGCGAGACGCGCGGGAGTCCAGATCGGCTCCGGCAGCGCTGCGAATGTCGTGCTGACCGCAGGAGCTGCCCTCCCAGTGACAGTGTCTCTTACATTCGTTCCGGCAGGGGCGATCGGCAGCGTACGGTTTGCCTTCAGCTTCCCGGATTCGCTGGGAATCGACTATGCGCACGGCAGGATCGATGAGACCTCAGCAGAAGCGACGCCTTCGCTGACGCTTGCGGGGGGCAGGAGTTCGGGAATCTTCGAGTTTACGAATCTCGCTACCGGAACCTACTCTCTTGTGCTTACGTTCAAGCGCGGTGGTGCGGGAGGGACTCTCGCAGGGACTTTTCGGGAGAAGCTGATCGTGACAGCGGGCTACGAGAGCGGGTCCTGGGTCGATGGGGACGGGAACCTGGTGTCCGAGCGGGCGTTCTCAGCCGAGGAGTTTTTCGAAAACAACGCGTCGCTCGCAGGGCTCGCGTTCGACAGCGGCCTGTTGTCGTTCGCCTTCGATTCCTCGACCCTCACATACAGCTTGGGCCCCATAGCGGGCCTGCCCGCAGCCGTTACCTTCGTTCCGACCGAATCGATATCCGGCCAGTACCTTGAGTATTCCTGGAACAGCGGCTCTTTCACCGAAATCCGTTCCGGAGCCGCATCGGGCAGCCTCGCAGTGGCTGAAAGCAACCAGCTCACGGTACGGGTGACGGCTCCGGACCGCACGATCGTGAAAGAGTACAGCGTAACCTTCAGCAAAGGCTACCGGGTAACGTACAACGGCAACGGGAACACCGGAGGGAGCGCGCCTGTGGATTCCACTGTGTACGGAAGCGGGGCTCCGGTGACTGCCTCAGGCCAGGGGAGCCTCTCGAGGAGCGGCTGGGGCTTCATCAATTGGAACACAGCGGCCGACGGATCGGGCACTCCGCATGCAGCCGGGAGCAGTTTCCCTATGGGGACTGAGGACATCATCCTGTACGCGCACTGGGGCGACATCCCCTCCGATGTAACGAATCTCGCTGTTGTGACCGGTGCCGGTGCCGTAACGCTTTCGTGGAACGATCCTGGCGACGCCGATCTCGCTTCGGTGCTCATCGAGTACGATGGCGGCGGTCCCGTGTCTGTGGGAAAGGGAATCGGTTCCGCAGTCGTATCCGGGCTTGTCGATTTTCAGCTCTACACGTTCACCGTCAAGGCGGTCGATGGGGACGGGCTCCATTCTCCGGGCGTGAGCATATCGGCAAGCCCGGGGACATACGGCAGCGGAAGTTATACCCTCACTGTGCCGGGCGGAACCGTGGCTATCAACGTGAGCGGCGGAGCCGTCACCATTACCAGTTGCTCCACCGGGGTTACAAGCCTCGACATCCCTTCCCATATCGGAGGCAATCCCGTGACGGTTCTGTCAGCCCATTCTTTTGAGAATTGCACCAACCTGACTCATCTGACCCTTCCCCCGACGCTCCTTACGCTATCTGCGTATACGTTTATTTGGTGCACAAGCCTGACCGAATTGGTTATCCCTCCGTCGGTCACTTATATCGGGGGGTACGCCTTCTACGGCACCACGCACCTTATTTCGGTGACCATCCCTGCCTCTGTCACAGAGGTTCGTGAAGTGCCCTTTGAGAATTGCTATGCTATGCAGGCCATCAATGTGGATCCAGCCAACCCCGTATGCTCGTCGCAGGACGGTGTGTTGTTCAACAAGAGCGGTTCTACGCTTCTGGAATATCCGGGGGGAAAGGCGGGAGCTTATACCATCCCGTCGTCGACCACGTCCATATACTATGGCGCTTTCCGAGGCGTACCCTCCATCACATCTGTGGTCATCCCTTCGTCGGTAACTTCCTTCGGCGCGTATGCCTTCTATACCTGCAGCAATTTGGCTGCTGTGCATGTCCAGGCAACGACTCCGCCGTCTTTGGGAACTGATGCATTCACCGGTAACGCCGGAGGGCGGACCATCTATGTTCCTAGTGCCAGTGTGGACACGTACAAAGCTGCAGCAGGGTGGAGCGCCTACGCAGGTAGTATCGTAGGAGAATGATATGCCGGGCAAAAGTCCGCAGTATGGATTGGGAGCGAAAAATGTTACGGATCAAAAAAACAGAAAACGATATCCAGGAGCAGGCACGGCGCGTCAGAGTCCCCCTCGTCGTCAAAATGATCGGAATCATCTCCGCTATCGTGATCGTCTCCACCGGAACGGTCACAGGGCTTTCCGCCTGGTTCTTCTCCGAGGATTCGCGGGCGAGGGCTGAGGACAATGCCCTCACGTTGAGCCAGGTAGTAGCTGCGCAGATGGAGAGCGAAATCGGCTCGGTGTATTCGGGAGCGCTTTCCCTTTTCGACATACTCAGGCAGAGCGCCGGTAACAGAACCTTCGTCCAGTCCGCCATTTCCACCTACCTTGCCAGAAATCCTCAGGTCGCCTTTATTCGGGTACCGGGCGAGCGGGACATCTCCAATGCGAAGTTCTTCGTAGCGAACGAGCTGGACGAGTCCGTGGTCGAGCCCTATCTTGAATCGAAGAAAGAAGCCGTAGAGCGCGCGAAAGAAGGGGAGAGCATTCTCGCGAACGCGAGCACTGCTTTCGGCATTCCCGCTGCCATGCTCGTTTTCCCCTATAGGGACTTCGGCACGAAGAATGCGATGATCGTGCTTTTTTCCACCGAGGGTCTCCAGTCCATTGTCCAGACCGGAGCGGCGAACCTGACCTATGCCGTGGGGTACGACGGCGAACTCATCGCGCATCCGGACTTCGACCAGGTCCGGGTGGGAGCGAACTACCGCGGCACGGAACTCGTTTCCAGGCTCCTTTCGAGCCCCATGGACAACATGCAGGTCCGCTATAGGGACGAGGCGGGAGTCCAGAACCTCGGAGCCTTCAGGAAGCTCAAGCTGGGGCAGGCGAGCGTGGCTACGAGCATTCCCGTCTCTCTCGTGTACGAAGCTGCCCTGACAGTGACGCGGCAGAACCTGTACCTGGCCGGGGTAGTCCTTCTCTTTTCGATCCTCGCTGTGTGGTTTTTTTCGCGATCCATGACACGGCCCGTGATGAGCCTCGTGTCCGCCTCCCGGAGGATCGAAGCGGGCGAGTTCGAGATCGAACTCGTGCCGACCACGCACGACGAGCTGGGACTCCTCACCGAAAGTTTCGTGCACATGGGGCATGGGCTGGCAGAGCGCGAGCGTGTGAAGGAGACCTTCGGCAAGTTCGTAAACCGCGCTGTAGCGGAGCAGGCGCTCAAGGGAAACCTGGAGCTCGGCGGCACGCGGAAAGTCGCCACGATCATGTTCTCCGATATCCGGTCTTTCACCGCCATATCGGAGAAGCTCGCGCCTGAGGCGGTAGTCGAGTTCCTCAACGCGTACATGACGCGCATGGTGGACTGCATAGAGGCGACCGGCGGAGTCGTGGACAAATTCATCGGGGACGCGATCATGGCTGTCTGGGGCGCCCCGGTATCCGCCGGTTCCCCGCGCGACGACGCGCTCCAGGCTATCCGCGCCATGCTCATGATGAGGGAATCCCTCATAGAGTTCAACCGCGACCGCGGCGGACCGGACAAACCGCTCATCCGAATCGGGTGCGGCGTGAACACCGGACCCTGTCTCGCTGGGCAGATCGGTTCCCTCCAGCGCATGGAGTACACGGTGATCGGAGATGCCGTGAACCTCGCGAGCCGCATCGAAGCGCTCAACAAGCCTTTCGGCACGGACATACTCGTCTCTCAGTCCACCTATGAGCTTGTTAAGGAAGAGATGACGGTCAAGGAAATGCCTGCTATCAAGGTCAAAGGAAAGACCGGGGAACTGTCGATCTACAGCCTCATCAATTTCAAAGACGCTCCGGGCCCCCAGACCCTGAGCGAGGTCCGCGGGCTTCTCGGAATAGCCGAACCAGAGGCAAAAGTCGATGTGGATAAGGAAGAGACGAAGTATGAGATTGTCGGCTCGTGACGTTGCCGTGACGGCCTCAGTACTTCTCCTCTCTTCTGTTCTGATCTACTTGTATCTGGAAGAGCGGGGACGGAGCACCGTGCGGAGCGACGAACAGGTCCTGGGGACCATCGTGTTCAAAAAACTCAACGCTACGAGGAGGCTCAGGAACGGACTCGCATGGGAGCGGATACGCAACAACAGTCCGGTCTACGAGGCGGATACGCTCAGAACTACGGAATCCTCCGAAGCAACGGTCCGCTTCGAAGACGGTATCGATCTGGACATCTATGAGAACAGCATGCTCAGGCTCGTGTTCTCGGGCAAAGATCGGACAGTAGAGTTTCTCGGAGGCAGTATCTCGGTTTCGGGTGCGAAAGGAGCGGAGAGCTCCGATCTTGCCGCAGCGCGGAAGAAAGGCGCCGCAGCTTATACGATCAGCGCAGGCGGCAAGACGATCGCTCTGTCCGAATCTTCGAGCGCCTCTCTGAGCAGGAGCGGGGACAGCTTGTCCGTGGAAGTTTCCGCAGGCGAGGTGGCCGTAAAGAGCTCAGACGGCAGCAGCGAGACCGTGGATCGGTCCAAGGAGCTGGAGATCGACCTATCCACAGGGACAGCCACTGTGGTAGAGCGCACCATCCTCCCCCTTCTCCCTGAGCAGAATGCGCGGCTTCTCTCCGAAGGAACGGGGAAGCCGGAAGTCGCCTTCTCCTGGGAGGCTTTCGGCGATGCGACGCTCGAA
The DNA here is from genome assembly GCA_964631915.1 of uncultured Spirochaetales bacterium. Lineage (GTDB taxonomy): Bacteria > Spirochaetota > Spirochaetia > CAZWAS01 > CAZWAS01 > CAZWAS01. Next base: position 41,498 of record CAZWAS010000015.1, on the reverse strand, counting down.
GTGTCCGAGAGCAAGGATTTCGAATCCCTCGCGGTATCGACGCCGGCAAGCGGTAGCACCGTAGAACTCGCGATGGAACCCGGTTCCTGGTACTGGCGCCTCCGCGCTTCGGACGGGACTGTCTCCGCCACGAGGCGCTTCACGGTGTACGCGGAGCAGCCGCCAGAGCCCATACTGCCCGTATCCGGCGCCGAGGTGCTGTTCAGAAAGAATCTGCCCTCCGTTCGCTTTTCCTGGACTCGGATGGAGAGCGCGTCGGCTTACTTGTTCGAAATCGCTCAGGACCGGGAGTTCACGAAACCGGTCCGCAGGGATCGGACGAACCTGGAAGGCATAACGGTAGATTCCCTCTCCGAAGGCACCTGGTATTGGCGCATAACGCCTCTCTACGCCATGAAGCTTGTCGGCGAAAAGGCGGAGCGCGAGGTGAGGACGCTCGTCATAAGCCGCAGGCCCGATATGACGGCCCTCTCTCCGATCATGCCCGCTGCGGATTCCATGTTTCTCGTGCAGGAAGCGGCCGATAAAGGGATATCGTTTTCCTGGTTCCCTCACCCCGAAGCCGTTGAGTACGAAGTGTGCGTAAGCAGATCGCGGAATATGGAAGCAGCCGTCGTAAGGCGCACTTCGAGCCGAGCCTGGATGACGCTTTCGGACTCCGATACCGATGCGCTCAAAACCCCCGGAGTCTGGAACTGGGCTGTGAGGTGGAAGGATCAGGAGGGAAACTTTTCTCCGTATTCCGAGTCGCGGCGGCTTCGGGGCGTGGACGGCGCTCTCGCCGTGAAGCTCTCCTTCCCTCCGGACGGGTATACGATCGCTGATTCGCTCATCGGCAGTACCCGGTTCTCCTGGAAATCGAACCTTCAGGCGAAAGCGGTGTTCCAGCTTTCCGCCGATTCTGCCTTCTCCTCAGTGGCCTGGGAAGAGCAGTCAGAGGCGGGCACCATCATAGGCAAGCAGTGGGAGCCCGGAATCTGGTATTGGAGGATCAAAACTCTCAACGCGGACGGTTCTGCTCTTCATCAGACCGAAGCCCGCATGTTCCGCATCGTCGATCCTCTCGGCCAACCACGGCTCGTGACTCCCATCCCGGGCGGCAAGGTCTATCTCAGAAAGGAGGATACCTATACGTTCCGCTGGGACGAAGTTCCTGCAGCGGATTATTACCAGTTCGCTTTGCGCTTTGTCCCTGAGCAGGGAGCTGAAGTTCTGCGCTACACAGGGACGCTGAAAGGCAGGGAGATCGGGCTCCCGTTAGGCGGATTTCCGCAGGGGAATTACTGCGTTCTCCTCCAAGCTTTCGGCCTCGACAAGGAGAGCTCTACCCGTCTCATCGGGTACATAGGGCGGACGGATTTCTCCGTACAGCATATCTCCCGGCTGGGCCTGATTTCCCCCTCCGATGGGGCGTACATCGAGGGGCTCGATGCCAGGCGATACGGCGTAGGTTTCTCCTGGACTCAGCCCGATAAGCCCGAGAGAGCGGAGCTTATCGTCGCGAGCGATCCCGAGTTCCGGAAGATCCTGCTGCGCGGC
>CAZWAS010000015.1:23685-39912 GCA_964631915.1 uncultured Spirochaetales bacterium | reverse complement strand
TACTATTGGACGGTGAAGGCGGAACTGTACGGATTCGACATTTCCGCCCCACGGCCGAACAGATTCTCGGTCCGGCCGATTCCGTCGCTCCCTGCTCCGGAACGGCTCGATCTTCCCTCGGGATATCGCTTCGGCCCTGCGGAGCTTCGCGGCCTCGCTTCGCTTCGCTTCGGATGGGACACAGTAAGCGGGGCAACGCGATACGAGTTCGCTCTGTATAGAGGTGCCGATTCGATTCCTGTTGTTCTATCGGACGCGCTTACGGACCCCTCGTACGAGCTGGATGATTTTTCCGTTCTCGAAAACGGCGAATATCGGTGGACCGTCACCGCGCGGTCCTTCGACAGTGAAGGAGCGCTTGAACAGGATGGGAAGCCGGCTGTCTCCGGATTCCGCATCGATCTGCCCCCGCTTCTTGCTCCGGCGCCTAAGGGAAAGGAGAAATTTTACGGAAGATAGAAGAAGATTCCCCCTGCTGAACGCGGTCTGTCTCCTCGTCGGCTGCCTTCTCTGTGCGCCGCTTCTGCATGCGGAAGAAACAGGGGAATATTTTTTCGAGCTGCTTCCAGACGGAACGCCGCGCTTCACGCAGGTGCTGCGCTGGGAAGCGGATCCGAATGTCCTGTACTACGAAATTTCCCTGCAAACCGGAGCGGGCGAGAATATATTCGTGTCGAAGGTTACGGAACCCCTGCTCAGGCTCAATCTGACCCCAGGCGAATACCGATACAGGATCGTGCTCTACAATCTTTTGAAAAAACCCGAACAGGAACTTCCCTGGCAGAGTTTTTCCGTGCTGAAGGCCGAGATTCCGCGCATTGCGCGCTATGAGCCGAAACTGTGGTTCATCGAGGATTCGCAGATCTCTCTGACCCTGCAGGGAGAAAATCTGATTCCCGGCGCGAGCGTCGTGTTGAAGCGAGGGGGTTCGTCGGCGGAGCCTGCCGCAGGGACAGAGGCGGAACGCGACGGAACGTCGTCGGTGAGCGTATCCTTCCCCACAGGATCTCTCGCTGCCGGAGAATATTCCATCGCGCTGACGAATCCCGGAGGTCTTTCGGTCGAGGTTCCGGCCGCTATTCTCGTACGGCATAAGCTCCCGGAGCCGAAGTTGCTTACTCCTGCAGCAGGATCCGTATTCGGTCCTGCGGAGCTTCGCGGGACGAAATCCATCGGTTTTTCCTGGGAGGCAGTGCCGGAAGCGGCGCGGTACGTATTCTGCCTCTATGCGAGCGGGGACCCGGAGCGTGTGGTTTGTCGGAAACTCCTCTCGACCAATACCTATCTTCTCGACGATCTTACGGTCCTCGATCGTGGCGAGTTTCGCTGGAGCGTAGAAGCGCAGGGGAGCGACGGAGAGGGAGGAACCATTCCGGCTGTTCGGGCCGCTGAGGCGGGTTTCCGAGTCGAACTGCCGCACTTGGCCGCTCCAGCTCTGAGCACCCCGGGAGATACGTTCTATGGCAGGTAGGACTTCCGCATCCCTTGCGATGCTGATGCTTTTTCTCGCCGGAGCGTCGCGACTTTATGCTCAGAACATGGGGGAGTATTCTTTTCAGCTATTGCCCGACGGAACTCCGCGTTTCACGCAGGTGCTGCGGTGGGAGGGAGATCCGAATGTCCTCTACTACGAAGTCAGTCTTCAAAGTGCCGCAGGTGAGGATATTGCAGTATGGAAGATAGAACACCCCGTGCTCGAGCTCAATCTGGGCCCGGGCGAGTACCGATACAGGATTGTGCTCTACAACCTGCTGGGGAAACCTGAACTGGAGCTGCCGTGGCGGAGCTTGACGGTGCGGAAGGCGGAGATTCCCCGCATAGCGAGCCTCTCGCGGGATGCGTGGTTTCTCGACGACCTCGAGCCTGAGGTCACGCTCTCTGGAGAAAATCTGTCGCCTGGTGCTACGATAGCGTTGCACGCAGTTACGGCTTCGGAGCCGCCCGTCATCGGGAAGGAACTTGAGCGGAATGGTACTTCGACGGTAAGCGTGGTATTCCCTACGGACAGTCTGTCGGCCGGCGCATATACCCTCGTGATTACGAATCCCGGAGGGCTTTCGGTCACGATTCCCAACGCGCTCGTTGTCCGTTACAGGCCGGTGGATATGCTTCTTTCGGTCGGTTTCGCTCCCTGGGTCCCGCTTTATGATGCATGGTACACGGAAGCATGGCCCGGATCATTTTTCCCGCTAAGCGCAATGAGCAGACTTTCAGCGTACTTCATCAAGCAGCCATACGGACATTTCGGTGCTGAATTGGCGATCGGAGGACGGCTCATGAAAGGAGGAATAGAGACCGCTGTTATCGATTCGCAGATAGGTTTGATAGGGCTGAACGGCATTTATAAGTATCTGTTCTCCAAGGCGTTCTCGATCGCAGGCAGGATAGGAGGCGGATTAACTCTGAGCCATCACGCATTCGAGTACGATGGTTCAACCGGATCGGAAATCTGCAGCATCGATCCGTACCTATCCGCAGGGGGTTCCATTCAGTTTTTTCCGACGAAACATATCTTCCTCGAAGCGGGTATCGAATGGATGCATGTGTTCACCCGCGATTTTTCCGAGGGAGGGCTCGTGCCATCCCTTTCTGCAGGTGTGCTGTTTTGAGGTTGGATATTCGCCTGCCGGCGACCGGACTTGAACCGGTACAGTGTTGCCACCGCCAGATTTTGAGTCTGGTGCGTCTGCCAATTTCGCCACGCCGGCTTTTTGTGAGCAGAAGCAGGATACCCGGCTTTTGAGGGGGTTGTCAATAAACGAAAAGTCGTGAATAGTTGGGTATGGGAGATGCTATGGTACTGAACAGTTTCGAATCGATCATCGAGTTCGCGATTTCCAGGGAGAAAGAAGCGGTCTCATTCTATCAGGTTCTCCAGAGAATCGCGAAATTCGCAGAGCGGAAAAAATTCCTCAAGGAAATCGAGGATATGGAACAGACGCATGTGGCAATCCTCGAAGATGTCAAAGCGAACGGAGCTCCGTCATTCGCTGCGTCGCGGATTGAGAATCTGAAAATCAGCGAACAAGTATCCGCGCCGACATCCGTGGAAAACCTCGGGTATCAGGACATTCTCATCCTAGCCATGAAACGGGAAGAGAGCTCGTACGATCTGTATACGCAGCTCGGTTTGGAGGCTCAGGACGGTAGAATCCGAGGTTTGTTTGAGCGCCTTGCGACAGAGGAGCTCAAGCATAAACAGTACTTCGAAACGATATACGATACAGAAATTCTTCGGGAGAATTGATACGCACCCGTGATAAAATACGATCAGTATTATGTATCGTGCGCGTTATGTGGTAAACGCTGCGGCGTTGACCGCAGGGTGGGGCAGTACGGATTCTGCGGGAGTCCGGCCGGTCTGAGAGCGGCATGCGCGGTCATCCACAAGGGAGAAGAACCACCGGTCGTCGGTGCGGGCGGTTCGGGTACGATCTTTTTTTCGGGTTGCACGCTCCGCTGTCCGTTTTGCCAGAATCACCAAGTATCGAGAGGTGGCATCGGAAAAGATATCGGACCGGAGGAGTTCGTCGATATTTGCCTTTCGCTGCAGCAAAACGGCGCGGTGAACATAAACCTTGTGACTGGTACACAGTTCATACCATCCATTGCCGAAGGCCTGATAGCAGCGAAGGCTCGCGGCCTTACGATCCCCGTATTGTGGAACTCTTCGGGATACGAGCAAGTTCGCTCGCTCTCCATTGTCCACCCCCACCTCGACGTATATCTCCCCGACGTGAAGACCCTTGATTCCGAGCTTTCGAGAAACCTGTTCGGCGCGGAAGACTATCCGGAAGCGACCCGGGAAGCTGTGCTTTTCATGGCGAAGGAACGGCCTCTGAAATTCGAAGGGGACGTTATGAAAAGCGGAGTCATTGTCCGGCATCTCGTGTTTCCCGGTCTCATCGAATCGACGAAGCAGGTGCTGGAATGGTTTAAGGCTCATCTGTATGGAGTAGCGCTCCTTTCGGTCATGATGCAGTACACGCCCATACAGTCGGGATACGGCGCTTCCTGTTTTTTTTCAGCGACGCACAGAGTCTCCGAAGGAGAATACGAAGAGGTGTTGGATTATCTCGACGAATTGGGCATAGAAGAAGGGTTCATTCAGGATCCGTCGGAGGCGGACGAAGCGGAAAATGCCTGGCTCCCGGATTTCACGAAACGGAATCCCTTTCCTTCCAAGCTTTCAAAGGTCGTGTGGCATTATCAGCATGGCTTTTGCTCCGACGAAGAAAGAACTGATCCTATGGCCTGACTCAATGTTTCGAGAGAATACGGCTTGTTCACCGCACCTTTGAAGCCGTATTTTTCATAATCCGATAGAATCGGATCGTTTGAATAACCGCTGGATACTATGACATTCGCCTGCGGGTCGTACTGAAGTAGGTAGCGTATGGCCTCTTTGCCTCCCATGCCGCCCGGCACGGTCAAATCCATGATGACCACATCGAACGGAGATGAGGATTCCCGAGCCGATTTGTATTTCTGAATGGCTTCACGCCCTTCGCGGGCGCCTTCCGCCTGGAAGCCGAGATGTTCGAGCATTTTCGTCGCTATTCGCACAATCATTTCATTATCATCCATGAGGAGAATCTTCTGATTTCCCTCAAACGGTTTCAACCGAGGTTTTTTCTCCATATCAGCGCACGAATCGGAGGCGGGTAGGTAGATGGAGAAATTCGTGCCCTTCGTAGGTACAGATTCCACGAAGATATAGCCGTTATGGTTCTTTATGATCGAATACACGATGGAAAGTCCGATACCAGTACCTGTCGGTTTTGTCGTGAAATAGGGGTCGAATATTTTTTCGATGTTCTCGGGAGGAATCCCGATTCCTGTGTCTTTTATGACAATCCGAATGAATCTGTTGTGCTGGTTCGTGTTCTGAGGAATCAATCGCATGGCGTTATCGATGTTTTCGGCGGATATGTCGAGCATTCCGCCGTTGGGCATTGCCTGAAGCGCATTGATTATCAGATTGTTGATAACCTGATTCATCTGCGACGGATCGATTTCGGTGTTCCAGAGATCGGGCTGAATCGTACAAGTGCACTGTACGTTCGATCCGCGGATGAGAAAGGGTACGATTTCCTGCAGGAGATTCGAAATGTTCGATACCTTTTTTATCGGGTTTCCCCTTCGTGAAAACGTGAGGAGCTCTTGCGTCAGATCTCTCGCCCGCATAGAAGCGGCCTCGGCGTCTCTCAGAATGGGCAATGCAGGATCGTCTTCGTCCATATTTATTTTTGCGAGCGAGATATTCCCTACGATCGAAGTGAGGATGTTGTTGAAATCGTGCGCTATTCCTCCTGCAAGGAGCCCGAGCGATTCGAGCCTCTGGTTTCTCTGCCGAATTTCCTCGATTTTCCTGCTTTCCGTAATATCGCGGAGTGCGATGATCAGTCCTGTATTCCTGCTGTCCGCATCGTATATTGGATGTATGGAACAGCTGATCATGCATTCTTTGCCGGTTTTCGAAATGAGAATCGCTTCAACAGGAGTTGCCTTTCCCGAGGCGTCCGCCAGTATGTCCTGAATAGAGAAGGCGGATCCTTGCAAATGCTTGAACGAAAGGATATCGAGGACCGACTTTCCCTCCGATTCCGCAAGTGTGTATCCGGTCAGGCGCTCGGCAGCCTTATTCATGAGGAGTATCCGCCGCTCGTTATTTGTCGTTATAACACCTTCCTGAATGGAACGAAGCGTGACCGAAAGGCGTTCGGTTTCCTGAGCGAGCTTTTCCTCCACATGCTTCCGTTCTTCGATTTCCTGTTGCAACGCCTTGGTCTGTCTGAGATCTTGGCCTGCGATTACGAATCCGATGAGTTCCCCGGCTTCATCCTGTACAGGCGATGCGGATATGCGAAACGGGATGGCAATGCCCTTTTTGTCCCTGAAATCGATTTCTTTCGGTATCGGTTCTTCTGATTCGGAATGAAGGGAAAGGATTTCATTCATACTTACTTGATCCACGAGCACGGAGAAATGCCGCCCGATCAATTCGTTTTTTGTGTATCCGAGCAGTTTTTCCACCCATGAGTTGAGTTTTATGATGCGGCCGTCGGGGTTTATGAGGAGCACGAGGTTCCATATTTTTGAAATGATGCTATCCGCTGCTATTGCAGGGGTGAGTGCCATGAGTCTGTACCTCGACATCGCATACCATATGCCAGCGAGCCATATCATGACGAGTATGGGAACTACAGGCGGAGAATAGTAGATATTCTGCTGGGGAAGTATGTATCCGGAGACATAGCTCAACACAAAGCAGGGAACAGCAGTGCGCAAAATCACTGTCCCCTGTTTTTTTTCTCTTTTTGAATTTGCCCTCTTTCTCCAGCGGAAGATGCTGATGATTCCCGTAATCGTGTACACTGCCGAATATGTGTTCAGCACCCAATACATAGGATGATCCGTGGCATACACCGGGTGCCAACCCGAGGCATTTCTTTCGAACCCTCGCACAATGTAAGGTCCTAAGCCTGTTATGACGGCGAGCGTGAAGAAAATGCCAGGAATGTACAGCAACACATAAGGCCACCATGCGCGCATACCCTGAGTTTTTTTCGTCATAACGAGGGTGAAATGGAGAACAGCGGCGGGGAACATAAAAAAGCCGATGCAGAATCTTGTGAACCACGCCCAGCATTCCGTTTCGTCGGCTGAAAGGTAGAACATAGAAATTCCGAATGCCCAGAGAAATCCGCTGACGGATATGATAAAGAAGACATGGTTCAGGCTCGATTTCTTGTTCAGCTTTAAACCGTAAACGCCCATCAGGAGATACGCAATGCATCCGACCAAAGAAATGACCGGAAAAATGATCATCGTACTATTGACCATGATAAAAAGTCGCTCTGGTATAGTATGCCATTTCTTTTCGAGTATCAAGTTCTATCGTATTTCCACCAGCGCGGAGAACGTGCCGGATGCGTATGAGAGGGATTGTAACCGAATCGTCCCTTCCTTTTTCCTGCTCGCTCTCACTGCTTTTTCGAGGATGCAGGGTACGGGCTGCTGGTTCGATGCAAGGAGCTCCGCCACAGTACACGTGACAGAATACGCTTTTTCCTTCGTCATCTCTACAGGCTCTTCGCCGCGTATGCGCAATGAGTATCTGTATATGGTATATCCTTTTCCTGTTGCGGGTTCAAGTTGTTTTTTGCTCGTTGTCGAGTATTGGGAATCGGAATCGTAGACAATAGTTTTTCCCCGCATTTTGAAAGAAGACCAGAAGAAGGCGCTTGTCTGAGAAGAGAGATGGAAGTTTTCAAGAAATTCGGTATTCGTTTTCTCTCCCGATGGGACCACGATGAATATATCGATATTTTTCTCTCCAATTTTTTTCTGAGAAAGAGAGAGAACGGGTTGTGCTCTGGATGGATCTTCCTGTCCCTCTGCGCATAACGTAAAGGACAGGCACAGTAAAAAAGCAGCGATCAATACGGCAAATTTCATAATAATGAATATATCACATCGCATCGGAAACCCTATGGAAAAACTTCGAATTGACAGTGAAAAAAAACCGTGTTAAAGTTAGATAGTTATTTTCATTATAGTAAAGGCTTGGGATTTGGGTATTGTGGTTTAAAAAATGGTAAGTCCTATCTTCCTTTTTCAAATCTTGACATGAACAATCAGAGTGATGGTTTCTTTACTATAATATTATTATGCACGAGGTGAATTTACAGCCCTGTGGCTGTGTGTAAAAAATAAAGGAAGAGGTAGTATGAGCAAGAAACTCTATGTTGGGAACATGAATTATGCCACAACAGAGGACAAGTTGAGAGAGGTTTTCAAGGAATTCGGTGAAATCGAATCGATTAACATGATTACTGATCGTGCAACTGGACAGTTCAGAGGATTTGCTTTTGTTGAGATGACGACCGAAGACGCTGCACAGGCGGCTATAGCGGGGTTGAATGGGCAGGAGCTTGACGGACGCCAGTTGAGAGTCAATCTGGCACAGAACAAGAAACCGGGGGGGGGCGGTGGAGGATTCAACGCAGGAAACCGCTGGCAAGGCGGCAAACGGGAACGCTCCGACCGTTTCGAACAGAGGTTCTGAAGCCTTCACATTGCAGCATGACTTATATACTCGATAGTTGATAATGAGTGGGGATAGCGTATATTCCCACTTTTTTTTGTACTGAGATCCGTTTCTTTGTCGAACCGCGCTCATATGAAAAAAGACGAACTTTTCAAAAAACGACTCTCTGCGATAAAACCTTTCGAATTCAATGAAAATGTGGCTGCGGTTTTTGACGATATGGCCGAACGGAGCATTCCTTTCTATAAAGAGGTTCAACGCATGATCGTTGAACTATCCTTGCGTTTTTTTAAACATGGAACGAGGATATACGATTTGGGATGCTCCACCGGTACTACTTCTGTGCTTCTTGCCCATGCATTCCGGGATGCTGCCGTTCAAGAATACGAAATCATCGGTATCGATTCTTCGCAGGCCATGTGCGATAAGGCGTGCGAAAAATTGGAACGTGCAGGAGTAAGCCGCGGCCATACGCATATCCGACAGGGAAACATCGTAGAGGAGCAATTCGAACAGGCATCCGTCGTCATCATGAATTATACGCTTCAGTTCATCGATCCTTTGAAACGCGAGACGTTGATCGATGCTGTTTTCGGAGGTTTGTGCCGCAACGGTATACTCATAGTGAGCGATAAAATGCTTCAGTCTAGCACGGATGTGAGTAGGATATTCGCGAATTCCTACTATGATTTCAAACGCAGAAACGGTTACAGCGAACTGGAAATCTCTCAGAAACGGGATGCTCTTGAGAATATATTAATTCCGTATCACGTTAAAGAAGAAGAAAGCCTATTCTATTCCGCCGGTTTTGCATCGGTGGACATATTTTTTTCTTGGTACAATTTTACATCATTTCTCTGTATGAAGCGATGATTATGCATCCGACTGTTGAAGACTATGCAGCTATCCATCTCTCGGACCGTTACCTGGAACGATTTAAGGAAAACCTGCCGCACTACGATGCGATCCTTGAACGAAAAAGAGAACTTGCTGCTGCGCTCAAAAGGCCGTACCTGAAACACTACTGGAGGAATCTCGCAAGGCTTCCTGTCTTCAGAGCTGCGGACTGCGACTTCGAGCAAGAGGTTGTCCGGATCGGAAGAACCCACGAACTTACGGATGCAGACCGTTCGATTCTCTTTGAAGGATCTCATGCCCTGGCGGAAAGGGCCGTATGAATACTTCGGCATCCGCATAGATGGCGAATGGAGAAGCGATCTCAAATGGAACAGAATAGTTCTTCATATGGGGGATTTGTCTGGGAAAAAAATTGCTGACATCGGGTGCAATAACGCGTATTATATGTACAGAATGGTTCCTTACAAGCCGGAGCTTGTAGTCGGATTTGAACCGATGGAGAGATATTATTTCAATTTTCTCCTGAACCAGAGATTCTGCCCTATTTCTTTCATCAAATACGAACTGATGGGGGTCGAAGATGTCGGATTGTTCGAGGATTTTTTCGATATTGTTCTCTTCATGGGGATTCTTTACCACAGAAGAAATCCGATAGATACCCTCGAGCAGGTATGCCGTTGCTTGAAAAAAGGAGGTATTGCGATTGTGGAGAGTGCGGGTATAGCTGGAGAGCTTCCCGTTTGCCTGATACCCGACAAACGTTATATGAAAGCGAAGGGATACTGGTTTCTCCCTACGCCGCTTGCTTTGGAGCATATGTTGAAACGAACCGGATTCGATACTCCGGAAACTTTCTGCGTCATCAAACTCGATGCGAATGAGCAGAGACGAACACCCTGGGTCGGGACCGAATCTCTTGAGGATTTTCTCGATCCGGCCGACAAGTCGAAAACAATTGAAGGTTACCCTGCCCCGTATCGGATATACATAAAAGCAATAAAGAAATAAACTACGATGATCGTGTGTTCAATACGGTTTTCGTATGCATATTTGCGAGTGTACGTTATGGAACACGATAAAAGCGCGCTCGAACGAGATTACAGTAACGAAACGTCGAAAAAAACACTGATGCTCGGCAGGCTATTTTCGGTGGTTGGCATACCGCTCCTTGTGCTGTTCAGCATTCAGGACCTGTATCTGTTTCAAGGTTACGAATCTTTAATATGGCGTGGCGTCAGTTTTGCCGGGATGGCATGTTTCATCGTCGGTTCTTTTACGGTGCTCAAAAAACATATCAAATGCATCGTTCCTTTCCATATGATAAATCTGTTTACATTTATGTGCATGATGAACGGGTTGGTATTGATCGTGTATTCGATGCCCGAAAGTCAATCGAATCTGAGAATCGGAGTCCTGAACGGTCTGCTGGTCGATATTTTCATTGCATTCATATTCGCCGGCGGTGCAAGGAAATACATACCGTATCTGATAGCCGGTCCGTTTATCGTTTTGTGTGCCGTTCTTTTTTTCGCAACTAGATTACCATGGAACGATTGGACTCTTTTCTCTAATCCTGCGCTTGCGATAGTTGCCGTAAGTTTCATGGCGATCATGCAGGAGAGGGTTACATATCAGGAGTTTGTGATGAGGACAATGGCATTGCATGGGAAAAGCGAGCTCGAGGGGAGAATCGAAGATGTCACCAGGCTCAATCGCGAATTGACGAAGACATTGGGGAAACTACAGCTCGAAATAGAAGAAAGGAAGCAATTTGAAGAAATGCTCGAAAAGCAGGTCAGAACCGATGAGTTGACGGGAGCGTATAACCGGCGGGCTGGCCTTGAAATGCTGGAGTCGTTTATGCGTATGGTGGATACCTATGACGAGGAGTTTACCCTCTGTTTCATAGATGTGGACGATCTGAAGGCCGTGAACGACAAGTTCGGCCACAGGGAAGGCGATCAGTTGCTCAAGCAGGTAGCGAAGGCACTTCAGTCGCATACCAGAGGCAATGATGTGGTGTGCAGGATGGGAGGAGACGAGTTTATCGTACTATTTCCCCGGTGTTCCGAGAAAAATGCGGAACAGGTGATGCAGCGCGTACAGGATTATCTTTCGCTGCAGAAGACAGGAGAAGGCTCCTATTCGATCGGCATCAGCTGGGGGTTCTCCCATTTCTCGAAAGATGACCGGCTTTCCGTGAAAGAACTTCTTCAGCTAGCGGACGACAACATGTACAGGGAAAAACAAAGGAAGAAGACATAATACGCGAATCGTCTCCCACCCCTTGATGCATTTTTTTTATCCGAATATAGTTAGGTTTCTTCGCTTTTACAGGAGTATGCATGAAAGATTTGACAGAAGGAAATCCGGCAAAACTGATTTTCAATTTCGCAGTTCCTATGCTGATAGGAAACGTGTTTCAGCAACTTTACAATATGGTTGACAGCATCGTGGTGGGACAATTCGTCGGAAAAGAAGCTTTGTCCGCAGTAGGAGTGAGTTTTCCCATCATTTTTCTCATGATTGCCATGATTCTGGGTCTGTCGATGGGTTCGGGCATCATCCTTTCGCAGTTTTTCGGCGCCAAAGACATGGTAAAAGTGAAGAAGACCATCGATACGACCTCTATTTTCCTTTTTTGGGCTTCTCTAGCCATAACGGCGTTAGGCCTGGTGCTGGGAGGACCTATTCTCAGACTGATGGGTACTCCTTCCGATGTGCTGGGCGATGCGAAAGTGTATCTGAATATCATTTTCGCCGGCATGATTCTGATGTTCGGTTATAACGCGTTGAGCGCTATCCTGAGAGCCCTCGGAGATTCGAAGACTCCTCTGTATTTTCTCATAATCGCGACGATCGTGAATATAATTCTCGATCTTCTGTTCGTGATCGTATTCAAATGGGGGGTGGCAGGAGTCGCATGGGCTACGGTGATCGCTCAGGGAGTTTCGTTCGTGCTTTGCATTTTCTACCTCAACCGATCGAAGGTGGAAGTGCTCCATATCGATCTCAGAAACATGACGTTCGATTGGGATATATTTAAGACGAGCATCAGAATCGGACTTCCTTCCGCCATCCAGCAGACTCTCGTGGGGGCAGGCATGATGGCATTGACGGGAATCGTGAATTTTTTCGGAACGAACGTCATAGCCGGCTTCTCTGCGGCTTCGAGGCTCGAGTCTTTCGCAATCATGCCTACAATGAACCTTTCAATGGCGTTGTCCACCTTCGTGGGGCAGAATTTAGGCGCACGCAAGACTGAACGGGTGAAAAAAGGGTTTCTAGCGACGCTTCTCATGTCTGGAGGATTGTGCGTTGCAATAAGCGCCGTGCTCATTCTGTTCAGAAATCAGCTTATCGGAATATTCAGCAACGATCAGGCGGTTATTTCCGTGGGGGGAGAATATTTGCTCATTGTCGCAGGATTCTATGTGGTATTTTCCAGTCTCTTCATGACGAGCGGAGTGCTCCGTGGAGCGGGGGATACGTTCTTCTCGATGTTCGTCACCCTCTTCGCGCTTTGGGTTGTGCGCATACCGTTTTCATGGTTCTTCGCCATACAGCTCAAGATGGGAACCACAGGTATCTGGTGGGGAGTACCGATCGGTTGGGGAGTGGGGTTCGGAATCGCATTCGTTTACTATTTGACCGGTAGATGGAAGATGAAAGTCGTTACGAAAGGTCCTTATGGTACCCAGGAGTCTGGTCCGGTGCAGAATCGGGAAGGATCGAGAGTTACAGGACCTGCAGAAATACGCACTTCAGATACTGAGACTCCTCGTAATCTGCAAGCACAGGGTGATCCTTCGCCTGACCCCTGATTTCCACAATACGCAGTTGCCTATGTGCATCGTGTGCCGCATCCTTCAGCATGGAGAGAAAAAAATCGCTCTTCATATGGTAGGAACAGGAACACGTTACGAGAAACCCTCCGGGTTTGAGCAGCTTCATTGCCTGGAGGTTTATTTCTTTATAGCCCCTGTAGGCCGCTTGAAGTGCGGAACGGTTTTTCGTGAAAGCCGGAGGGTCCAAGATGACAAGGTCGAAGGATTCTCTCCGCACAGTATAATCGCGTAATGTGTCGAATGCATCGGCACAGACTCCGCGGATTACGGAAGAAAGGCTGTTCAGTTCTGCATTCCTTTCGAGTAGTCCTACGGCTGTGCTCGAGCTGTCTACCGCTATGACTTCCCTCGCCCCGTAATATGCTGCATGGAGTGCGAATCCTCCCGAATGGGAAAACACATCCAGCACTCTCGCTTTGGCTGAAAAAGGCCGTATCGCAGCATGATTTTCTTTTTGATCGAGGAAATATCCTGTTTTCTGTCCGTTCCGAATGTCGACCTGAACTACTATGCCGTTTTCACGTATGGTGATGAGCGTAGGAAAAGGTTCCGAGAGAAAACCTTTGTGTTGCTTAAGCCCTTCTTTCTCCCTTACTTTCACGTCGTTCCGTTCGTATATTCCTCTTGGATGTACGAGTTCATTGAGTTCGCTCACAATGGCATCTTTGAATCTGTCGATTCCCAACACGAGGGTCTGTATGACGAGAATATCGCCGAATTTATCAACTATGAGCCCTGGCAGAAAGTCTGCTTCTCCGAACACTATCCTACAAGTCTCCGTATCTATGAGCTTTGTTCTGTAATGCCATGCATCGCGGATGCGCTTTCCGATGAACGCCTTGTCGATGGGTTCTTGCTGTCTTGTTGCTATGCGGAAAGCGATTTTGGAAAGCGGATTGAAAAACCCCCTCCCGAGAAATTGACCGTACGCGGAGAAAGCGTCCGCTATGCCTTCCGAGTCGGAACCGCATTCGGTTTTCGCTATCTCATTGGCGTATATCCACGGGTGTCCGCTCAGAATCCGCTTCTCTTCGCCGGGTTTCAGAATAATACGGATCATGGGGATGAATATCACTTTTTTCCGGAAAAAACGCAAGGGCGCTTTTCGGTAAAGCATTCTCCTTTCGGTGGGTGCGTATCTGCATCCTTCTTTATGAGGCGAGGTCGGCGAGAAATGCTTCGAGGCTTGCGTTCTTATCGCAGTGTACGATTTTTATGCCGCAGTACCTGCAGAGTGTTTCGATTTCCTGAACCCAATTCCCTTCGGTAATGCTTCCATGATTGCACGGTGCTGCCTTGAAGAGCAAGCGGAAGTTTGAGCCGAAATGGAGCCGTGTGTGAGGCCACGGGTCGGGATATCGAGAATCCGCATTTTCTTGCATGACAGAAGCCTTCCCCAGAAATACAAAAAACTCCTCTTTCGCCCTGAATAATCTGGCAAAGGTTACATCGCCTCCTTTCGGTGTTTCATATCCGACCGCACACCCGGATCTACCGTGGATGTTGGGGAGCAACCTGGTTTTAGCAAGCGTTTCGCGTATATGGGGCGAGCGGGCGGCCCAATACATGGATGAAGAACCGCAGTTGCGCAGCAGGACGAAATCTTCCCTGTACTGCGCGAGATCTCCGAACAAAGGAGGAACATCCGGATTGACAGCGTGGAGAAGTACAAGGCTCAGCAGTCCGTTTATGTCTCCTTCACACGAGACAGGCAATATGGGTTTTCTTCCTTCCGCGTCTTCGGGCAGGGGAAGAAAGGCTGGTATGAGGCATTGCGTACAGCCGACGATTTCCGTAGAAATCTCATAATGGCACTTGACGGATATTCCTGCTATATTCTCTTCGCGCAGCTCTCCAAGTCTGTCCTTCACGGCAAGGTATTGAGCGATCTGGTATCGCAGAGTATTTGCACTTAGCATGTCGTTATCATATTCAATATATACTTTATTATCTGTGAGCCACTTCATGAACGAATCGATTCTTTCCGAAGCCGTTTTTACTAGAGTCTCGGTCCTTTGTACGATACCGAGGTCCTGTTCCATGAGAATTTCCCGTATGAGCCGTGTTTCGAGAAACGACAAGTCGCTTCTCGTGTAGGGCATGTCCGCTCCGTAGGTACCACCGAAACACATAACGCTTGATTTCCGCATTATATTCAGTGCGGCTATGCCCTTCAGCCAGGAAATGACTTCCCTCTGGTCAGTATCGATGAAGCGTTCCAGGAGCATCAAATTGCGGCTTCCCGAGATTTCCCGCATGCTCCCGCTGATGGCGGTGACCGCCGGTATGCCGTTCCAGCCGTCGGATGTGTTCGCATAGAGTGCCGAAGGTACATCGAGTTCCCGTATAAGTGAAATCGCGATCGAAAGTCGTGTCCAGTGAAATATATCCAGGATGAGGCAAGTTATTCCTTCTTTCTTGAGCAAGACCTGGTCGAACGTGTCAAAGAGATAACCAAGGGGAGGCTCTGCGATTGCGTGATAGAGGCTTCCGGTTCGAACGAAGGGAGCATAGCTGCTCTCAAATGCGTGCGGAAAGGCGGAAGAGTATCGTTGGTCGGCATGGGAAAGGATACGGTGGAGCTTCCGTACACGGATATCCTCAAGAAAGAAGCGGTGATATATGGCATTTACCGGTATGCGAACAATTATAAACCGGTCATGAACCTCATGGAATCCGGGAGAATCAATGTCGAAGCGTGGGTCACTCACAGGCATAGTCTGGATAACATAAAGGAAGCTCTCGAGCTTGCGAATAATCCTGCTGTCGAGAAAATGAAAATGATGATCTACATGGATTGAGGTGCATATGGTGATCCGACGCAAAGGTACGTTTCCGCACGGTTATTCCGCGATAACGGAAACGGATGGCAGAAACAGCGAAATGCTTATGGATTTCGGAGTGCTGAATCTGCGCAGGGGGGACGTTCATCGGTGTGAATATGCGGGTGAGCAGGCGTTTTTACTCCTTTCGGGAAAGGCCCGCCTGCGCTGGCCGGCCGAAGAAGCGATCGTGGAACGTGCTTCCTTCATTTCCGAGCTCCCTTCCGTACTCCATGTGCCTGGTCATACGTCGGTGACGATCATCGCTCTGTCGGAAACAGTCGAATTCACGGTACACAGGGCCGAGAACTCCGCTGATTTCGGAGCGTTGCTGTACGAACCGAAAGACATACTGGTCCAGACGATTTCCTCGCCGAAGGCAAAGGATACGACCGAGCGCATCATCCGTACAGCATTTGACGATGCAAATGCTCCGTATTCCCAGCTTGCTCTCGGTGAAATAATCAATCTGCCCGGAAAGTGGTCGAGTTATCCACCGCATTATCATAGTCAACCGGAGATATATCATTACAGGTTCTCTCCTGCGGGAGGGTTCGGTTTTGCCGGCCATGGTGATGATGTGCACAAAGTGATGAACTGCGACACGCTCGCTATTTCTCCGAATGTCACGCATCCGCAGGTGGCG
>CAZWAS010000015.1:931-23657 GCA_964631915.1 uncultured Spirochaetales bacterium | reverse complement strand
TGTGGGTTATACGCCATCTCATCGACGACAGGTTTCGAGCGGATTCAAGAATATACGAAGCGGATCATGTTTGGATACAGGGTTGAACAGATTTGACGATATCAAGAAGAGAGGATGGTATGAAAGGATACACCGGAAAGATACTGCATGTGGATCTGAGCAACGAGCGGTTTTTCGTCGAGGAACCGAACGAGGTGTTTTACAGGAAATATATCGGAGGGGCCTGTATGGGGGCATATTATCTGCTTAAAGATATGCCTTCAGGAAAAGACGCTTTTTCTGAGGAAAATATTCTGGTCTTTTCAATCTCTTGTCTCACAGGCGCTCCGATAAGCGGAAACGCCCGGCACTGCGTGACGGCAAAATCTCCTCTGACCGGCACCATCGCAAGCAGCGAAGGGGGTGGCTTCTGGGGACCGGAACTAAAATTCGCCGGATTCGATGCAATAGTCGTGAAAGGGAAATCGAAGAAACCGGTGTACCTCTGGATACACGATGGTGCCTATGAGCTCCGCGACGCCTCCGGCATATGGGGAAAAATAACAGGTGATTCGCAGGATGCCATACGGAAGGAACTCGGAGACGATAAAGTGCGCGTCGCTGTGATCGGACCTGCAGGGGAGAAGCTTGTCAGGTTCGCAGGCATAGCGAACGAGCTCAGGCATTTCAATGGCCGGAACGGTCTCGGGGCGGTCATGGGATCGAAGAATCTGAAAGCGATAGCCGTCAGAGGAAAGATGAAACCGGAATTTCATGATACCGAGAAGATCAAAGCCATGGCGAAACACTTTGCAACGATCTCAACGACCGAAGCATTTTACGATTTGTTCAGAAGATACGGTACGAATGTAAACATCGATTCTAACACAGCTATGGGGGGATTGCCGACCAAAAACTGGACCATGGGAACTTTTTCGAAGAAAGATTCTATTCATCCGGAAAAATACTTCACCGAGATGATGGAAGAACCAGGTACTTGCTGGGCATGCACAGTCAGATGCAAACGGGATATCAAAGCAGGCATTGAAAAACCTTATAAGATAGAGCATAAATACGGTGGCCCTGAATACGAAACTGTGGGAATGTGCGGTTCCAACCTTTTGATCGGCGATCTGCATGTCATTTCGAAAGCCAACGAGATAGCGAGCAAATACGGCATGGATACGATCTCCTTGGGCGGCGTGATAGGGTTCGTCATGGAGTGCTTCGAGAAGGGAATCCTCACGACAAAAGATACCGGTGGTATCGAAACGAAATTCGGAGATGCGGACTCCTTCCTCAGACTCGCGGAAATGACTGGAAAGAGGGAAGGCTTCGGAGATGCACTAGCGGAGGGAACGTTGCGGCTCGCGAAAAAACTCGGTCCGAAAGCAGAGCGTATCGCCGTCCACGTCAAGGGAAAGGAGTTCCCAGCTCATATGCCTACCTCCAAGGCATCTCTGGGGCTTGCTTATGCGCTGAATCCGTTCGGCCCTGATCACGTTTCGAGCGATCATGACGGATGTATCGGAGCGGAACCGATCAGCGAGGTGCTGAAAGGGTTCGGTTTCTACGATCCGGTGGATCCAGACGAGCTCAGTCTCGAAAAGGCGAAACTTTTTTCTTATTCCCAGAGATACGTGAGCGCGATAGATTCCGCCTCTGTGTGCCAGTTCTGTTTCAACACATGGACGATTTTCAACTTGCAGGATCTTGCGGATTGTATAAGCGCTGCAACAGGTTGGAAGTACACGCTGTACGAACTCATGCTCATGGGCGAGCGGAGAATAAACATGATGCGTGTTTTCAATCAACGGGAGGGGTTTGGTAGCAATGACGATATGCTGCCCGAAAGGCTCTTCGAGGATCCTCTTTTGGATGATGGTCCTGGAGCCGGAAGAAAGGTCGATAAGGCGGCATTTCTCAAATGCAGAGAGCATTACTACCGCATCAACGGATGGGATCCTGTGAGCGGACATCCGACCGACTCAAAACTGCATGAACTGGGTCTCGCCTGGATAGCTCAGCCTGCAAAAGCTTGAGAGTGTTTTCCTCCTTTTTGCGACCCGCCTCTCATAACGGTGGGTCTTCATACATTTGCCTCAGCCGTATCGTTCTCTGTTCAATTTCATTATCAAAAGCCGTATCGCTTATGCGCTGCAGATGTTCCAAGGCGCTGAGCGGAAGAAGCAATTCGTACTCGTACAGATCGGCAAGGAACAGATGAACGTACGCATCATCGTATCCGAGTTCCAGTATCGTCTTCAAACAGAGTTCCGCTGCGGTAAATTCGCGTTTCATATACGATAGTGCGGCGCGCAGATAGAGGGCGAGAACGTTATCTTTTTCGATCCGTTCAACGCGCGTTATACACTCCGAAGCATCCTCCCACTTCCTGCTGTCCATGAATGCTAGAGCAGTTTCGATGAGCTGTTCTACGGATATTATCTTCAGGTATGCGACATTCGTTCTATTGAAAAAACCGACCGGCGCGACGAGCGTTTCGTACCCTTCTTTGCACACCGTGATAGTATGGCTGCCTTTCCCGAGGTTTATGACCACAAAGCGGCCGTTGATGTCAGTGACCGCCCGTTTTTCTCCATCGACTAGTATGTCAGCATTCGATACTGAATGGTTTGTGTGATCGTAGAGCATACCGAAGAATGGTGCTTCGGAAAAATCCAAGGGATTGTCTTTCGGCATGGTGGAGCAGGATAGGAAGGCACACACCAGCGCAGCCGGCACAAGAATTCTCATTCGGGATTCCTCATCTTTACGTAATATCGCTCATCGTTCGATTGCAGGGTCATACCGTGTGTATTTGTTTCGACGATGGACCATCCGCCGGTGGTTCCTGACTCCGTTATGCGAAATATTATTCCGGTTGCGAGATTTTTGAAGTAATACAATTTTCCCCCTGCCTGTTCCGTCAGATTCCCTACGTATCTGATCCAAGGGGCTTCTTCAGGCTGTTCTTTCCTTGAAGCGGTTGCATTACGCGTTCCGAATTCGGTAACGCGTTTTCCCACTTCGAACATGCGGAGTATCCTCTCTCTGTCCATGGCCGGCCGCTCGGGTAAGACGGTTATAGTTTTTTTCCGAACATAGGTGCCGGAGGCAGGGGCCGTTCCTTTGTCGACTTTCTTTCCCGATGCGAAGAAAAACAGAGCAGCGCATACGCACACCGACAATATCAATGCATAATCAACGAGCGGAGTCTTGAACCGTTTCATATCCTATCCTCACAACGATTTCGAATATGTCTCCGTCCTCCCGGTGTTTGAGCGAGAGGTATGGAATGCTTAAGGGTCTTTCCCGTTCATACAGGGTGTTCAGGAAATCCAAAAAAGATGCCATACGTATACTCAGTACGAACTCGATAAAGGCATCCCCCGTGCCCTCGGTAATGTGATACCGCGAAATATCCGCTTTCGATTCGACGAGCATCGTGCGTATGCTGGTTCCGCTTCGGTATATATCGGGACTTCCTCCGCCGAGGTTATGTTTCTTCACGGCGTCGATGCATGCTGCAAGACGATCGCGGTATACCAGAAGGTCCTCATCGGTATGTATGATGATTTCTTCGGCTGTGTAGAGCGGAACGGTTGTGAATATTCCTGAAACAGAAAAGCGTTCCGCGTTGCGCTCTTTCACTGGAATGCATTGATCCATTTTCACTGAGGAGAAGCAGGGCAATCTTTTCAGGTCGGATAGAGTGCCGAGCGGATTTTTCCCCAGTGCTTCGATTCTGAACGAGCTTTCCTGCACTGCGAGGGAAATAAGCGAAGCATTATCCGCCAGGCAAGCCGACAGTTCGTTCAGAAATTCCGTTATATGCGGCCGATCGCTTTGGATCAGTTCCCGAAGCGTCTGCTCCATTCTTGTTATTTCCTCTTCGATGTGCCCTGAAGCGGTTTCCGATATGGGCCGATCGGTATTCTGCCTGTTCGCCAGCTGCGCAGAGGGAATGCAGTGGTTCCATCCGATCGCCGGGAGCACGAGAAATGCGAGGCTTGCGCATACGAGTAGTATGCGCCCTATCATGCGTATTTTTTTGACGAACGGGTTTTCTTTTTTGAAGAGGTTTGTCTTTCTCTGTTTCATGGAGAGCGGAAGGGACTCGAGGCTCTGGATTTCTATTCCGTGCGAAAACCCTAGTGCCGATAGACTGTCCGAGAGAACGGCCTGTTCCTCATCCGGCGCATAGATGCGGATAGGGATGTCTTTCGGATTAAAGCCCTCCAGAGCATCCGACAGATCTTCCCGGACATTCCCGCTCCTCCTTGAGATGAGGCAGCGACAGACTACGCTTCGCTCAAAAGCGATCGTTTCTCTCCATCGGGGCGTTATGAATATGAAGATGCCTTCGCGTATGCGGTTATCGAGCAGCACGAGTACATGAGATACGAAAGGTTTTCCCATGCATGCCCGTTCATACGCCGTGAGGATATCCTTCCGTATGATGAATATGATTATGCGGCATATGGTTTTCCCTTTTGTAAACGCGTAGTCGAACCAGACCTGGTCCAATGGTCCTGGATACAGACCTCCGATTTTTTGTGCGACGTTGCGATGGATGTCTTTTGATCCGCAGTCGTTCATGTCCATGACGTGGATGTCGTAATCGAGGCGGGATAAGAAGATGCCGACGGAACTGCGTACTCTCTCTTTTCCCAAAAGAGTCCGATCCCTGTCTTCGTATACAAAACCCTGTTCGTAGGAAGCATACAGGTACCTCTTCACGGATCGTACCTCTTTTCGATTATGGCGAATCGTTTTCGATCGCTATCGGGAATCCGTGCTGCTATGGCGGATAGCCGGACGTTCCCTTCTGTAATCCGAATCCTCCAAAACCAGGTAGCGCATCCGAGGTAATGAAATACCGGATTGTCGTCGTGCGCCCGAATAATCTGTTTCAAATCTTCCGGCGATAATTCTTTACGTTCCCGGGATGATACGAGCAGTGTGGCTTTGTCTCGCGGATTGTCGACGTCGAACGCAGGGTGTGTCAGAATGGCGGTTATTACATCTTTGTGTGCGAAATGGATATTGATGGCGGGTCTGTCGGTCAGGAGCGGAAACAACAAGGAGAAATCCGCTCCAAGGATGTTTTTGAGGAACGTGTTATCCGATGCAGTTCTCCGGGCTGTCTCGAGGGTTGCGAGGAATTCGCCCGCCCTTTCCTGAGAGCCGGTCCTCGCAACGAATATGGCGCACAATGCGGCTGTATCGCAGATAAAAACATTGGCGTATCCGTAATCCGTTGTATATGCGAGACGGGCGGATTCGGTGAAAAAACGGGAAAGACCTGCTCCTAAGGTCGATAGGTTTCCTGCTCTGAAGCGCAGAAACGAAGCCGCCGATTCCCCTTGCCGAAAAGCGCCGAGCGATTCGAGCATTTCCGAGGTAGTCTTATCTATCAAGAAAGGGTGAAATGCGCTAGAAACATCGTCTATGGAAAAACCAAGGCTCCCCCCTTGCAAGAAGCCGTCGAATGGGGAGTCGGATTCGGGGGTGCTATCCTCAAGCATGAGCAGCAGGATTTCTTCGAGTCTTACATTGAGTCTTTCTTTTGATTGGAGCTTCCGTTCTGCAGCGGATCGGTACACTGAGATCCCCTGGAGTATACAGACTATCCCGATGACGGATGAGGAAATGAAGAGTAGCGCATAGACGGCATGTACTGCGGCTGATCCTTTATCGTTCATATATACCTTCAATATGGAAAGGAACGGAACCGAAACAGCAGACCGTTGTCCACGAAATTCCTTCGGATGTCATAACTCGTACGGACAAGCCTCGTATCGTGCCGTTACTGTCTGCGAAAGGAAGTGCTGAAATGCTTTCAATGGAGTCGAAGGCTTCGGTATGTTCCCCGTCGTCTATGAAGAGCGATTTCCCCTGCCGGTGAATGATAAGACGTTTGGCTTGCTCCCCGTCGAGAAACGGTACTGAAGCGTAGGTATCGGAACCGATATACGGTGTAGGGGTGTACCAGTAAGGCATACGAATCCTCGCAACAGAAGAGCGCAAGGTTTCGTCGATCGATGAGATTGCGATTATGCGTTTACTCCTCTCTTCCGTTTTCCGGCCTAATGCGGCAAGCGAAGCTATGCCTGCGTAGAGCAGTCCGCAGAGCAGAGAAAGGAGGACCAGATATACGGCTGCTTCCATGAGCGTAAAGCCTGATTCCGCTGTCTCACGATCCGTAAAGCAAGGGAAGGCGCTCGATGGAATTTCCCCGCTCGATGGTTTCGAGCAGTTTGTCCTGCAGAAGTGATGAAGCAGGAAGTATAATGCTATACCCTGTGGCGAGGCACGACAAAGCGGCTGCAGCAATGAACAAAGCGGCAAGCGAATCCGACAAAACACCGCCATTTTCGAATTCACATTTCCCATGATGCGATATCTCCATCATTTCCTTCTCCTCCTTCTTTCCCATCGGCGCCGAACGATCTGATTCCGAACGGTAGGTTATGAACTCCCGGTACGGAGTACTCATAGGCATTTCCCCAGGGATCGCTGAATTTGTTTTTGTTCACATAAGGACCGTTCCATCCGGAAGGCACAGGTTCGAGTATCGGTTTCTCCCAGAGCGCCTTTAGTCCCTGTTCTTCCGAAGGGAATGTTCCGCAGTCTATGCGGTATGCGTGCAAAGCGATACTGTACGCTTCGATCTGAGTCTTCGCTGTGACCGTATTCGCCTTATCGAGATACTTGAACGCCATGAATGTGGCGGACCCCGTGAGTATAAGAACTATAGCCATGACTACGAGGGTTTCCACGAACGTCCACCCCTGTTCGGCGTTACAGAGAGAAACCGGAGAAAAGAGCGTATTGTCTCGATATTTGGTATATTCTTTCATGTTCGTCTCCTCTTATCGCATAATCGATTCGTATAGGGAAAACAGCGGTACGATGACGACTACAACGATGCATATAAGAATAGCGCCCACGAGAATGATCAGAAACGGATCGATATAATTTATGAACCGTTCCGTCCATATGTCGATCTCGTGCCGGTACAGAGCCTTGATGTGCGAGAACACTTTTTCGATATCTCCTGCCCGTTCGCCCATACTTGCCCATTGACAGAGGATGAGGGGAAATATCGATTGTTCCTTGAACGCTGAAGAGAGACTGTTCCCTTTCATCAGTTTTTCTCTTACGCAGAGAATTGCTTTTTTATACGGCAAAGTGAATACCGCTTTCGATGCTTCTTCTATGGCTTCCGCTGCAGTGAGGCCGTTGGAGGTTAATGCCTCCATGGCGGAGGAGAATGCGAGGGTTTCCATAGCTGTTAGCATCTTTCCTATCAAAGGCATCCGTAGGAGTATTGCATCGAGTTTTCCTCCGCTCTGCGGACGGATAAGCGCCGCGCAAACCAAGGCTCCTATGCACGTCCATATGAATGCAGTACAGATGTTCATCGCAGCTGCGGATGTGCGTATCCGCACCGAAACCTCATTTCCCATATGCTCAAACAGCCCGTAGAGGGAGGGAAGGAACAATACCGAAAGTGCGAGAAGTCCGAGGCATGCGAATACGAGCACCGCTGCGGGATATATGACTGCTGAAAGGACTTTGTCACGGATTCTTTTTCCCCGCCCTAGGTATTCCGCGAGAAAGGCGAATACGCGCTCCATGGAGCCTGTACGTTCCCCTATTCGAATGAACGCTCCGTATATGGGCGGAAATCCGTAATTCGAAGATGCGATGATGCCGGAAAACATCGTTCCTTTCTTTATGCCGGCAAGGATTTCCGCACCCAACAGATTCCCTTTACTGGCAGTATTCGTTTCAATATACGATTCGAGGGCATTCTGAAAGGGAAATCCGGAATCGATCAGGAGCGCCATGCTCTCGGTGAAATCGAGTATGGTTTTTCTGTCATACCTCCGGCGACGATGTCGCGGCACATCGGAACGCGCGCGGCGAACGGTTTCTTGTTTACCGCCCGTGTGCAAAGGAGGAATTTCGAAACACGGCATTAGAATGGAACCTCCTTGAGAACTTCTTCCATACTAGTCTCCCCATGCGCTGCCTTTTTGAAACCTGCGAATGCGAGTGTTTCCATGCCATGCCGCACGAGATACGAACGGAGCTCCTGTTTGCCGAAGCCGGAGGCGATAATGGTTTCCGTTGCATCATCCATCGCGAATACTTCAAATATACCGGTCCTTCCCTTGTATCCTGCATGAGAACACGCCGAGCATCCTGTCCCTGAAAAAAGTGTTTCGGCATGCAACCCGAATTTGTGGAGTTCTTCGGTTTCCCGGTCGAGAGGTTCCCTCGCTTTCTTGCATGCCGGACAGAGTTTCCGCACCAGGCGTTGGGCTACCGTCCCCCGCAAAACGGATGCGATGAGGTAGGATTCGATACCCATATTCCTGAGCCTATCTACGACGGAAACGCTGTCGTTCGTATGAAGCGTGGAAAGAACGAGATGGCCGGTGAGAGCTGCTCTGACCGTCAGCTCCGCTGTTCCTGTATCCCGTATTTCTCCTACCAGTATGACATCTGGGTCTTGCCTCAGTATCCGCTGTAAGAGCGTATCGAATCCCAAGTGGATTTTATCGTTCGTCTGAATCTGATTAACGCCGCGTATGACATACTCGACCGGATCTTCTATCGTGATGATTTTGACCGCATCCGATGTGAGTTCGCGGATAATGGCGTACAACGTAGTGGTCTTGCCGCTTCCGGTCGGACCCGTGACAAGAATGAGTCCGTGAGTGCAGCCGATGAGTTTCTTGAGAATTTTGAGACCGGACGAAGAAAAGCCGAGTTCCGGCAGGGAAAGCCGCGAAACAGACTCGTTGAACAGCCTGAGCACGATAGATTCTCCGTGGGCAACCGGCACGATCGAGACCCGCACATCGATGGAGGCAGAACCGAAATTCATCGTAAACCTGCCGTCCTGAGGAAGCCGCTGTTCCATGATGTCCAGCTGCGCCATGATCTTAATGCGCGAGGAAACGGCAGGGAAGCGGTGTCTTTCTATGCGACCGGAAGGCACAAGCATTCCGTCGATGCGGTAGCGGATCAACACCTCGTCGCTGAAAGCTTCTATATGAATGTCCGACGCTCCGGCGCGTACGGCGTCCATGCATATGCTGTTGACCAAATTCACATTCGGAGCGTCGTTCGCGAGTTCGTCGAGATGTATGTGTTCCGGCCGCTTCGCCCGATCGGTATTCTTGCCGGATGTCTCCGAAGAGAGCTTTCTGCCGAGGAATGCTTTGAGCTCTGTCTTGCTTATATGGAAAAAAACAGGTTCTTTCCTGTGATAATTCCTCAAGCTTTCCATAAGGGAGCGATTCTCAGGATCGCAGATACCGATGCCTACCGAATCTTCGGATTCGCATAACTTGACGACCGAAAAACGATCTATGTAGTCCAGGGAGTACTGTTCTTCACCTTCGGGAAGCGGCATGAAACGTTCGAGGTCGCAGTCGCACCGTACTGTCATTTTTTTCTCCATTCGACGAACCGTAGGTATACGCTCTCGATTTTCTTTCCCATACGATCGAGCGGTTTATAAGTTTGTTCCAGATGCGGGATGATGTAGATAACCATTTCCGTGTTTTCGCGCGATACATTTCTGTCCTTGAACAGATAGCCGACAAGCGGAATGTCTGCGAAAAGCGGAAGCTTCTGCACGCTTTCGGTTTCATCGCGCTGAAGAAGACCGCTTATGATGACGGGTTTCCCCGATAACGTGCGCAGTTGGGTGGTAACCGCTTTCTCGGAGGTAGGCGGAGGGTTTCCGGTCACGGATGAAACATCGGCTCCCCGTTTCGAAACCGTGGCTGATACACTCATGGTGATCATGCCGTCGCCCGAAACCCAGCCGTTGATCCCTATGATGAGCCCAGAGGTGATCTCTCTGGTGACTCCTGTATAGACAGGTTTCATCGTATCGGGATCTATTGTCGTGTCTCTGTATCTGAAAGTGTTGGTATTCTGGAATTTCACATCCTGTCCGGACAGACCGTTCAGCGTAGTATCGGCGAACACATATGCTCTGTTCGTTCCCAACTCGAGGCTGAGTTTCGCTGCGAACTGGTAGCCGAAAACGGAAATGATGTCGAAATCGATGGATAAAAGACTTGCGAGGTTTCCGATGATCGATGTTCCGCCGTACCCCTGTGCATGCCTATGCTCGTAGGAGCGCGCCCATGCAAGGTTGTCCCCTTCCTGAAACTGTATTACCAAAAGCTCGTATCGGATCTGAGGCTTCGGAACGTCGATCTCTTCAAGATCTTTGAGGAAGCGCCTGCGTTTTTCCTCCGAACCTAGAAAGAATGCACTGGACGTACCGGTTTCCAGTATTTCATCTCTGCTCGCTGACGGCGGAAGATATTTCAGCAGTTCTTCGGTTTTTATGTACTTGAGTCGGAAGGGGAACGCTTCCGTTTTTCTGTCGATCAACGACAAGTAGTCGAGAAGCAGTCCTTTGCCTTCCTCGGAAACTGGTAAGACAAAAGAATTACTCTCATGCAGAACAATAGGTTGAGCTGTGAGCAGCCGCTGCGGGAGCAGCGGAATAATGTCTTTTACCTTGAGGAATTTCGCTTGGAACCTGCAGTATGATTTTCCCTCCATAGGCCTGTCCACCAGCGCTATGAATTCCTGCACGGGTTTCAGCTCTTCGACGCTTCCACTCAAATATACGGTATTCGTGCCTTTATCGGTTTTTACGAGATTCGAGGCGGCGTCCTGGGGGAGGAGGGACAGAAAATCCTGAACAGGTATATGGATGAGGGGTACAGAGATCGAGAGTTTGAGTTTCTTAAGGATATCCTTTTTCTGGATTTCGAAAATATAGTAGACCGTTCCTATTCTCATGTAGTCCGCACCTGCCTGATCGAGGACGAGTCTGAGCAGTTCATCGAATTTTTTTCTGGAATACGAGAGTTTTTCCAGAATAGTATCTCCGCGGAGGAGGAGTGAGTATTCCAAATCCGCCTTTTCGAAAAGCTCGGAGAGCAGGTCGGAAAGCTGGATCCGCTCGGCCGAAAGGGAAAAGGAATCGTCGCCTACGAAAATGCTGGATATGCGCTTTTGCACGGTCGTCTGTGCCGAACCAAGGGCGAGTTTGCGTATATAATAATATCCTTCATCTTTCTCTACTGTATACGAGGGGAACTGTTTCATGAGCATCTGAAGCGCCTTATGCATATCCATCCCTTCGGTCTGGACCGAAAGGGACGCGTTCGGCAGAACATCGAAGAGGATGGTTTTTCCGCTCGAACGCGCCAAAGCCCGCACTAACAACCTGATGTCCGTATCGTCGGCTTTCAGCGTGACGGTATCCGCAGCTCTATCGTGCGAAACGTATATCCGTGAAACGTAATAGATCGAACTTTCTTTCGTGTAAAACAGTTTGTACGTTGCGAGGAATGCTCTCAGTGCTGTTTCGAAATCGGTTTCAGAAAAGAAATACGATGCGTTTCCGCTCACCGTTTCGTCGATGATGATCGATGTTCCCGATACTTCGGCGAGCACAAACAGGATGTCAGCTATCGGCTGATTTTTGAATTCCATTTGTTTTATGTGCAGCGGATGCGATGGGTTGGCGGATCCGACTGCAAACAGCAGGAGAAGCAGAAACTTTCTCACGATATTCTCCTTTTTTATGCGATCCTCCAGATTGAAAGCGAATACGAAACGAGAGTGCCGGCTGTGAGGAACGGCGCAAATGGAAAGGCCGGACGACTCGATGAGATTACGGAACGCTGCGATACCGCCTTCCACGCTATTCCTGTGCAAGAGGCTGTAAGCATGCCGATGATCCAGAACCAAAAGCCCAGAAACGATGCGATGAGAGCCGCATATTTGATATCTCCCAGGCCGAGACTTCCTCCTGAAGCCGAGCGGATACAGAGGAGAAAGAGTACGGAAAGTGCGATTTCCGCAACGCGGATCGGAAATACGGCTGGGTTCTGCGCAGCGATCAAGACCATCATAGAAAGCGTTCCTCCCATAGAGAGTATGTCGGGTATTCTCATCTCCCTGCAGTCGTAAATCGTTATGGGCACGGCGAACAAGAGGAAGAGAAGAAGTCGGATGTAAATCTGATCGACCATATACCCTCCATGCGTCTCAGGATTCTCGGTTCATTTCCGGGATACTCTTGAAGTTTTTTCCGTGATTCAAATATCGACTTGAAGCTGAAACAATTCGTTTTTTTTGCGAATTCTTAGAATCGAGGAAGAAGAAAACCCCGTTTATTCCGGTTGTGATGGTGAACAGATCTGTATCCGTCGTTCTGGCGGCGGTCTTGATTTCGATCCTCTGTACCAGTTGCGGCATCTTAGACCACGACATTTCTCCGCTTGCCGTGGAGACGTTGAGGATCGTCATCGGAGAAACGCGACATCATGCTCTGGTCGGAATGCACGCGAAAATCAGAAATATAAGTGATAGGGATGTCTCTTCCGCTCTGTTCGTTTTTTCCCTCTTTGACGGAGAAGATGTGCCCATACCCTACGAAGCGAATAACGTATTCGAAGCGACGCTGTCTCTCGAGCTCGCAGGAGGGACCGCTTCGGAATTCATTGTATGCTTGGATCGATACTTCCATTATAGACCGAAATCCCCGGTCAGAATCAGAGGTTTCCGTCCGAAGTCAGTCTGTTTTTCGGATGGAACCATATGGAAAAACGAATGGGATGCTTTCAGATTTCCCTATGACAACGCGACGGAGGTCCTCGAATGATCCGCGAAAAGCAGGAACCGCCTGCATTTCCAGCAGCGTTCAGCATCGTGTTCTTCCTGTTCGTATCGGGATGTGTGCAGCCGTTCAAAGCCGATCAGATCAGAGGCACAAACGAAGAACCAGAACCAGCCGCTCTCTGTACCGTTGCAGCATCTATAGAACCGGAAGAGGCGGGAACCGTGCTCATCGAACCCGGTGGGCCCGTGGAAAGGGGAACTAACGTAGTTGTCACTGTGTCTCCCGTTTCTGGTTACGGATTCTCCCACTGGGAAGGGGGCGTTTCCTCCCGGTCGCTCCAAGTTTCCCTCACGGTACAGGAGGATATTTCCCTGAAAGCGGTGTGCATCAGGAATGCGCTTACCCTCATGGTATACATGAGTGCGGACAACGAACTCGAAGGGGATGCGCTCCTCGATTTGAACGAACTCGAAGCAGTGGATCTTTCCGGTACTGGTATACGCGTGGTTGCACTCCTGGATAGAGCGGAAGGATATATATCGGGCGACGGAGATTGGAAGGGAGTCAGAGCATATGAAGTCCTTTACGATCCTGGAGGCATAAATCTGAACCTGATTTCGAAACGGCTCGCTTTGGAGGAACTTCAGCTTACCGAAACAGGGGAAGAGGAGCTGAACATGGGCGATCCCCTCACCCTCTCCGGTTTCATCTCGTTCTGCAAACGGGCGTATGATGCCGAATGCTATGCCCTCGTCGTATGGGGACACGGCAGCGGATGGAGGGATGGAACCGAGCCGCGCGAGGATAGGAGACGTGTATTGATCGGCTCAGGTCCCTTGCGAAAGCAGATTCTATCTGGCGGTTTTTCCAGAGGCGTGCTCGCAGACGATTCTAGCAGCGGAGATATGATGTATACGCGAGAATTGCGCCTCGCCCTGGAAGGCAAGGGAATTTCTGTCATAGGGTTCGATCTTTGCTTCGGAGCCATGCTCGAGATCGCTTACGAGATCCGTGGATGCGCGAAATATATGGTAGCCTCCGAAGACCTGGTACCCAACGAGGGATGGAAGTATGACGATGTTCTGACTCGCCTTGCAGGGACACAGAAAACCGCCTTCGATGCAGCAACATCGATGTTTTCCTCGTTTGCGGAAAAAGCGTCCCGTATTCCCGGAGCAACGATTTCTATACTCGACCTCGAGACAATTGAAGAAGTGCACAATTCCCTCAACAGGCTTTCACGAAAAATATACGAGAGTATTACCGATCCGGCGCTCAAAACATCTGTGAGGAACACGATGTTTTCGGAAACGGAAGATTTTTATACGACCCCAGGGGATCTGAATCTTGATATTCGTGATCTTGCAGAACGCATGAAAGAAACATACGACTTCGCCGACGAAGAAGCGGAAGGGCTCTTGGAGGCGACAGGAAAAACGGTGATACGGGAATGGCACGAAACCCTGGGCAATCCGAGAGCTCACGGACTCGCTCTGCATTTCGTTCCTCTGGACGGAAACGGATTTCCAATGCCGCATAACGATGCATATTACAAGGGTAAACAGGTATCGAATCCTCTCCTCTTCGTGGAGGATTCGGATTGGGTTCCGATATATCCGTCCGGCCCCGGCCTTCTATTCAGGCTTTGGTACGAGCTCATAGTCGAATAAAAGGAGCGACCATGTATACGACGAAAATGGTCATCGCATCCATTGCGATGTTTCTGTTCCTCGCGGCTCGTGTGTTTCCGGAAACCGTCGAAATACGGGATCCTTCCACAGGAGACAGATATATCATCGATGATAGCGGCATTCATTATATTCCGGGCGAGTCTTCGGATCCTCCCGGAGGAATACCCGGAGGGGGAGGCGGTACGATTGTCATGGATATGCTGCTCGGGAATATGGTGCAGGCAGTAGGCAATCATACGGATGCGATAGAGCAGGAACTTGTAGGAATGATCGGTGCGGGATCGGGCGCTCAAAGCGCGGTACTCGTGCAGCATGGGGCTTCCGCTTTGAATGCGATAGCTGGAAACGAAGCGCTGATCGCCCAAGGAGAGGCTTCTGCAAAAGCTACGGATACTCGGAACATCGGGAAAAGCAATACGCAGCAGAGCACTCCCAACTCTCCGACAGGAGGCGATCCTGTTCGTCTTGCCACTGGAGAGCTCGTTGTGCATGAAACCGATATCCGGTATATGTATGTGAATGCGGAATTATCCGTACAGCGTTTGTACGCAAGCGGCGGGACTGTCTGCGGATCGTTGGGATCTGGATGGAGCTTCAATTACGACACAAGGATTGTCCGCGGTGTGAATACAGGAGCACGGCAGACCGCAGATTTTGCCAGGGCAAAGGAGGTGCAAGCGCATGAAGCGTACGAATCGATCAGATCGGAATATGCGGGTATGTATGGAGAAACGTACATGCTCGAACCGAACAGAGAGGCTCTTCAGGAGCAGAGAGCTACAGCGGAACGACTTCTTGCAGAAATAAATCAGAGCATCGTGTTTTCGGATGCACTGTATCATGCAATACGGTTACAGAGCAGTTCGGAACAAAGGGTGGACTTACTCGCAGAGCTGAACAGCGAAATCGAAAGAACCGAACTGCTCCAGTCTCGAATCGAACAGATTATAGTTGACCTCGATACAATGCTCGCAAACATGAGCCCTGCATTTTCGCAGGTGCAGGAACTCTACGGCGAATGGCAAGCCGTAAAGACTATAGCGGACCGCCTCGAAAAGGAAGCGCTTCTTTCTGAATCGAACGCTGCGAAAAACAGGTATAGCCTCTTAGGGGGTGAACCTGACTATTATACCGGAACGGGCAACGGAACAGTCACGCTCATCGATGAACAGGGAGTGCCCCGGCTTTTCAGCATAGGAAACGCGCCAGAGTTTGACAGTCGGCAGACACATGGCGATGGTTCAAAGAATTACTATCCTTTTGGCTCGGTGCTCGTACCTGCTGCATATTCTGAGGAAACGCTTACCCTGCTGGAAGACGGTTCGTTCGAACGAAGGAAGAAAGACGGAACAGTGCTCACGTATGACATGTACGGATCGCTCTTACGTGCGACGGACAGAAACGGAAACGAGATCGCGTTTCTGAGGAACGGGAACCGGGAGCTTATCAGGGTGAGAGACGGTTTCGGAAGGACGCTCCGCTGCGAAAGGGAAAACGGCAGAATCGCGAGAGTGGTCGATCCGCTCGGAAGGGTGGTACGGTACGAGTACGACGGAGCAGGACGGCTGATCTCCGTCACCGATGCCGCAGGCTCTTGCATTAGATATCAGTATTCGGGTTCTCTGCTTCAAACCATCCTGAAACCGGACGGGGCAGTGCGGCGGTATGAGTACGGCTCTTCGGATGGAAAACCTGTCGTCGTAAAGACTGTGGACGAGGAGGGCAACTCCGAAACCTTTGAATACTATCCTGTGATCAATACGACCGTGTATCGCAATCCTTCGGGCATCAGGAGCGTGCATCGGTACGACAACGGATTCCGGGAAACGCATGTCGAATATCCGGATGGAAGCATCGCGAGCAAAACCTACGATACCGAAGGAAGGCTTTCCGTGGAAACGGACGCTCTCGGCCGCTCGAAGGGGTATTCTTACGATGCATACGGAAACACGACCGAAATCCGCTATGCGGATGGAACGGATGAACGCTGGTGGTACGGACCGGAACACGATGTGACCATGCACAAAGACAGGGAAGGAAACTATACGGAGTACACGTACGATCGGGGAGGGAATCCGATCTCGGTGAAATTTCCCGACGGTTCAACGGTTTCATATAGATATTCGTCGGCAGGGTTGAAAGAACGCGAGATAGACGGGAGAGGCAACGCATTTCTGTATTCATATGATGCAAACGGTTACCTCAGCGCAACATACGATCCTTTCGGTAAAGCTGAACGTTTTACCTATGACAGTGTCGGCAACCTCATCCGGCACGAGGACAGATGTGGGGCGGTACGGGAATACGAGTATGATGGAGACAACAGAATCGTCAAGGAGATACTACAGGGCGGTGAGTCAAAGGTATATGAGTATAACGCGAGGAAAGATCTGATCCGGGAGACTGACGAGGCGGGAAACAGTATTTTCTACGTATACGATAAAAGGCACTTGCTCATCCGTGTCGAGAACGCCGAAGGCGAATATGTTGTATACAGGTACCGCGAGGACGGCAAGCTGATCGGAAAAGACATCGGCGGAGAGGTCCTGCTGGAATACGGGTATGATGCGTGCGGCAATTTGAAAGAATTCGCCTGTAAGGATTCGGAGGTGAGGGTGGTGTACGAATACGACGCAGCGGGGCAGCTTATAGCGGAAACGGACGGCATCGGAAACAAAACAAGATACGAATACAACGCACAGGGGCTCGTATCCCGTATCATATATGCAGATGGAACGGAAAAATGGTTGGGGTATACGGGTAACGGACACATAGCATGGATACGAGACGAAAACGGCAATACTCACACATACGGATACGACGCGTTGGGGAGGCTTATTTTGTCCAGAGATCCAGAAGGCGGAACCCTGGAATACGGATACGACAGAGCTGGAAATATCATGTTCGTCCGCAACGGAAACAAGCAGGAAAGGAAGTATCGCTACGATTCTCTGAACAGGGTGGAAGAGGACCGGGATCATGAGGGAAGGATCAAGCGCTTTGAGTATGACGCTGAGGGAAGGGTTACGAAGATTGTAGATAGAAACGGTCACGAGCGCAGGTTCTCCTACGATGCGATGGGAAGACTTATCGGAAGTACGGATGGGGAAGGAGGGACGCTCGGATTTCAATACGGTCCTGGGGGAACCTTGCTGAAAATCACGGATGCAAAGGAGAATGCAAGGGAATTCGGTTATGATAAGATCGGCCGGCTCAGGGAAGAGAAGGACGGGTACGGGAATTCCGCGACGTACGAGTATACCGCTTTGGGAATGCTCAGAAGGATCGTAGACAGGGAAGGGAACGAAACCGTAATCGATTACGACCGGGCCGGAAGGGCTGTGCGCATTCAGCAGAACGGCTTGTCTGTGCAGGAAACGGACTACGATGCTGCAGGGAATATTCTCCGTTTCCGTTCCAGTCCGGGCATCGATTTCTCCTTCGAATACGATGCGCGCAACAGGGTGATAAAGGAAATACGTGGAGGAATCGAAGAGCGCAGATTCAGGCGTGATGGGGTGGGAAATATAGTGGGAATCGTAAACGGATCGGTATCCGAGTATCTATTTTCGTACGATGCGTGTGGGCGCCTTCTAAAGGAAACGAACCGTTTGGGAGCATCCATGACCTATCAGTACGACGGAGCGGGCAATATTGTGAAGACCGTAGATTTTGCGGGCACAGTCATGGCATTCGAATACGATCATGCGGGAAGAATTACGGAAATGCGACACGGCAATGGCACGGTCGATAGATACGCGTATGACGGAGAAGGGAATCTCCTCAGGGCGGAAAACGGAGCGGGAAAACTTGAATTCAGATATGATCAGGCGAATAGGCTCATCGAAGTTTGGGATTCTGCTGCAAGTATCAGGCTGCGATACGTGTACGACGGAGCGGGAAACCGTGTTCGTATGGAGCAAGGGGGAAGGGCCGTATTGTATGCGTATGGCAGGAACAACGAACTCATTGCGCTTTCGGATTGGGGAGGAAAGAAAACCACATTCGCATACGATAAAAATGGCCGTGAAATCATGCGCGAGTTGCCGAACGGTACTGTCCGCGAAACTGTATACAACGCCGTAGGGATGGTTTCAGGCGTCCGAACTCTGAGAGGAGTTATGAGGGAACCTGTATGGGCCGAAGCATATGTGTATAACGTGCAGGGACAACGAACCCATACTATCGATATGGATGGAGCTATTACATCCTATTCGTATGATGGAGCGGGACGGCTTACGCAAGCGAAATACCCGTACCGGTCCGGCAAACCGGCGTTGGATGCAAACGAACTCTCATATCTGGGCCTCTCCGAGCATCGGGAACAATCGACAAAAAGCCAGGCGAATATCCAGCATGAGTTCGATGCCGAGACTCTGGCCAGACTTAAGGATGCATATGAGCGTATTGTCCCTGTTCGGAAGGGGTTTCTGAATCCGGATCCGGCAGCATGGGCGGAAACATTCGACTATGACAGCAGAGGCAACCGGACGCAGAAAAACACAGCATGGGGGTCTGTGCGTTATGTCTACGACGAGGCTGACCGTATGATCAAGGCAGGAAACCGTAACTACGCGTACGATGCGAACGGCAATCTCGTGCAAGAAGCAATTTCAGGCGAAGAAATACTTTATAGATACGATAGTTCGAATAGAATTGAAGCAGTGATTGTCGGAAAAACAGAGCGGACCGACGCAGGAATACAGGAATTGAAAGCGCGGGTGAGTTATACATACGACGCTCTCGGTAGGCGTAACGCGAGAATGGAAGAACGACGTTACGGCACTACCGAAGTCGGATTTTCCGTCCACCGCTTCGCATACGAAGGTTTGGGCCGGGATATGGTTTTGGAGACGGATGAGCACAGAGGATTCGGCCGAGACGACGAAACCATGAAAAAGAAAAGCGTTTCAGGCGACGGGAGGTTCAGATATATGGGAACCGAGAGCGGTTCTTCGGTTATCGAAAAGACTCGTAGCATTCTGTACGCAGAGGGAGGGATACACAGTGCTTCCGAAGAACATGAGACGGTGTATTATGAAACGGATGTACAGGGATCGGTGCGTGCTTATCTGGATGCTGGGGGTGCAGTGAAGGATTCGTTCGTATACGATGCATTCGGGAGCGCATATGAAGGCGACGTGCCTACAAGCAGTTTGTTCGGCTATTCGGGAAAACAGATCGATCCTACTACAGATCACTATTATTTCGGGTTCAGGGACTATGCGGCAGTGGTGGGGAGATTTACGAGTCAAGACCCCATACGCGACGGCATGAACTGGTATGCGTTCGTGTACAATGATCCTGTGAATCTGATCGACCCGGACGGGCTCGATCCGCACATGAACGGCGGCAGGCCTATGGGTCGCATCATACAGCAGGAAGTACCGGGCGGAAGTCTCGATGCGTGCTATTATAGGGCTCTGCAAGCTGTAGCCGAAACCTATGTGGGGAAAAACCTCTCCTGGTCGCAGGTGAAGGATGCGGCTGGATCCCTCATCGCTTTGCAGGCTATGACATCGGATTTTACGGTGAAAGATTCGAAGGTCGTTATCAATGATGCATTCCAACGATTGGGGTATCCGCAGTATTCAGTGGTTTTCGACACTGTACCCGGGAATGCCGTATCCAGTGTTAGGAAAGTCGTCACAAATAATGGAAATACCCATTTTCAACTGGGAGATGAGCAGGGGAATTTAGTCTGGGATCCCTGGGGAAGGAATATTGCAAATCCGAATAAAGCGATTGAGATACGCTATATTCAAATCAATACCGATATCTGTAAAGGAGCTTCAAAATGAAAAAAATCTGTATATTCGCGTTGGTGTTCGTCGGTGCGGTTGCCGCTTTCTCTCAACCCCTTACCGACGATGCGAAAGCGCTGATGAGGAAAATACAGGGCGTATGGGAAGAGAACAGGGATCAGAAAATTTTTCGCACTAAGCAGTTCTCCTGGGGAACCGGGAAGTATGGCACAGGCTCTGTCATCATAGACACTGAGAAAGGGGTTCCATACATCTATGCTCCGGGGGGCGAATTTGTCATAACTGGGCTTGAACGTATCGATGAAAAACAAATCCGGATATACGTGAAATTTTATAGAGAGACAGAAAACATCCGCGGTCATATAGATATTCATCTCATCGATGCGAATACGATTTGGTTTGATTCTTTTGTCGATTATACCGCATGGTTTCTCACGGAAGGCAAACAGCACCTACACTACCGCATCAGCGGGCCGAAGTGAACCGGGAGGAGTTCCTCGTCATTCCGTCTCTTCGGGTTTCGGAGGAGGTTCGGTATAATATGCTGCGACCCTTTTTGACGACTTGAAGTAGTAGAACAGGATGATGAAGAACGCAAGATTCGGAACTGTGGACTGGAGAAGATCGAACACATACCGGATCGACATCATGGATCCGAGGCCTGCGAATCCCCAGATGAGCGAGAGAGCGGGATAGACGATCTGAACTACGATCCAGTATATGAGCAGGCTTCGGATTTTCTGAGGCACGATGTCGAATCTATGCTTCATGAGAACCCAGATTCTTATTAGCAGATAACCTGATAAAATCGTGAACAGATTGTACAACCCACCGTATATCAGGGAGAATAGTTGCGTATCGTTGAACAGCCAATACGTGCCTGCAAGAAACGCTTGGATAGCAACATTCACGATGATGATCACATAAAAAA
Source organism: uncultured Spirochaetales bacterium (assembly GCA_964631915.1). Taxonomy (GTDB): domain Bacteria; phylum Spirochaetota; class Spirochaetia; order CAZWAS01; family CAZWAS01; genus CAZWAS01. The sequence continues at coordinate 2,609 of CAZWAS010000015.1, read as the reverse complement.
ATTTAAGCCATCCGCCGAATCGGCACAAGGGATTTGCCTGCATAGCGTAAGAAGCATACAGATTCGGACGTTTTTCCGCAATACTTTGTAGACTGGCTTTTTGATTATTTGTATACTAGACAGGGATAAGGAGCATATATATGAGCAAAAAGATTGGCAGAAACGATCCGTGTCCCTGCGGAAGCGGGAAAAAGTACAAAATGTGCTGTTATGATAAGGATCATGCGGTGAAGAAAGCGGAGGAGCCTGTCGAACCTGTAGTTTCCGAGCAAGCGGATGAAGAAGTAGTTGCGGATGTAAAGCGGAAAGAAAAACCGGTCCACAAAGGACGAGACAGATTTACAGGGGCCCCGGGCTTGAAAGGAGCGACCACGTTCAGACCCACCACCAGGTTCAGAGGAACCCAGCGCGGACAATGAAGCGACAGGTCTGCGACATCAGGCCTCGAGAGTATCTTCATGGCGCGTGCAGAGCACATGTTCTTCGCTGAAACAAGAACAATGCAGAACGCATATCATTATAGCCTACTGATAGCACAGATATGGTAGAAACGATCAACTCAATCAAGGACGAAAGGATTATCCTTGCGCGCGAGTTAAAGTCGTGCAAAGGGAGACAAAGGCACCAAAGAATCCTTCTTGAGGGGGAAGAGATTCTGGATTGGGCAATTGAAAATGCCGTTCCCGTTGAGTACATCCTTGCGAGCGATAAGGCAGCTTCAAAGGTTGCCGAGAAGTACCCCGACTATACAATATATGCGGTATCGGAAGGCATCATCAAAAAGGTTACTGATACCCATTACGTAATCCCGTTTGTCGGAGTCGCAAAGGCAACGGCAAAGAAGCTGGATCGGAAACCGCCGTTTGTTGTCGTTCTTGATTCAGTGCAAGACTTCGGGAATATCGGCACCCTTATTCGGACATGTCAGGCGTTTGGAATTCGAAACATTATCGGCACAACGCATGATATGGATATCTATCAGAGGAAGACGATTGAAGCATCGCGTGGGAGTGTTTTTGCTACACGGATGGATACTTTCCAGAGCGCAGATGCAACTATCGAGTATTTGAGGAGAGAGGGGTATCAAATTGTCGCGACCAGCCCCAAAGGGGCGGAATTACAATCATTGGTCGAACTCGATCGACGGCCTGTTGCCTTGGTTGTCGGGAACGAGACGACTGGAATAAGCCGGGAGTTTGAACGGCAAGCGGATTTCCTACTGCAAATTCCAATGTATCATACGGTAGAGAGTCTGAACGTCGGAGTTGCGGCAGGCATTAGCATTTATGAACTTAAGCTTAAGCAGGTATTGACAATGATCGAAGAACGGATCAAATCCACCCTCGGACGGGAACTCAATGTAGCCGGTATGTTGGTACAACAGGCATTGGACTCAGAGCTGAGAAAAGTATCCGAGTTATCAGGGCAGCAGGTAATCTTCATGATGGTATTGAAATGCGACCAAAGCATGCGGCGGGAAGATATGTGCAAGCAGTTCGGTATCTTGGAAAGCGTAGCAGATGAATTTCTCAAACCGATGCAGAAGTCAGGTTTGATACTCTTCCACAACGAGGAACTTGTCTTAACCGAAAAAGGGGAAGAAGTTCTTGCAAAATTATGGATCACTGTTGAGCGCACGGAAGGAAAAATTTTGTCCGATTTTGCGGCGGAAGACGCC
>CAZWAS010000015.1:0-921 GCA_964631915.1 uncultured Spirochaetales bacterium | reverse complement strand
ACCGGTTATTCAAACACTTGCGGCGCATTCAAGAAAACTGTCTGCACATCATGGACGAGGGCTGACCCGAGTTGCATCCGACTCACTTCGCAATGCGTTTCGACAAGCAGGAAGGGAGACAGCCGTTCTCTCGAATCGGATCGATAATCGGAATATTTTTCCCTTCTTGATAAGTTCGAGCACAATGTGCATAACGGTAGAAAGACAAAAAAATACATATCAGGGAAATGCTCTGTCGGTACGAGGTTTTCTATGAATTTTGTTTTCTATACGTTTCAATGGCAATGTTCGCTTGTTCAAGGGTCAACACATTGACCATTTTTATGCCCCCGTATTCTCCTTGCTGCCACTCGAATGTCGATAATTGCGCCATAATATCCCTCGGAAGGATTGTTACGATCAAGTGTATTCCGTTTTCTTTCATCTTCGAAATCCAAGTCTCCTTCCACCACATAATGATGGCGTCGCCTAATCTTGATATGGTTTCGCAAGTATCCGCAACATACACATGACAATCATGCTCACCTGCATAATCTAGGATGGTTTGATGCATGTGTTTTATTTCCGATAATGATATATTGAAACTCATCCATTTCAACAATATGTAATTCTTTTCTTCGTTATGAAAGACAGTAAGTATATCCGGATGCGAGTATATGGCTTTCATGGTATATCTTCCGTGCTAAGACAACTCATCCATCTTTTCCCTATGACGCCGAAAGCATCGTCCCGAATTCGAATCGAGTATAGAATCCTTAAAGAAATCAAAGGTGTACAATATCAACGCCTTTCCATTTGCTTTGCAGATATTCCGCCACCAGCCTGCGATGGCAGCGAAGCGGCTTGTCTTCGCTGCAGAGAAGGCATGCGCCTTCCAAAACCTCGCGGGAGACTGTCTCCTCGATCCGGCGGTCTTTCATC
>CAZWAS010000014.1:34385-50361 GCA_964631915.1 uncultured Spirochaetales bacterium | reverse complement strand
TTCGTACAGGGCAGAGCGATGGGGTCTTTTGCGGTTTTTTTTTTTGTGGCGGCAACATGGTGGAGTGCCTTTGCCTTTCTGGGGTCCAATGCCTACTTCTATACGCGTGGTCCTGTGTATTGGACTGCTATTGCCTGGAACCTTCTATTCGGCGTCATGTATTATGCCTTGGGGAAACGGATATGGTACTATGGAAAGGTAAATAATTACATCACCCCCAGCGATTTTTTCAGGCACCAATACGGATCTCCTTTTTTGGCGAATCTTATCGCAGTGATCATGCTGGTTTTCACCTTGCCGTACCTTCAGATTCAATTGACCGGTGGAGCCTACCTTATCGAAGTCGCTTCCGGCGGGTTGATCCCCTGGAAAATCGGCGGTCTGCTTTTCTATGCAGTCATTGTGATTTATGTCTGGGCCGGCGGGCTCAGAGCAGTGGCATGGACAGACATATTTTACGGAATTCTCCTTTTCTTCGGTATGATTTTTGCAGGATTCTATGTGGCGGCAAAGGTGGGAGGGGTTCCCCAACTTTTCCAAACGCTCCGCCAGACCGCACCAGAGGCACTCACGTTACCCGGGCCGACCAAAACATCCACCCCTATGCTGTGGATATCCATGTTCATAATCACGCCTGTAGGCGCGATTATGGGACCGCAACTGTGGACACGTATGTATGCGGTAAAGTCTTCCAGACTTTTTAATCTTATGCCTTTCCTCCTCGGGTTCGCAGCCATTGCCTACATCGGTTCCATGTTGGTTGGGAATGCGGGTATAATCCTGGAACCGGGGGTTACACCGGCAGATCAGATTCTTCCGAAAATGCTTTTCCACTATGCACCGTTTGCTCTTGCATCGTTGATCTGTGCCGCCGGTGCCGCAGCAGCGATGTCCACGGCGAACTCACAGATTCATTCCATGTCTGCAGTGTACACGGTCGACATACATCAGCGGTACATCAACAAAAACATGAGCCAGAAAACGCTGGTATGGGTCGGCAGAATTGCTATTCTGGTGTTTGCACTGATCGCCTATTTCATGTCGGTATTCATTCCTGGCCTGCTCGTTACCATAGGTCTCGTCGCATTGAGCGGAACCGCTCAGGTGTTTATTCCGACGGTCGGTACGCTTTTCTGGAAACGTTCTACTGTTGCCGGTGCGGTGACCGGCCTCCTGGTAGGAACGATACTTCTTTGTCTTTTTACATTCGTGCCGGGTTTCAAGGTACCATTCGGCATGCATTCCGGGTTGTTTACTCTTCTTGTCAATTTGATCCTTTTTGTGGTGGTAAGCCTCATCACGCCACAGAGAAATGCCGAAGCGCTTCGAAAACTGAAAGAACAGAAGGACGACTACAACGCGATGTATGCATGACGGCACCCATGCATTTTTTTACTCTTCTTCACTGCCTGCAGACTGCAGGCAGTGTTTTTTTATGCCGCCTGCTACGCACCGTTCGGTTGTTTCTGCATGGCGGCAGGCTTTATTTTCCGGATTCCTCCATGGCAAGATTCTCTTCCACTGCTCCTCCGATGCTGGGATCGACGACAGGCTTTTTCTGCAAATTGTGATCGAACTGCCTGAGCCGTTTGAGGAATTTCCTATTGAAAAGCTGCCAGAGCCCGAACCCGACCCTCGATACGATCCAATACAGAAACGTTCTTCCATAGAATGATTTGTACGCATAAATGAGTTTTTTCTGGAGCGCGTACGGAGTCATCTGTTTCGGCATGATGATGGTGTGCGTCCCATCGTAATAGTCCCAGTTGTCCACGAATATCCTGTTCTGTTTTTTCATGTCGGAGTACAGCCGGGTACCCGGAATCGGGTAGAGAATCGAAAACTGAGCCGTCGTACTCTTGGAGTCTTTGGAGAACTGGATGGTCTTGTCTATGGTCGCTTCTGTATCGCTGTCCGCTCCGAGCACGAACATAGAATGGATGTGTATACCGGTATTTACGAGCGTACCGATAGCTTCCTTTATTTGTTCAACGGTTTGATGTTTGTTGTAATCCTTAAGCGCATCCGGGTTGATGGATTCTACTCCGATGAACATGGTGTGGCACTTGGCACGCTTCAGCATATCCACAAGTTCCTTGTCTTTTGCCACGTCGATTCTGAATTGACTCGACCAGAGGAGATCTATATTCGCACGGATGAGTTTTTCCAAGAAGATCTTGGTCTTCTCATGGTTCGCCGCAAAATTGTCGTCATAGAAAAAAATGTATCTGTACCCTTCGTTATACCGCATCATAACTTCTTCCATGACGAGATCGGCATCTTTTATGCGGTATTTGCTTCCGAACATCTTGGTCACAGAACAGAACGAGCAGTCGAAAGGGCATCCCCGTGAAGCCATGACCGGTGCGTGTACCATGTTCACTCTGCCGTCTTTCACTCCATAGCCTTCGAGAAGAGTCAGATCCAGAGGAGGAATTGTGTTCATATCGGCTTGGCTGCCCTGGACGATGCGGTCGGTGTTTCTTCCCTCGAATACGTCCAGCACCACATTCTCCGCTTCGCCTATCACTACCTGGTCGGCATGCATGGCTGCTTCCTCCGGCATGGCGGAGGCATGGTTGCCCCCGAAAATGATTTTTTTCTCCGGAAATTGTCGTTTCACCGCATCTGCGATTCTGTACGCCCTGTTTGCGGTGTGCGTTATGGTGGTGAAACCAACTGCATCGGCTTCCTTGAGAAAAGGATGGAGCTTGCCGTTTTTTTCGTTGTACACAGGGAGGATGTTTTCTTTGAACACTTTCACCTCATGGCCGGCTTTTTTGAGCAGTGTTCCTATGAATAGGTTGCCGAGGAGAGGGATTTTTCCGTAAAAAAAATAAGAATTGAAGGGAGGTTTTGGTTCTACGAGCGCTATTTTCACGATGACCTGCCTTTTTTATAAGATCAACCTTCGCTGCGGACGGTTATTATATCATTATATTGGCATGAGTGATCTGTCAAGGAAAAACAGGCAGAATCCAGCCAGGCTCCGGAGCTTGACACAATCGTTGTTCAGTCTCAAGGTAGGCGGTATGAATAAGCAGGAAACCGCAGAAGCGATTCTCGGTACGCTGTCCGTTGTGTATACGGACCTGAAACCCATGTTGAAATTCCATAGTCCCTTTGAACTCCTCATCGGAGTGATCCTATCCGCTCAGACTACCGACGAGCAGGTGAATCGCATACTTCCCGCGCTTTTTTCCCGATATCCGGATGCGGAAGCTCTTGCCTCTGCGGATCTGCAGGAGCTCGAAACCATAGTATTTTCGACTGGGTTCTACCGGGTAAAAGCGCGCAATGTGAAAGGTACCTGCCTGATACTGCAAGAGCGGTTTAACGGTGCTGTTCCCCGTACAATGGAGGAATTGCTCGAACTGCCCGGAGTAGGAAGAAAGAGCGCCAATGTGCTGCTCGGACACTGTTTCGGCCAGCCTGCTGTCATTGTGGATACGCATTTCATGAGGGTGTGCAGAAGGATCGGCCTCACGGAAGAAAAGGAGCCGTTCCGAATAGAGATGGAGGTGAAAGGCATTGTTCCTGAACAGGATCAGTATCGGTTTTCCATGTTGATAAACCGGCACGGCAGAGTGTGCTGCAAAGCAAAGGGATTCGACTGCACTGTATGCGCGATCGCCTCTTTGTGCGGATTTCAGGGCAAAAAGGGAGCCTTCGGACAACAGGCACTCGTATGAGTCGACCCTTGCCGAGCTTTGCGCTTCCGCATCTACTGCGGCCCGGGCCAGGGATGTCTGCGTATCATTGGATTTCTCTCTGTCGAATCCTGCACGGCGAAACGCTGGTGCCTTTTTCGCGGTCTTGCCTGACGATGCCCGCTTTCTCTATGGCATGCACGCATGGAAGTCGCCAATGCAGCCGAAGCCTTCCTCTTCTGCATAGGCGCGGATGCCGGAGAGAACCTTCATCGGGATATCCGGAGAAACGAATGTGCCTGTTCCGATTTGCACTGCGGAGGCTCCTGCGAGGAGGAATTGAATGGCGTCTTCTGCGCACATGATGCCACCTATCCCTATGACGGGAATGGAAACGGCGCGCTTTACCTTATACACTGCAGCCACGGCCACCGGCCGGATCGCAGGGCCGGAGAGTCCCCCTGTTTTTGCAGGCAGCACAGCCGTTTTTTTCCGTATATCGATAACCATGCCGACGAGCGTGTTGATACACGACACCGCGTCCGCTCCACCTGCTTCCGCTGCCCGCGCTATCTCCGTGATGTCCGTGACATTGGGCGTCAGCTTGACTATGAGTGGCCGTTTCGTGCATGCGCGGAGCCTCGCGGTGAGGGAAGCCACGAGAGTCGGGTCGGTGCCGAACGCGAGTCCTCCGTGTCTGACATTGGGGCACGAGATGTTTATTTCGTACCCCCATACCGGATCCTCGGATTCGAGCCGCTCTATCACCCGTGCATACTCGTCTTCCGTTGCTCCAGCTACATTGACGATCGCCGCACAACGCTTGTCCTTGAAAAACGGCAGCTTCTCGGCTATAAACGCTTCTAGCCCGACGTTCGCAAGCCCTATGGAATTGAGCAACCCGGCAGGGGTTTCTATAATCCTCGGAACATTGTTGCCTGCTCTGGGAAGAGGCGTGACGGCCTTCGTGAACACTGCTCCGACGGCATTTACATCGAGGAGGCTTTCATATTCACTGCCGTATCCGAACGTGCCCGAAGCGAGCCCTACTGGATTGGCGAGACGTTTTCCGCCTATGGAAACGCCTAATTCCATAAGATACTCCCGCTCGGGAACACGGGGCCTTCACAGCAGACGCGGGCGTAAGCTTTTTCTCCTGTCGTCCTCACTGCGCATCCCATACATGCTCCGACTCCGCATGCCATGATCTGTTCCATGGATACCCAGCATGGTATGGAACGCTCAGAAGCGAGATTATGGCATGCTTTGAGCATGCCCTCCGGGCCGCAACAGTAGAGCTCGCTTTGTGCGAATATGCGCTTATCCAACGAAGCCACGAACTCCGTGCATGTTCCGTGAAACCCATGCGAACCTTCTTCCGTGCACACGACGAAGTCGATGCCGTGAGGAATGGTAATCGAAGGGATATGCGCTTTGTCCCGCGTGCCGAGCACAAGGAGGGGACGAAACCCTTGGTCCGAGAGCCGGGTTGCGAAAAACAGGACGGGTCCTATGCCGATTCCCCCGGCGATGAGAATCGGAGTTTTTCCCGCAGAGGGCAGAGGGAATCCCTTGCCGAGCGGCCCTATGATGTCCACACTTTCCCCTGGTACCTTGCCTTGGAGCAGAGCAGTCGCATGCCCCCGCTTCAGGTAGATCACTGTTGCTGTACCCTGGGTCGGCTTGTAAGACGAGAATGCGAAGGGCCGTCTCAGCAGGGGGTCGAAAGTTTCCGCGCACCTGATCGTGAGGAATTGCCCAGGAACCGGCGCAACGCACGAACCGCCCCAGGTGAATGTGAGCTCGTGAAAATCCGCTCCCAGGCACGCGTGTTCGAGTATGGTCTGCATGCTATGGTTCATGAAGGAGGTCACCCTCTTTTCGACAGAATGGAATTCCAGGATTCCCTGGATATTGCCTTGTTTGAAAACTGGCTTTTCATGTACTCCGTACAGTTATGCAGCCTTTGCATAGTGTCAGGATCGAGTGCGTGTTCCATTTTGCACGCGATGTCTTCAGCTTTGTCATGGTTGACGAAAAGCACCGTTTCGAGAAAATTCGTGAGTATCGAGTGTTTGTCCTGGATGGAGTGGGCAATCTCCAAGCCTTCTTCCGTCAGGCTGATGTAGGAGTTTTTCTGATAGTTGACGAGCTGTTTTTTCTTCAGGTTTTTGAGCGCCCCAGTCACTGAAGGCATCTGAACATTGAGGAGATCAGCGATATCTTTTACCCTCGCGACCCTGTTTTTTTCTTCCAGCGAAAGGATGGCTTCCAGGTAATCTTCGAGGCTCGGCGACAACGTATTGTCTTCAGTCATAGGTTTCACTATACGGCATTTGAGTCTTTTTTGCAATCTTTATGATTGGCTCGATATTCCGAGCAGGGCATGGATATATTGCGCAGGCACGATAATTGTTTTATGATGACTTGTTTCACCGGCATGTAAGAGGACCGATGATGCGGAGATCCTCAGCAGCTTCGCGATGAATTGAACCAATGCTTTGTTGGCTTTCCCACGCTCCGGCTGTGCCTTGATCCGTACTTGGAGTTCGCCGTTCTTGATGCCGGTGATCCTGTTCTCCCCTGCACTCGGGAAAACCTTTATTTTCACGTATGCAAGCTCGTTCTTCAGCGTGTAAAACACGGGTGCATCCATGGCGTTCAGATGGTAACAGGAAGCGCACTACGTGTATAGAGGCTATGGCGCACTATCTATCGGGAAACCGCGATGTTTTTCCTTGAATTGCCTGTGCCTTTGTTTTATAGTGATATTATTGATAGTAACAGAGCAGTTTTCCCTCAGGACAAGGAGTACTTCAACATGGGAATACCTGAACTGAAGAAAATCCTATACGTTGAGGATGCTTTAGAGATACAGGAAATAGCGAAGCTCGCATTGGAAGAAATCGGAGGATTTTCCGTGAAGGTCGTAGGTTCAGGTGTGGATGCGCTTCAACTGATACCAGAGTTTTTGCCGGACATGATTCTTCTCGACGTCATGATGCCCGAAATGGAAGGGATGACGGTTTTCGGCGAATTGAGAAAACTTCCCGAGGCATCGGATATCCCCGTCATCCTGTTTACCGCGAAAATTCAGCATTCGGAAGCGGAGCAGTATAAAGCCCTGGGAATAGCGGATGTTATCAGTAAGCCTTTTGATCCGGTGACATTGTCGGATACCGTACGAACCATCTGGAGCAAGTATCATGAGTAACGATATCAAAAATTTCGAAGAACGAATGAGCTCGCTGGTGAAGACCTTTTGCGATCGACTGCCCAGTGAGGTACACAAGATCCTGGATCTGGTAGAAAAAATATTCTCTGCAGATACCGAAGCCGGCTTTCTCGATGCCGGAAAGAGCGCTCTTCAGGAGCTTCGCCACGCTTCGCACAAACTGAGCGGATCGGGCGCTACATTCGGTTTCCCCGATTTGTCCAAAGCAGCGAAAGCACTGGAACATGCAGCGGACGCAGTGCTCGAAGGCAGGGAGCCTTTCAACGATGAACGTAAAAAGGAATTACGGGATCTTGCAGAACAAGTCGATGTGGAAGCGAAACGTCGGAATCCTGCAAAAGCCCTCGATATCCTTGCCCGCAAGGAAACAGTCGTGGTGGAGCAGTGGCCCCGCGAGACGAAATGGGTATATACATTCACAGAGGACCGCTACACTCCTGCGGATCTCATAGACCAGCTTGGTTTTTTCGGCTTCGTCGCACGCTCTGTTTCGTTGGAACACATACAATCCACTCTCGACAACAAAGAACAGGTAATTCTCATCGTGGATACGAGGTTCCTTCTGGAACAGATAAAGTATCAGCAACAGCTCTTCGAATTGAAGGAGGAAAACGACAAGCTCTTCCACATTCTCTTCATTTCGATCTATGACGATTTCGATACCCGCCTGCTCGCAGTCAGGGCAGGGGGAGAGGCTTTTTTTCAAGCACCGCTGGATATAGGCAGGATTATCGACAAGATAGAGGATATGACGGAAAAGGCGAATCCTCATCCTTACCACATTCTCATCATAGACGACGATCCCGAACAGGTGTCGTATCACGCGCTCAGCCTGCAGAATGCCGGTATGATCACTTCGGTAGCGATCAATCCTCGCCAGGTGATCCAGGTCCTCTACGAAGCGAAACCCGAGCTCATACTCATGGACATGTATATGCCGGGGTGCAGCGGCGTAGAGCTCGCAGCCATGATACGCCAACATGAGGCATTCGTAAGCATACCGATCGTGTATCTTTCCGTCGAAACGAATCTGGAGAAACAGCTCAAGGCGATAAGCATTGGTGCGGACGATTTTCTCACCAAACCGATAAAACCGGAACATCTCATAGCGTCGGTAACCATGCGTGCGGAACGGACGAGAAGCATGCGGTTTTTCATGGAGCGGGATTCCCTCACCGGTCTTTTGAATCACACGAATCTCAAAGAGCAGCTTTCGCGGGAAGTTCTTCGCGCTCACAGAGTCGGAAGGCCGATGTGTTTTGCTATGATAGATCTGGATTTCTTCAAATCCGTGAACGATACGTACGGTCACCTTACAGGAGACCGGGTGCTGAAGAGTCTTGCGCGACTTCTCAACGAGAGGCTGAGGAAAACCGACGTCATAGGCAGATATGGCGGGGAGGAGTTCGGTGTCATTCTTCTGAACACGGAAGCGGAGAATGCAGAAAAGACGATGAACGAAATCCGTGAAAACTTCAGCCGGATACGGCAGATCGCAGGAGAAAAGACGTTTCATGTTACGCTCAGCTGCGGCATTGCCTGTATGCCTACGTTCAAGGAAGCCGTGGAAATAAGCGAAGCAGCGGACAAGGCGCTGTATATAGCGAAAGAAAGCGGCAGGAACCGAGTCGTGGTAGCGAAGCGGGACTGAGCCGATTACAGTTTTTTTCTGCTGCTCACCTTCCAGGAAATGTATTCCCACCAAGTTGACAAAGGTGCCTGCACAACGAGCTCCATGCAGGTGAGGTATCCGCCTGACCATGTGAGCTTCGGAGCTTCAGGCAAAAGCCGCACTATATCTTGCTGATTCTCTGGCACTTCTCCAAGATAAAACCCTGTAGCAGTGGGAAAAAGTCCTTTCTTTTCCCACGGATGGTTCGATTCGCATGCGGGAGAAGGGGATATTTCCAGAAACAGGGAACGGATTTCGAGGAAGTACGAACTCGTTCCATACCGTGTACCGACATGCCGAGTGCACAGAGGAGGCAACCGAATTCCTGCCTGCTCCGTGGTTTCGGCGAAGCAAAGCGGCACGAGGGGTGGAAGCGCAATAGCGCTCACCATTGAAAATTCCCGAAAGAGGAAACTTTGGATCTGTGCCACCCGGTATTCGATGTTTCCCGGAGCACGGAAAGCAAGAAGAACCATGACTTCATTGTAGCACAGCGGAGAATTTTCAAGAAGACGGAACAGACTCGATATGATAGAATAGGCGATACAGAACCGTTGAATGGGGGAACCGGATGAATAGAAAAGTGAAAACAATATCGGCGAGTCTTGCTGAGAAAATCATGCAATGGGAAGGGGTCGATACAGTGACCCTGGCCGAATCCGCAGAAGAAGAGGTATTCGATCCGTATTTTTTTATAAGCCTGGATGTGTATTATGCAGGTACCCTGCCGGAGCCGGCGATCAGGGAAAAAGTTCTCGAAGCCAATCTCTTCGAGTCATCGTCGGTTCAGAACAAAGACCGGTTCTTCATTAAAGACATGCCTGTGCGCGTGGAATACAAATTGAAAGCCGAGACGGAAAAAATGATCGCAAGAAAAGAACAGTATCTGGATATGTTCAGAGCTTCTGGCACCTACCTCTTCTACAGGCTTGAAAAAGGGAACGTGCTCGGCAAGAAGAGCGATTGGATAGAATCGATCCGGAGACAACTCCATTCGTTTCCCGAATCTTTTTGGAACAGTCTCCGCACCATATTCCAGACGACCATGGAGCACAAGCTGAGCGATCTCGGTGCAGCTGCCTTTCGTAAAGACGATTTTTTTTACCTCGTCTCCTCATCCGGATTCGTCCGCAATGCATGCAGAGTGTTGTTCGCGGTTAATCGGGTGTTCGAGCCGTCGGGAAGGCTGTATTATAAAAGAGTAACATCGCTACCGAAGCTCCCCGAAGAGTTCATCGGCCGTCTCGACAGCCTGCTTCGACAAAAAGATATGCTTTCACAGGAACGCAAATGGGAAGTGGCGGAATTGCTCGCAAAAAGCATCATAGCGCTCTCTTGAAACAACTTGTTCTGATCGTTTGCCTGCTTGCATGTCTGTGCGCCTGCCATGGCGAGGTGAGCGGTTTCGGTTTCACCACGCAGGACGGCACGAGGATAGGGCTCGATGAACGGCCCAACAGAAAACCTGAAGAAGAAGGACTTCTTTCCGCATCTTCGTCCGGCGCTTCAGTGCCTGTGTACTCGCTCAGGACCCCGTATGTCCTCGGAAAAGACGAGGCTTTTTCTTTCACCGTAGAGGGAACCCGCGGTACGGTTTCCCTAGATGTTCTGGACGGAAACAGAAAAGTTTTCGGCACCTATGAAATACCCGTTATCGATGGGAAACCGACTACGTATCTCCTGCCCCTCGGTGCTGGTACTGTGATCGGGGGCTTCAGCGCAGCTCTGCGGGAGAAAACGGGTCACGGCCGCATCCTGGGCACCGGTATTCAAGATTTTTTCCCCGGTATCAGGTTCGATGGCGATACCGTCACGGCTGCATACGGGTTCTCGTATGACGCAGACGGACAAGGAACGAGCATGTTTACAATACCAAAAGTGGTTTATGCAAAGGGCAGTCAGTCCGTTTCGCTAAAGCTTTCCTATACGTTCGACGCGCAGGAGGGGAGCCCCGTTTCTGGAAGGATACAGCAGCCGGAACTTTCTCTCAGATTCGGAAAGGAAGCGGCTGCTGCGAACTACAGTCTGTTTCCAAAACCGGGAGAACAATCCCTTTACCTGTATTCGGATGTGATCGGGTTTTTTCCGGCATGGATGTCCGTACGGCCGCACATCCCGGGGTTCTCGATCCGCGAGATACTCGTTACGGAAGTTCCCAGCGGGAAAAAGCATGAGCCGATTCCTATAGATTTGGGTTCTCTCCTCGTGTACGATCAGAAGCAATGGAGAAACAAAGAATTCGAATTATTTTCCTGGACCCTATTCCCTTCGGTTCTGGTGTTCGATACCGCTTCCTATGATATTCAGGACAGATTTTTCAAACGGCTCGCTTTTTTCGTAGAAAAAAAAGGGTTCAAGGGCACGCTGCTTCCCGACTCCATGCTCGAACGCAGACACGGGTGGAACGCCCATGACTACAGAGCCGATGACCTCGCCGCATTTTTCGAGGTTGCGAGAAGAGAGAAGTTTCCCCTGAACGACGATGAACTTCTGCTCCTCGACACGTTTCTGGAGAACGGCCTCATTCGGAAAAAAAATAACGAGTATAGTCCCGGTATCGGAGCCGTCATATCCATTTCTCGCGAATCTTCACCTTATCACAGGGAACTCCTCCTTACTCACGAGAGCTTTCACGTCCTTTTTTTTGCAAGCGAAGAGTATCGCGCAGCCTGCTATACGCTCTGGCGGAATCTTGGGAAAGAGGAAAAAGATTTCTGGAAATTCCTCCTGAGCTGGCTCGCATACGACATCAGAGACGAATATTTATGCGTGAACGAATTCCAAGCCTACCTCATGCAACAGAAGCTCCAGGCCGTGAATTTTTATTTCAAGGAAAGGTTGCCTTCCCGCATTATCAAGCAGACTCCTGCTGCCGAACAGAAAATCAAAGCGTTTTTCGAGAGGAATCCGGATGCTTTCATCAGACAGGCGGAGGAAGTGCAGAGAGCGGCATGGAAGTATTCGGGCCTCTTTGCGGGCAGCGTTCAATGTCTGCGGCAGACGAGGAATCCGTAATAGGTCCGCCACGGCACAGGAGAGCCGATTACGGTTTTCCGCACTGCTTCTTTCACTGCGGAAAATTCTTTGGGAGAAAGAGCTTTTATGAGGCCTTCTCCGTAGCTCCCCCCCGTTGGCGAAAACCAGGTTTCTAGATCCTTTTCACCTAGTATCCTGTTCTGCACGAATTCGCGGATGAAAACGTCTTTTACCTCGAACCCCGCCTGTTCCGCAGCTGCCTTCAGGTCGGACTCGTTCCAATTCACGAGAGGATTGCCGGCATTCGAATACACCGATTCCTCTGCATGTCTGAACCGTTCGAGAAGCGATCTGTCCAGGATTCCTCCGGCCGCATATGCGGACAACCTTTGCGCCTTGGAAGGGATAATTTCGGCTAACGATAGAGAAGCGCTTGGAGCGCAGCATTTGTACAACATACGGAATGCGGCTGCTTTATCCGCTTCCCGGTACAAAGCGTTTCTGCCGAGCACCGTATCGAAGGAAAGTTCCCCATATTCCCCGCTTTCCGAGAAAGTATGGAGGGTGTAGGGAAGCACAACGGGTCTGTCGGTCACAGCCATTCGATTCGCCGCATGCTCGATGGTTTCCCTATCATTGGGATCGGCGATAAGGCCATATACGCCTCCCTCCGGGGCTTGCCTCAAGGCTTCCCAGAGCAAGATTCCGTCTCCTGCGTTGAGCACCAGCACTCTCGCAGTGCGCTGTATCCTTACCAGGGAACACAGCTCCGAACGGATGTCCGCGAGCATGCCGCTTCTCCCTTCTATGATCCGCGAAAGCCACTGTTCGCGCTTTCTGTCCGGCGGAGAAAAGGTGAGGATTTCTTCCGGCTCTTTGGAAAGCGAAGCGAGCTGGAGTTCCCTCCTTTTTCGTACGAGGTTTCCGATCTCTGCTTCCCATCCTTCGTTCGAAGGCGTGTAGAACAATTTGCCTTGCAGACCTTTCGGTAGGTACTGCTGCGCCACCCAATGATCTCTGTATGCGTGAGGGTAGAGATACCCTTCTCCGTGACCGAACCCTTTTTTGTCCCTGCTCGCATCCTTGAGGTGGTTCGGTATGCTCTGATCCGCCTCCTCTTCCACGGCTTGCACAGCATCGAAGAAGCCCAAAGTCGAATTCGATTTCGGAGATGTTGCCAGATAGAGCGCCGCGTGCGCGAGGTGGAAATTCCCCTCGGGAAGGCCGACCCTGTCGAATGCACTCGCAGCGGCCTCGACGACGCACAACGCCTGAGGATTTGCGAGCCCCACGTCTTCGCTCGCAGAGATGAGCATTCTTCTGAATATGTAACGAGGATCTTCTCCTGCCCGGATCATCTTCGCAAGCCAATACAGAGAAGCGTCCGGATCTGAACCGCGTATGGATTTTATGAAAGCGCTGATAGTGTCGAAGTGATAATCCCCTTCCTTGTCATATAGCACTACTTTTTTCTGTATGCTCTCCTCCGCCGTTTCGAGGCTGATATAGATCTCTTCGCCTTCGGGCGGAGGGAATACGGCCGGAGTGGTTTCCACTGCGAGCTCGAGCGCGTTCAAAAGGCTTCTGGCGTCTCCGTTCGCGATGTCTACGATGTGTTCGAGCGCTCCAGGTTCGAACACGATGCGGTAGTTCCCGTACCCCCGCTCCTTGTCCGTCAATGCGAGACGGGCCACTGCAAAGAGGTCTTCCGCAGTCAAAGGCTTCAGCTGAAAAATCCTGCTCCTGCTCACCAATGCGGAATTGACCTCGAAGTACGGATTGGCAGTAGTAGCCCCGATGAGCGTGACGGTGCCGTTTTCGACCCAGGGAAGAAGTGCATCCTGCTGAGCCTTGTTCCACCTATGCACTTCGTCTACGAACAGGATCGTCCTCTGGTTGTACAGGTCCCGCATCTTCTGCGCTTCCGCAGTGACCTCCCTGACTTCTTTCACACCCGACAGCACGGCGTTCAACGTGATGAACCTGCGTTTCGTGGTATTCGCTATGACTCTGGCGAGCGTCGTTTTTCCTGTTCCAGGCGGGCCGTAAAAAATGAGGGACGAGAGTTGATCGGCCTGAATTGCCCTGTATAGAAGCCTGCCCGGAGCCACGATGTGCTGTTGGCCTACGAAATCCTTGAGCGTCCTCGGTCTCATACGGGAAGCAAGGGGTTCGATGGAAATATCCGGGGAAGAAAATAAATCCATACTACTATTATACGCGCAAAGGAGGAATTGTTGAACCGATGAATCGGAAGTCGCTTGTTCAGTAGCGAATGCGATAGTAGAGCAGGCCCACGTATTCGTGGAACGCCGCGCAGGAGATGGAGAAATTGGATGAGGATGGTAAGAAGCTTGCAGCGGAATACGTCCCCCGATTGGTCTTATAGTCGGTGGGAGCAGGGGTAGCCTGAATTCCGTTTTTTTCAAAGCAGTACATGCTGCGCTTCATGTGATACGCTGACGTGACGAGGATCACGCTGCGCATGGCGAAAGCTTCTTTCGCATACTTGGCATTCTCGAACGTATTCCTGCTTTTCGTATCCAAAAAAAGCCTTTCTTCCGGAAGCCCCGACTCTTTCAGGGTTCTTGCCATTACAACGGCTTCGGGCTCCGCGTCTTTTCCTTTGATCACAATGCCTCCAGCAGCGACCACTGGGAGGTTTGTGCTCTTTGCTATGCGGGACGCATATAACGTGCGTTTCAAAGAACCGCCGGTCAGAGTTCCCGCGAAGCCTTCCTCCGGGGAACGCTCGGTTATTCCCCCTCCGAGCACGACCACTGCGTCCCAGGGCACGGTATCCGATTGAGAAAAGGGAGGATATGCATTCTCGAGCGGCGACATGAGCGCATCGGATATCGGTTCTATGGACATGAGGTAGAGGCAGCAGACGGTCAGCACCAGAAGGATTTTTGCTGCGATGTTCCGTTTGAAGAATAGGAGAATCACGCTTACGGCGAGGGCAATGATGATTATGCCGGGAGGAAGCAGAATGTTGTTGAACACCAGGGATACAGGCATATCAAAAATACTTTCCGCATGAAAAAACACGGTCCACGCATTCGTCGAGAATTCCGAGCTCGAACGCGAGGTCGAGGCCCGTGTAGCGATTTCGGATCATCTGCGCGAGAAAGAATGTTCGCTTCAATTCCTCGCGGGTTATGTGTATCTGTTCCGGAGTTATCGGGCAGCCTGCTTGGGAGAGCATGTGTTTCAGCGTATCGAAAGGCATGAGCTGGCCTTCCACGCGGCGTTTCATTTCGGGCCACAGCTCCCGAATGCGGTTTATCCTCAAAAGGAGCGCTTCGTCGTCGAGATGCTTCGCTTTCACCGTGGCTGCCACTTCCTCGGCTGCAATCGGGTTGGTAAAAGCTTGCCGGGCGCAGGCTGCACGCTGTTCGGCGCTTTGCCGTACCCTGCACAGCTCTGTCGCATCTTGTGCATACGGATCCATGGAAAACAGCACTTCGAGAAATGCGGTGACAGGGAGCGTGGCAAAACCGACTTTTGCGCCGTGGTACGCATGATACCCTTGTTCTTCGAGGCTCTGCATCTCCCAAATGTGGCTAAAAAAGTGTTCGGTGCCGGATGCAGGCCGCGACAATTTTATTGCCTGCATGGCGAATCCCGACAGCGCGAGACCTTCGAACACCGACTCCACTGCTGCTTGATCGCGGAGCGCCACTTTATCCGGGTTTCCCACCCAAGAACGGAGCCGTTTCTGCACCATTCCCCAGGCGGTTTTGTCGATGGGTTCGCATCCGAGCATATCCGCTATGATCCAGTCCGCTCCTGCAGTAATTTTCCCCGCGAGGTCGCCGTACCCGGCAGCGATGAGCTCGTACGGTGCGTTTTTGAGTATATCGGTATCAGCCACAATGGCTAAAGGGGCAGGGCAATCGATTGTCTTTTTGTACCCTTTGTAGAGCATCGAAGCGCCAAAGGAGGAATATCCGTCCACAGAAGGAGCAGTCGGCACTGCCAGGTAGCGCCGTTTCGCCTGGTGGGAACCGAGTTTCACTATGTCGTTCACAGTGCCTGATCCCAGCGCGATGGGAGTCGCATCTGTCGATATGAGAAGCTCGCTCAGCTTGTCCGCATGATCGCAACTCGGTCTGAGCATGGGGGTCGACGGAAATATGAAGTTCTCCACGGTCGCTATGCCTCCTGCATTCAACGCCTTGAGCACTTGTTCCCCTGCGACTCGTATGGTGTTTTCATCCGCTATGAGAAAAGCTTTTCGGGAATCGTATGTTTCCCGAAGCAACAAAGGGAGGCTCTTCAGAGCTCCTTTGCCGATGATGAACTCTTTTGTATCTGTTGCCGTGGATAATGCCTGTTGTATGAATTCTGCCTTCATTGGAACAGCCTGCTGTCTAGTTTTGATCAAGATGCACCTTGCATAATACGCACAGGGCGGAATTCATGCAAGATGGTCGATGA
>CAZWAS010000014.1:32950-34375 GCA_964631915.1 uncultured Spirochaetales bacterium | reverse complement strand
TCTATCCTCCGGAGAAATGGAGCTGATCCGTATTCCCGTGTGATACACATCTCCCTTTTTCTCGGATCTTGTGACATTGCCTTCAATTTTGATCACTTTTTTTTCTGCTTCGGTGACAACGAGCTCAAGCATGAGGAATACCTCTGCATAAATCTCTAGAGGGATCCTCGATTCACAGAGCAAGCCGTCTTTGCTGATATTGACTCCCCGCGCCTGAACAAAATTGTCTCCGTCCGAAGATATCTCCACCATCTGAGAAATTGAAAATCTCGGTGCGCTTCTTTTTTCTTCCATAAAATTCTTCCCCTGCGTTCCAGTATGCCTCTGATTGAACGGTATGTCAAAGAAAAAATCCCTTCTCGCCCTCGTTCTCAAGTTTTTTCCCGATCCAGAACCCTTTCGATGGCTGTGTAAAGGCTATCCGGCTCTACGGGTTTTGGAATATAATCCGTCATTCCGCTCGCCAGACACCGTTCCTTGTCCCCTTCCATGGTGTGCGCAGTCATGGCTATGATGGGAATCGGATGCTCTCCTGTTTCGTGTCGGCGTATTGCAACAGTAGCCTCAATACCGTCCATATAGGGCATTTGGACATCCATGAGTATGAGATCGTATTCTGCGAGCTCAAGCGCTCTGATAACCTCTTCGCCTGAATATACACAGTCCACACTGTATCCCGCTCGTGTAAGCATCCGGCTTATGACTTTTTGGTTGATGACGTTATCCTCAGCGAGAAGAATTCTCGCGTTTCTCCTCCTGCCGGAGCAGGGTACCCCCCCCCTCGCGGAAAGCGGTTCGCGAACCGTCCCTTCGGCGTGGTTCTTCTCCTTTTGTTTTTCGAATGCTGCAGTGAACCAGAATGTTGAGCCTTTCCCTGGTTCGCTCTGCACTCCGATTTCTCCTCCCATGAGTTCTACGATCCGTTTCGAAATGCTCAGTCCGAGCCCCGTACCCCCGTACTTCCGGGTTTTGGATTGATCGAGCTGAGAAAACGGCTTGAACAACTGATCCAGGAGTTCTTTGTGAATGCCTATGCCTGTATCGCTCACGCTAAACCGGATTACTGCATGAGTTTCCGTCTCCTTCTCAGTATTGACATCGATCCGGATTTCTCCGTGTTCCGTGAATTTGATGGCATTCCCGCATAGATTGATCAAAACCTGCCGCAATCGGCCCGGGTCACCTGTCAGAAAGCAAGGAGTATCGGATTCGATATGGCAGATAAAGCTCAGATTTTTTTCATGAGCTTGGAGAGAGAATAAAAGAGCGGAATCTTCAACCGTTTTTCTGAGGTCGAAATCCATTGGTTCCAGTTCGAATCGTCCGGCCTCTATTTTCGACGAATCGAGGATATCGTTGATGATATTGAGCAGGTAATCGGCGGAAGTCTTGACTATATCGAGGTACTCCCGTTGTTCTCTGCTT
>CAZWAS010000014.1:29815-32940 GCA_964631915.1 uncultured Spirochaetales bacterium | reverse complement strand
CAAAAGCAGATTCGTCATACCCATGATTCCGTTCATGGGTGTCCGTATCTCATGGCTCATGTTTGCGAGAAATTGGCTCTTCGCCCTCGTTGCGAGCTCTGCTGTTTCTTTTGCCTGGATCAGCTCGTTTTCCGCTCTGTATTTCGCAATAGCAATGGCGTAGAGGTCCGCGAGCCTCGATACGGTGGAAAGATCCTTATCCGTATAAGCGGTTTCGCGTTGAGCCACGGCTATGACGCCGGTCACTGCTCCTTCGATCAGTGCTGGAACAGCGATCAGTCTTTCCACGGTGCGACGGTTCCGGGGTATGGTACCGAACGGCCACGGTTCCCCGAAGGAGTTGAAGAATACCTCCTTCCTGTTTTCCAGTATCCGTCCGACGAAGCCGTTCGGTTGTATTATCTTCAGTTCCGGCGGATTGATGAGGCACATATCCTCGGGGTGATAGGTGATTGCAGGGACGCAGAACATGCCGTTTTCCATGTTCACATATCCTACGAAGGCGAGCTTACTTCCGGTCAGTTCTTTTGCGTGTTCCATGACCAGTTTCGATATCTCGGGAAGCGTATGCGGAAGAAGAAGATTTTTCGAGAGAGCAGCGAGCGATGAATTGATATCCGATTCGAACTTGAGCGCCTTCTCGGTATTTTTCCGCGTTGTAATGTCCCGCGCATTGACCATGATGCCTCCCACTGCCGGATCGGTGAGAAGATTCGTGGCCACCACTTCGATATCGTGCCAGGTGCCGTCTTTGTGTCTGTACCTGAACTCTGCGAAGACAGGTACCGACGGCTCCGCTATAAGCTGTTGAAACAGGGTTTTGACGTTTTCCCGGTCGCTTTCGTGCACCGAATCGAAGGCATATGTCCCGAGCATTTCTTCAGGTTCATATCCGAACATGTGTTTGACGGAGGGGCTCACATAGAGTCTGTTCCCCTGGGCATCGAGTATGGAGATGAGGTCAGTGCTGTTTTCAATGAGAATTCTGAACCGCCGCTCTTTCCGCTTCATTTCCTCCTCGCGGCTTCTTTCCTCAGTGAAATCGTTCACCACGGAAAGCAGATACTCTTCCCCCTGCAGCCTGAGGATTTCCATGGAGAGGAGCCCTTCCCTGATTTCTCCTGTTTTTTTGCGGAACTTTATCTCCATGTTGTTCACTTTGCCATGCCGCTTGAGGAGAGCAATAGCTTTTTTTCTGTCTTCGCGATCATACCAGATGTTCAATTCCTGTGCGGTATGTCCTATGACTTCGTCCCTGGAATAATTGAGGGTTTTCAGCATGAAAGTGTTCGCCTCCACGTATTCTTCGCTGTTCACTGTGCTGATGGACATGATGGCAGGAGCGGCATTGAAGATGCTCAGAAACATTTCTTTTGTGAGCGAAGTGAACGTCAAAAGCCCATATTTCCTGATCGCGAAGGCAATGCCGATTATGAAGATGAGGGAAAACAGATGGGCGATCTCCGGTATGATGGTGAGCCCTGCGATGGGTTGCACTATATTCGTGAAGATATTCACGACTGCAGTGGACAAGGCTGTTGAAATTATTATGTTTCCCTGTTTTTTTTCGTTGAAGGAGGTCGTTTTCGCCCGCCAGACGCATACGATTGTCATGCTCAACGCGATGTATGTCAAAAGGTATGCTGCAAAGCAGTAGAGCCAGAGGGAACCGGTGTCGAGCTTCGAAAACCAAACTCCCTTGAAGAACAAAAAATCTTTCGCATACAGAAACCCGGTCATCGATTTGGCGGTGAAAACAATACCAGGTATGAACAGGGGTGCCGCCAGGTATGGTCGTTTTTTGTAGAACTCAGATTTTGCGAGCCTGAGGAACAAATCGAGTATGCATGCGGGAAACATACACCATCCCACCGCGCTCAATTTGTACCAGAACCAGACTTCGGCTTTCTCTTCGCTTGCGAATATGCCCGAATAGCCGAAAGAGTAGAGCGCGAATGCGATGCAAACCAGGAAAAAACTTCTGTTGGCCCACGAGGCCTTGTTCAAGTTCAGAACATAGATGCCCATGTGGATATATATGAGACATGCCAGAGCAGAAACGACCATGAGTGCTTTCATATCGTGCTGTTTCTCTCACTTCAATACTAATACACGCATTCTCTTTATTCCACCTGTTGATTGGGTACAGGCGAAAATGCAGCATCAAATGCACTGTTGTTTTCTTCAGATTCTTCAAGTATGATAGAGAACTGCGATAGTTCATATACGATCTATAAAAGCGGAGGTGGGTATGCCGGCAGTAGCTTCCCTCGAGGACCTGAAAGCCGTACAGGCACAGCTCGAACAGCTCAAGGCGTCGTTTCCCGAAGGACATGCGGCCTTCTGTAACCTTTTCAGAACATGGAGAAAAGTCGGATACAAAAACATATGTAAGTTACTCTTAGGCGAAGCGACGCCGGAGAAACTGAAAGGCCAGACCGAATGAGGAGCCTTGTGCAGGCTCCGCGGGTATTCACGGTATTGGATTTCGAAACCACCGGACTCAACTGCCTTTCCGATTCCATTATAGAAATGGGGGCTGTCCGCGTCGTGGAGGGGAAGGTGATGGGTGCGTTCCGGTCTCTGATAGATCCGGGCATACCCATTCCCTATGAGGCATCCACAGTGAACGGCATTACGGACGATATGGTGCGCGGACAGCCGCTGTTGGAGCATATGCTTCCCGTGTTCATGGAATTCATAGACGGTTCGTTCGCACTCATCGCCCATAATGCCGAATTCGATATAGGGTTTCTTTCTGCGGCATTGCAGAAACACGGATTGGCTCCGTGGCGCGGCGGCGTCATAGATTCTAAGGCAGTGGCGAAGCAGACCTTCCCGAATCAGGAAAGCTACAGCCTGCAAAGACTCGCCCAAAGCCTGCATCTCAAAAGAGGTATAGCGCACCGAGCCCTTGACGATGCCCTGTTGTGCATGCGACTCTTTCTGCTGTGCACAACCGTGCAGACGTCTGTATTGTAACACGGAGACAAGCATATGGACATAATCATGATACTCAAAGCCGTCGTACTCGGCGTGGTGGAGGGCATAACGGAGTTCGTGCCTGTGAGCAGTACAGGGCATCTCATCATCGCAGAGCATTTTCTGAAGCTTTCTACGAATGA
>CAZWAS010000014.1:23556-29803 GCA_964631915.1 uncultured Spirochaetales bacterium | reverse complement strand
CGCATCGTTTGAAGTCATCATCCAGCTCGGTGCGATTCTCGCCATCATCGTGCTTTTTTGGAATACACTCTGGCCCTTTTCCGGAACTCCCGAAAAAAGGAAAGACACATGGAAGCTCTGGGGTAAGGTCGCTCTAGGCGTAATCCCGGCGTTCGTGTTGGGAATTCTGTTCGACGACATTATCGAAGAAAAGCTATTTAATCCCCTGGTAGTTACCATAACGTTGGTATTTTACGGGATAGTGCTTCTTGTGGTTGAATTCGTGCTAAAAGGAAAAAAACGCGTTGCCAAGGAAAGTTTAAAAGAGCTAACCATCGTTACCGCCCTCCTCATAGGGCTTTTTCAGTGCTTGTCCATGATCCCCGGAACATCCCGTTCGGCTGCCACCATCATTGGAGGCATGATTCTCGGCCTGAGCAGAGGGGCAGCGGCTGAGTATTCCTTCTTCATGGCCATACCCATCATGGTCGGAGCCAGCGCCGTGAAGATCGTAAAAGGCGGGCTTTTCTTCTCTGCCGCGGAATGGATCACTGTAGGAGTCGGGTTCGTCGTCTCCTTCGTTACAGCGCTTCTGGTGGTGCGGCTGTTCCTGAATTATATCAGGAAGAAAAATTTCAAACCTTTCGGAGTATATAGGATTATCGTGGGTATCGCCGTACTCGTCATCCTGCAGTTTCTCGGGTAATGGAAATACTCTATCAATCGCGGCATGCGGGAGCGGCTCCGTCAGGAAGCCAACTCGCCTTTATATCCTCCTTCTTCCAACGCTGAAAGCAGCTTCTGTATGTCCGGAGGGGTCTTTGTATCTATGGTCACTATCGCGGTTTTTGAAGCCGCATCGGCCTTGATCCTCTTCACTCCCGGCATATCCTTTAGTATTTCGGTGATCCTCATTTCGCAATGGTGACAGCTCATGTTCGGCACTTTGATCGTGATCCGGTCGTCTTTCGAAAATAATCCCATATGTTCCTCTTGATCAAATATATAGGCAAACCGCCCTATACGGCAATGGAATACTATGAAAATATTTCGATTTGCGGTTTTTCCCGTTGTGGTCTATCATGGAGAAAAGGAGATCGTATGACACGCACCAAAATGCCTGGAAGAGATAAATTCATACTCGTTCTGCTCATCCTCATGTCCGTTTTCTTGTATGCGGATCAACGCATCATGTCCGCTATTCTGCCCGAGTTGGCGGCAGAATATAGGGTGGACGAAAAGGCGCTGGGATTCATCGGTTCCGCCTTTACCTTGGTAGGGGCCTTCGTGAGCATATGCTTCGGTTTTTTTACCGATAGGATATCGAGAAAAACCCTGCTGATTTTTACGGTGCTCATAGGGGAAGTCCCTTGTTTCCTTACAGGAATTCCGTTTTTCACGCAAAGCATCGTGTCGTTCACTGCATTGCGTATTCTCACGGGTATAGGCATAGGAGGCATCTATCCCATCTCGTTTTCGCTCATAGCTGATCTGTTCAGGGAAGAACACAGAGCTTCCGCCTCAGCATGGCTGGGTGTCGCATGGGCCATAGGCATGATGGCCGGCCCTGCGATAGCCGGTTACCTGACGGGGACTTTCGGCTGGAGAATAGCGTTTATCATAGCTGCTGTGCCCAACTTTCCGCTGGTCGTCGTTTTCTGGCTATTCGCCCGAGAACCGGAGCGGGGCAAGACAGAGGAGGCGCTCGAGGAGCTCATACAGAAGGGAGTGGTGTATAAGCAGAAAATAGCGCTTAAGGATTTCAAACTCATTTTCTCGAACAGGACGAATATCTGGACATTTCTTCAGGGCATACCGGGCACCATACCCTGGGGCATACTCGGCTACTGGATGATCCTGTTTCTCGAGCGGGCGCGGCATTTCGCGAAGTCGGATGCAACTACCGTGTACCTCATGCTCGGCATAGGGACCACCATAGGGGCCGTGGTATTCGCAGCCATAGGCGAACGACTGTACAGGCGTAGTCCGCGCCTCATGCCTATCCTCTGTGGCACTGGCGTTCTGGTGGGCATCATTCCTGCTTTCATCATTGTGAACCTTTCGATAACCCCCCCGCGGGGTGGTGTTCTGATGTTGATATACGCGCTCGCCTTCATAACCGGATTTCTCGTTTCCGTGCCTTCTGCGAATGTGAAAGCCATACTCATGAATGTGAACCGACCGGAGCACCGAGGCTCGGTGTTCGCTGTCTTCAATATAACGGACAACCTCGGACAAGGATTCGGGCCTGCAATCGGAGGGCTTCTCGTGGCATCCGGGTACGTATTCATGATGAATTTTTCGATATTCTGGTGGATTCCGTGCGGGGTCCTTTTTTTCCTGGTCGCACGCTACATAGCGCTGGACCGCGATGCCCTGCAGAAGCTTCTGAAACAACGTGCTCGGGAAATGGAGCAGGGGGCGAAGTGAGGCTGAAGCTTGAGCGCGTTCAGGAGATATCCGCAACGTTGATACATACTGCGTGCTGTCCATCCGGAAGATGAAGACTGCGAGCCTGTTTTCCGTTCACCGTATATACGCCTTCATCCGGTACCGTTATGGAGAGCAGGCCGGAGGGATTTGCTTTGGGATGGAACGTAACGTATATCCTGCAGTCTGAATGCAAGACGGTTTCGATTTCGCAACCCGGAAACAGGTGTCCTGCCGATCCTGCAACCGCAAACGGTTTCTCTGGTACTTCGAGGAAACAGCATGATGCGTGAGCTGCGAGCTTCACAGGATCGCTGCCTTTGAGGAAATATCCTCCGCGCTGGTTCTGCTCGAATCCCCCTGAGGAGAAATATACGCCTTCTGGAAGCGGGGCTGAAGCATCGCGTTCGCCGAGGTTCGCGAATGCGATATACGATGATGTCCCGCAGAGAAACCTTATCAAATGGAGACCGCTTTCTTCCTGCACGGAGAGAATCGTTTTCTGCCGTAAGGGGAACATCGAGCGGTAAAGATCGTACTCTTCTGGGCCGTAGGAGGCGACCGAATCGGAGCAGAGCAAAATCTGACCGAAGATGTTATTCAGCAGAAAGAGTGTATACCGTTCTTTCAAATCGAGCGAGTTCCCCGTGTTCCGCAGGATGAACACGTCGGGATCGTTCAGAAACGCGTGTCCGCCGAGCTGTCTTCTGCCTATGGTGCTTCGAAGCGAGTTGATCGTCGATACCCGTTCCCGATACCCGAGCCGTCTGAGGAGCCTGTCCTCCCATTTCAGCGCTACGTCGCTCCCTATTCTGCAGCATTCGAACATCCCCGCAGAGCTCCACAGAGGAACGCCGCACCCGATGGCTGTTCTCCCTCCTAAAAGTTCGCGGAGAAAGGCGAGCGCTTCTGCCATAATCTGCCCTCTGGTTCTCCCCCTGTGGGGAACGAGGGCCGCTGCATAGAGGAAATCGAGTTTCACGAGATCGAATCCCCACTCCTCGAATACCGTTGCGAATACGCTGCGCAGATAGGATCGAACCTCCCCATGGAAAATGTCCAATGCATAAGCTGTTCCGCCCCAGAGCGGAATCCACCCGGCTGGAACCGGTCTGCCGGAGCTATCCTTCAGGAGCCACTCCGTATGCTCTTTATAGAGGAGCGAGTGCTTCGAGCATACGAAGGGAGCGAGCCAGATGCCTGGCATGAAACCGGCCTCTCTCGCAGAATCTGCGAGGTATTTCATGCCGCTGGGGAAAGATGGCTTGATCGAAAGCCAGTCCCCCACGGATGTCTGATATCCGTCGTCGATCTGGAATACATCGATCGGAACGTGTTTTTCCCGAAGCTGCCTGAGATTGTCGATGAGTATCTCTTCGCTTATATCCGTATAATACTGATACCAACTGGTCCATCCGGTGAGAGTTTTTTTCGGCTGCGCCGAAATCCCTTTCTCCGCGAAAAAGGATGCGAAGACATCCTGCTCCGGGCCTTCGAGTATGACGAGATCCAGCAGAACCGTTGGCCGAGAGAGGATCATGCCCTCGCATTCTTTCCGAACCATGAGTGTACGGGTGTGCGTATCTATGTCGAATATCGTGTAGCCTTCTGCTTCGCAGACTGATCCTACGAGTACAATCCGTCCGTCTGCTTTCTTAAAATACGTATATCCATGACTGATGAATCTGCCGGGTTTCCTCGGGTACCGGACGAACCGATAGTCTCCTATGCGGTCGAGCTTGAAAAGGTGTCCTGCGGCGCACATGCCCCGCATCTTTTCCGTCGGCCGGTATTCCCTGCTTTCGCTCCAGGATTGAAATCCGTTGGAGAATACAGCTGAGAGATTGGAAACCTCGAACCCCATAGTGAGCGTTATGGCCTGTATGCGGGTCGGTTTCCGTGGAACGACAGTCATGCGGATTCTCGAGCCGAGGCGGATAGTGGTAAGGTTGAAATCCGCTGAGACCGTGTCTGCGGATTTCTCTTTCGTGAAATCGAAGGCGCCGTTTTTTCCAGAGGATTCCCATGCGAGCGATCCGTTCACCACATGCATACCTGAATCGTAATTTCCTAACTCAGTCATATTGGCACAGTATACTATCAAAGAAAAACAGTTGCCACATGTTTTACAACACAATGGCTCTGAGCACCGGGACAAGAACAGAAACGCCTAACGTAGTGAGAAGCCAAAGGTTGACCGCGAGCGTCTCGTCGAGATCGTAGAGCTTGGAAATGATGACGCTGTACAACCCAACAGGCATGCATGACTGAATCAGGATCACTGAGAAGGCCGTCGGATTACTAGTGTGGGAGAATCCAAACAGAAACGCGAGTGCAATGCCCGCGAGCGGAGCCAGCATGAATTTGAACCCTGCCATGATGCCGATAGCCTTCATATCTCTGCGGATACCGCCGAGCTTCAGGCCTAGTCCTATGCTTATCGAATAGCCTGCTACAGCGATGTACACAAGCACGGTCCGCGGAATCTCCAGAAAAGACGGAAACGCGATCCTCTTGATGCTCAACAGGATGCCGACTGCGATCGCAGCGACCGGCAGCACCGTATACGGATCCGTTATCGCTTTGCGGAAATTCGATGCGAATCCTGGTTTGCTTGTTCCGGAGAACATTCTCCCTATGGAAAACAGTACGGTGAAAAAATAAAAAAACAGAAATATATTGTATATTTGAGAGTACTTGAGTCCCTCTACGCCCAGAAGGAGCAAACAGAGGAACCCTCCCAATGTCATCCCATTATTGGATATCATAGAGGCAATGATAATCGTCCCTTTTGACTTTCTCGAAAGTTTCAAGGCGCCCGATACAAAGTACATGATAGTTCCCAGAATTAAAGAGGAAAGTATGGGGATGAAGCCGAGCGTATACGTGTTGAACAGTTGTTCTCTGGTTATGCTCCAGCAGACCAGGAATGTGGATGGCGTATCTATTGCCAGAATCATGAATCTTGACAGGGGTTTGCTATACCGCTCTGCTTTTCCCTGGAACTTCCGTATTGCATACCCGGAGAACAGAGAGCCGTAAAGCAGAAGGGAGAAAATTATGAACGCTCTCATGGTGTAAGTCGCTCCACTATATCAGGTTTTCCGCCCCTGTTCCACCATGAAAAAAATCGAGATATACTGTTTGCAAGGAGGACTACATGGGGCGAACCGATTCCGGTTGGTGGAAACGTACGACAGTATACCAGATATACCCGCGCTCGTTCATGGATGCGAACGGAGACGGCATAGGCGATATCGAAGGGATTCTTTCGAAGCTCGACTATCTGAAAGAAACAGGATTCGAGACAATTTGGTTTTCACCGTTTTTCAAGAGTCCTCAGAAAGATTTCGGATATGATATTTCCGATTATTATTCAATTGCGCCCGAATACGGAACGTTGGATTCATGTTTCAGACTCATCGAGGAGCTGCATAGGCGGGATATGAAAATCGTGCTGGACATGGTGCTCAACCATACGAGCGAAGAGCATCCCTGGTTTCTGGAATCCCGTTCTTCACGGGATAATCCGAAGCGGGATTGGTACATATGGAGGGATGGAAAGGGGCAGGGAGGAAGGCTGCCTCCGAACAACTGGCGTTCAAAGGTGTTCGGGAGCGGCTGGCATTTCGATGAGCGTACGGGTCAGTGGTATTGGGCCTCGTTTTTGCGCTTCCAGCCGGATCTCAATTACCGAAATCCCGCTGTGCAGGAGGCCATGCTCGCGGTAGTTAAGTACTGGCTCGGAAAAGGTGTGGACGGTTTAAGGCTCGATATACTCGGCTCCCTTTTCGAGGACCGGGATTTTAGGGACAACCCTTTTTCCTGGCGTTTTTTT
>CAZWAS010000014.1:10995-23529 GCA_964631915.1 uncultured Spirochaetales bacterium | reverse complement strand
ATGCTTTTTCGTTCGACCGTCATGACGGAGAATCATCCAGACACGCTTGCGTTCGTGAAAAAACTGCGAACGGTGGTCGACGAATTTGTCTGTCCCGAGCGATTTATGGTTGGAGAGGTATTCGGAAGCACCGTGTTATTGCGCTCATACTGTGGCACAACAGTACCGGATGGGTTGCATCTGGTTTTTCTGTTTAAGACCCTCGGGGCGAAATTCAAAGCACAGGAATTCCGGAAGCTCATACGCGAATTCGAGTCTGCTTTCCCCGAACCCTTTATTCCTACCTGGGTTTTTTCTAACCATGACAGATATAGACGCTGTTCTGTGCTGGGAAATGATCCGCGGAAAGCGAAACTCACGGCGGCGTTCATGCTCACGGTCAGAGGAGTTCCGTTCTGTTATTACGGCGAAGAAATCGGCATGAGTCAGTCCGATATCCCTGTAGAGGATGCGCTCGACAGCGTGACCGAAGTGTTTAGAAAACGGTTTCCTCCGTGGCTCATCGGAATAATCCAGGGGATGACCGGCGGTGCGGTGTGCAGGGACGGATGCAGGACTCCTATGCAGTGGGATGGTTCGCCGTATGCCGGGTTCTGTTCAGCCGAAGCGCGGCCGTGGCTTCCCGTACATCCGGGCTTTCGATCCGTCAACGTGCAAGCCGAAGAGTACGATCCTGATTCAGTGCTTTCCTGCTATAGGAGATTCCTCTCCCTGCGTAAGGAACATCCTGCTCTACATGCCGGCTCGCTCAGGCTCGTTTCCGGAAAGGGGATCCCGAGGCAGGTACTCGCGTATGCACGAAATGCGGATTCACATGCCGAACGAATATTCGTGTACCTCAATTTCAGCGCTAGAAGCGTTGCGGTCGAATCCCCTATAAAGGAACCAACGCTTCTGGCGTCCACGGATGCTTCAAGAGGTACCTCTCTTACGAAGCGCATAACGCTCGAACCTTATGAGGGAATCGTTTTCGCGGAAAAAGCGGTAGGGAAATGAGGCATCATAAAAAAGGCGTATCCTGATCCGTGCGGTTCAGGATACGCGCCTGTTGCTATTCTTTCCATGCTCCTTCGCGGATTTCCCCTTTAATGGAAGGGATCTTCAATACCATGCCCGGGAGGATGAGATCGGGATTCTCCGGCTGAGGGAGGCTGGCTTTGTTCGCTTCGTACAGGTGCCTCCACTGGAGCGGATCTCCGTATACGAAATCGTATCCTGCGATTCTCCAGAAACAGTCGCGCCGTTCCGGTATGAGCCGCACTTCATACGTTGCCGGAAGCACAGCCTTCGGTTTCTCAGCGGTTCCCATGCGTACCGGGGCTATGTCCTTCAAGAGCGTTATAACTTTTTTGGAATGCTCGATGCTGGATTCATACATTTCGGTTTCAAAGTCGGTTTTCGCGAGCGAGAATTCGTTGAGCGCCTCTATGTACAGATCCGGGTTGGAGTTCAAAAGGTTGATCCTGTCTGCGTACGTCATCCGTTCTTCGGCCCTGCGGAGGCCGTTATATGCCGAATATCGCCACTTGGTCAGTTCCGCTTCTTTATATGCTGTTTTTGAAAGCTCTTCGGCTTTCATGGCGTATTCGATGGATTTGTCGTAATCTCCGGTATCGTACGCCTGTTTCGCCAAAGCTTCGAATTCCTTGGCTTTGAGGTAATTGGGATTTGTTTGAAGGAAATTTTGGCTGAAAACCGGCACCGCTGCACATATGAAGACGATCAAAAAGAGGAAAACAGGAACGTTATGTGATCTGTTCATTGAGCGCCTCCTTCCTGTGCTTCCATTTCTTTTTCCATTTCGGTTGCGAACTCTTCCGTGGCCTTGATCTGTTCGGAGGCCTGCTTCAAAGCTTGGTCAGCTTTTTTCCGTTTTTCGACCGCCACATCATGGCTCGCCAGATACGATGCGATGGCTTCGTCGTAGAATCCGAAAGCATCCTTGTATTGTTTCGCCGCGAATGCCGTTTCCGCCTGTTTCTGCGCACTCGCTGCCTTTGCATACTCCCGGGCGGCTGCGACGTTCGCTTTGACGCTGTCCGCTTTTGCTTTCGCGTCCTGAACGAGTTTCAGCTTCTCATCCCTGTACTTTGCCATTCCCTTCGAAAGTATACGTTCGTACAGCGGAATGGCGAGGAGCAGGGATTCTTTCGCACCTGCATTATCCTTGCCGTATTTTTGCTCAGCATCCTGCATGTGCTTTTCTGCCTGAGAGAATGCATCCTGATCGAATGTTTCCAGCCCCGCAGCAATGATCATTTCCTTCAACTCTTTGGCCCTTGCGAGCTCTTGTTCTGGCGCAGGAATGGGCTCGGCCGGTTTTTCAACCGTTGTGGGCTTCTCGACAGCAGGGGCTTTTTCTCCTTCCGGTTCCACTGGTTGGGGTTTCGTTGGCGGTGGCTGGCTGGCGCATGCGGCGAAAAGTATCGCTGCAAGCGCAGCCAAAGCCAATCCTTTCAATTGTATTGCTTTCAAAATATCCTCCGTTTGATGAGTGTTATATACATAATACCGCATCAAACCGGATTAGCCAAAAGGAATTTGCTGAAATTTCAGATCCCAGCGTGAGTTATGCGTTTCTCTGTTCGGGGCAGGTAAAACACCTGCTGTTCCGCACAGCAGGTGTTTTGTGGTGGGGAATATCGATCGTTATTTAAAATATCGTTTGAGGAGGCCTTCGAAAGCTTGGCCGTGACGCGCTTCGTCTTTGCACATTTCGTGGACCGTGTCGTGGATCGCATCCAAGTTGAGCTCTTTTGCACGTTTGGCTATATCTTTCTTTCCTGCGCAAGCTCCGCGTTCGGCTTCTACCCGCAGTTCGAGGTTCTTTTTTGTACTCGGGAATACGACTTCTCCCAACAGCTCTGCGAACTTGGATGCATGATCAGCCTCTTCGAATGCTATACGTTTGTATGCTTCAGCAACCTCCGGATATCCTTCTCTGTCCGCCTGTCTGCTCATGGCGAGGTACATGCCGACTTCGGTGCATTCGCCCATGAAATTCATTTTCAGGCCTTCAAGCACCTGGGCATCGACTCCTTGTGCCACTCCTATCACATGGCCGTCAGCCCATTCGCTCGAGCCCTGTTCCTTGAATTTTTCTGCAGGAGCCTTGCACTGCGGACACTGCGCGGGCGGCGTTGCCCCCTCGTGAACATAACCACACACAGAACATACCCATTTTTTCATGTGTTCCTCCTATCGATAATAATAATTATTATTGAAATTGAGTATAACCGAATCGTTCATAGTTTGCAAGAAGTGCCATTGTTTTTTTATCTTTTCTTGTAAAAATGCGTTGACAAACTGAGAAGCTATTGTATACTTAAAATACATATTGTTGTACAAAATTGCATCGCACAAAAACGGAGGTGAAGGATGAAACGCATAGGTGGAATGATTTTCGCTTTATTCTTTTTAATCTGCATGATGGCGGCAGCAGGGGGCCAGTCGGAGAAGGCTCAGACAAAGTCCGACACGGTTCAGAAAGAGCAGAAGGCAACAGCGAAGCGGTATACGCTTAGGATGGGGCTTATTTCCGCTGAAACGAACCCTGTCACCAAGGGAGCACGGAAGTTCGCTGAGGCGGTAAAAGCGAGGACGAACGGACAGGTTGATATTCAGGTGATCCCGGGCGGTACCCTGGGCGGCGAAGTCGAAATGCACGACATGATTGCAACTGGAACCCTCGATCTCGGCTGTTTCGGAAACGGTATTCCTAGTTCCTATAACCCGGAATTCCAGCTCCTGCTGATGCCGTTCTTGTGGGATTCTCCCCAACAGATGATAGCGTTTTCTAAAAGCGATATTCAGAAAGCGATGAACGATGCGTACACCGCGAAATCGAAAGTGAAAGTGCTTGCCGCCAACTGGGATCAGGGATTGCGCCACACGCTGACCAAGAAACCGGTAACCAGCGTTGCGGATCTGAAAAACATGAAAATCCGGGTGCCTCAGTTGCCTCTGTGGGTGGAGATGTGGCAGCTCCTCGGAGCAAATCCAACTCCCATACCGCTGCCGGAAGTGTATACCGCTCTGCAGCAGGGAGTCATCGACGGTCTTGAGAATCCGTTGAATTTCATTGTTTCAAACTCTTTTTTCGAACAAGCGAAATATCTCACGCTTACGGGACACATCATGTATTTCAACATGGTATTTATGAACGAGAAACTGTTCAATGAAATGCCGGCGGATGTGCAAAAGGTACTCGTGGAAGAAGCGCTCGCAGCAGGAGATTTCCAGACGGACATCACCAGGAACGAGGAAACTGCGCTTCTCGACAAGCTGAAAGCGGCAGGTGTCACTGTTTCTCAGATCGATAAAAAAGAGATCAACAGGCTCATGGTTCCCCTCTACGATAAATGGGAGGAAAAATACGGCAAAGCTATCAGGGCAAAGGTTGATGCGTTCAAGGCATCGTTTGTACAATGAGCCGATGAATTCGGGTGGCCATAGGGACGACCATTCCGTTCGACAGAGGAGCTAAATGGGTAAGGAAGTGGCAAGAATCATTACCAAAATATTGGAAGCATTGCTCTTCGTATGCGGAGCCGGAATGATCGTTCTCGTGGTTGTCCAGGTTTTTTCGCGTTTCGTAGTACAGCTTTCGATACAGGGAATGGAGGAGCTCGCGCGGTTGGTGTTTGTGTGGGGATGCTTCATAGGAGTCGGATATTCTGCCTTGAAGAACGATCACATCCGGGTCGACTTTCTGCTCTCAAAAATACCGGAAAAACAACGACGACTTGTACATGTAGTTCTGTTCCTGATCATGCTAGGAGTTGGTGTTATCATGGTAGTCGAAGGAACGAAATTTGTTGTGGACAAATGGATGTTCCCCGACTACAACACTGCATTGCTCTTTCCTAGAAGCCTGTTTTGGCTTCCCGTACCTATCACGGGATTCATTGTTGTGGTGCAGACCTGCATACGCATCGGAATTACGATCAAGTCCATAGCTGCCAAGCCGCGATAATAGGAGGTACTGTGTGCTCATCATCATGCTCCTCGTGCTTGTCGTAATGCTCTTCATCGGTCTGCCCGTCGCTTTTTCGCTCTGTCTTGCAGGCATCGGCATTCTGGCATTTCAAGGCATTTCGCTTCAGGCGTTCACCCAGAACCTGAGTCTCGGCATGAACTCCTTTCCCTTGCTCGCAGTTCCTTTCTTTGTGCTTGCCGGTCAGCTTATGAACTCGGGAGGCATAACGCGAAGAGTGTTCAATTTCGCAAATTATCTCGTGGGACCAATCCGAGGCGGCCTCGGTCAGGTGAATATCATCGGAAGCCTCATATTCGCAGGCATGTCCGGGGCTGCGGTTGCCGATGCTGCCGGCTTGGGCCAGGTGGAAATCAAAGCCATGCGGGATGCAGGGTACGATAATGACTTCAGCGTAGCCATAACCGCGGCCTCCTCCATCATCGCTCCCATCATTCCCCCCAGCATAGCTATGGTCGTGTACGGGTGCACTGCAGAGGTGTCCGTAGGCGCCCTGTTCGTAGGCGGCATAATCCCCGGCTTGCTCCTGACTGCAGCGCTCATGCTTTATGTGTACTTCATCGCAAAGCGGCGGAACTATCCGGTGGAAACATGGGTCGGCTTTAGGATGCTCCTGAAAGGGTTCCTATCCGCGCTTCCCGCTCTCCTCACTCCCGCGATCATCATTGGGGGAATATTGGGCGGTATTTTCACTCCCACCGAAGCGGGTGCGATAGCGAGTATCTACGCCCTCGTTGTGGGGCTTTTCGTGTACAAGGAGCTCAAGCTTAAGGATCTTTACAAGATTTTTGTGGAAACGATGGTTACCACGTCGAAGATACTGTTCATCGTGGGAGCTGCCAAAGTATTCGGCTGGGTACTCACATATTTCGGCATCCCAGTGCAGCTTACGCAAGCCATAAGCGGAGTGACGACAAACCCGCTTCTCATAACGCTGATATTCGTGGCGCTGTACCTCTTCCTCGGATGTTTTATGGAAGCTGCTGCAGTCATTACCATGACGGTGCCCGTTGTCCTTCCTCTGCTCCTGGCTGTCGGCATACAGCCGATTTTTTTTGGTGTGTTGCTCACCATGTGCATGGCTGTGGGAACTCTGACTCCCCCTGTGGGAACGGTCATGTACATCATGTGCGATATCGGGAACATATCCGTCCAGCATTTCACGAAAATTATGCTGCCGTACTTCGCTGTGTTGCTTTTCGTCATCCTACTGGTGGCTTTCATCCCGCAGCTCGTCACATTTCTGCCGAATTTGATCTTCAAGTGAGGGTAACGCCATGACGCCCAGAGAACGGTTTCTGCTCGCGTTTTCCCATGAGGAAGGGGACAGAGTTCCTGTATTCGATGCACCGAACAATCCGGCGCTTTTCGTGCGCGAGTTGGGGAAGGAAAACCTTTATTCGGAGGGTGTTCCCATGGTGTATCTATCCCGCGCGCTCGGCATGGATGCATGCTTGGTTCCAGAAGCGGGGTACACGGGTCTTGTCTCGAAGCATTGGCACTGGCAAAGCCCCGACAGGTTCACGGACGAGCTGGGCGTCGAATACGTGTACAACGATTCGAGTTGGCCGCTCGCAGTTCCGGTGAAGGAAAGCATACGCACCAGGGAAGACTGGGAACGGATCAGATTGCCGGATCCCTGTGAAGCGTGGAGGACCGAGCAGATACGCGCTGCAGTTAAGGAGGCGCACCGAGGAAGAAAAGACGATATAGCGGTCATTGCAGGAATCCGGAGCGCATTTTCCGTCATGTACATAAGCATGGGGCTCGCGAACCTTTCTCTGTGCCTGTATGACGATCCTGCTCTGATTCGCGATATGTCCGAACGGCTCTGCGGGTTCTGGACCACGAGCGCGCTCCGCGCCTGCGAATGTGGGGTAGACGCAGTGTTCATAGCGAACGATATGGGGCTCAGCACCGGTACTATCCTTTCGCCCAACGATCTCAGGCGGTTCTTTTTTCCCCACCTCGCGAAGCAGATCTCCGAAATTAAAAAAACGGGGGTAAAAGTGATCCTGCATTCCTGCGGCAATGTGAACGATATTCTCGACGACATTGTTCTATCCGGAGCGGATTGCCTCAACAATATCCAGAAGAGCGCAGGCATGGACATCGGAGCGGTGAAGCGGAGCTACGGAGACCGCATAGCTCTCATGGGCAATGTCGATGCTACGAACATCATGACCGCTCCGGATCCGCAAACAATCAGAGCCGAAGTCGCTCGAACGATCGGCATTGCCTCGCAGGGGGGAGGGCACATCCTTGCCACAGACCATTCGTTTCACAAAGGCATACCGATCGAGAACGTATATGCTTTCCTGGAAGCAGCACGGGAGTACGGATGCTATCCTCTCAATTCGTCTTCCGTTTCGTGAAGAGAAAGTTGAGCGTAGCGTTTTTGCTGTTGTCGATGTGTTCAGCCATGAGTCTTTTCGCTTCTTCGGTTTTTCGGAGCATAAGCGTGTCGATCAACGCGATATGTTCGTCTGCCACGCGTTTGGATATGGCGGGATCGTGAAACCCTTGGTATCGGAAATTCATGAGGAGCCTCAAGAGCTGATTGAGCATATTGATGAGCCGTTTCTTGTTGCTCGTTTCGATGATATATTTGTGAAAATCCCGATCCAAATCGGACATGAGTACATAGTCTTTCGTAGTGGTGAGGTTACTCATCTTGAGTCTGAAATCGCGAAGTGTTTCGAGGCTCAACCGCGGAACGGCATGCTCGAGCGCGAGAGGTTCGAGCCTCTGCCGTATTTCGTAAACCTCTTCTATGTCGTCGGGGGTGAGGGATTTTGCCACTGCACCTCTGTTGGGGAAAAGCTCGATGAGGCCGTCCTGAGCCAAAAGCTGAAGCACTTCTCGGATCGGAGATCTGCTGACATTGAACTCGCGTGCGAGCTCTTCTTCTTTCAGGCGGAGTTGTTCGCGGATATTGCCGTCCGCGATTCGTCTGAAAATTTCAGCATAGATCTGATCTTTCGACCATTTTGCCATGAACTTAGCATACAAAAAACGAAGGGAAAAAACAATATGCGGAATAAGAATATGATTGACAGGTCAACTGTATAAAGTGTATACTAAATATATAGATTGTAGAACAAAAAGGAATCTATGACTTCGAGGGAACGAATTCTCGCTGCTGCGCATAGACAGAGGCCAGACATGCTTCCGATAGCCCTGTACATGGGGAATCACGGCACCATTGCGGCAGGAGGAAAGCTCGGCGAATGCTGCAGGGACGGGAAAAAACTCGCAGACGCCCAGACCAAAGCGTGGCAACTCTACAGACAGGATGCTGTGATCGTACAGTCCGACGTCTACTACATGGCCGAGGCCTTCGGCTGTTCGCTCAGGTATCACGAGAATGTCACGCCGACTCTGGAGAAACCCGCGGTTGCTGACTACGCTGATATAGCGAAGCTCAGGAAGCCCGATGTTGAAAAAGATGGAAGAATGCACGTGTACCTCGAAGCTATCCGCATACTGCGGGAGCGTTTCGGCGAAGAGGTTGCGATCAGGGGATGCGGTACGGGCCCCTTCGTGGTGGCAGGCCACCTCATGGGCACGCAGAAATTTCTCACCGAGCTCGCTCAGGCGCATTACGGTTTGGGCGGCGACAAGAGCGCTTTGCTTGCAATGCTCGAAATCGCATGCGAAACGCTTATAGATTTTGTGTCGCGGCAGATCGTTTTAGGTGCCACTATCGTTCAGTGTGCTGATTCGTCCGCCTCGCTGGACATGATATCTCCGGAGATGTACGAGACCTACGTGTTTCCGTTCGAAAAACGGTTCTTTTCCGCAATCGGCCCTCTATGTAGGAAACACAATGCCGTGAGCCTGTTGCACATATGCGGAAACAATGAGCGGGTCTTTCATCTCTACGCAGATACGGGTGCCGACATAGTGGCGGTGGATCACAAGGCTTCGCTCGAATATGCGTTTCGCGTTATGGGAGATAAGGTATGCATCATCGGCAATCTCGATCCCAGCTCGGTGCTCCTCCTCGGAACGCCGAGAGAAATCGAAGACGCAGTAGAGAACTGTATGCGAACAGCTTGGGGCAAACCGGGCTATATTCTCGGTTCGGGATGCGAAGTGGCACCGTACACTCCGGCGGAAAACATCCGTACTGTGTTGGCGTGTGCTCGCCCCGGATCGGATAAAGGAAGAATACCATGACATCGAGGGAACGGGTTCGCCTGGCTCTCGTCCACAAGGAAGCGGACAGGATCCCCTTCGATTTAGGGAGCAGATCCTCGGCCATAGAAGAAGAGGCGTACCGCGATCTGAAACGGCTGCTCGGCCTCGGCGAAGATTCGGAATGCTTCATACGATCCCACGCGAAAATGGACAGGGAGATTATGGATCTGCTCAGGATCGACACAGATTATGTGCGGAGCATTCATTCCTGGGCTTGGCGGTCCGACGGAGACGACCTGCTGTACGTGGATAAATGGAACGTACCGTGGCGCAAACGAAGTGGCCAGTATTACTACGAACTGCAGACGTATCCTCTGCGGCAGGCAGATCATGCTGCTGTGTTGAACCAGAAGTGGGAACCCCTCCTTTCCAAAGCCATGCTGGAAGATATGAGGCTGCAGGCGGTATCTCTGTACACGACGAGTGAACGCGCCTTGTTTTGCGATGTAATAGGGGCGGGAGTTTTCGAGCGGGCATGGTATCTGCGGGGGTTCGAGGAATTCATGACGGAGCTGATCACCGAAAAGGAGTTCGCCCATGGGTTCTTGGAAAAGATTCTCGAACGCCAGCTCGAAGCCTATGGAATGATTGCGGAAACATTGGGCGGATACATCGAAGGCGTGTGGATAACCGACGATCTCGCTACGCAGGAGAGCTTGATCGTATCGAAGGAATTATACCGCGAAATGATCCGACCGTACCATAAAATCCTCCTCGAGTTTCTCGCAGCGAGGAATCTGAAAGTCGTGTTTCACTCCTGCGGAGCGGTAGCACCACTTCTGGATGATCTTATCGATATCGGAGTCGAAATACTGCATCCTGTACAGGTGAACGCGCGTGGTATGGATACTGGCAAACTGAAGCGGGAATATGGAAAGGATCTCGTGTTTTGGGGCGGAGGATGCGATATAGAAATACTGCAGTACGGCACAACCGAAGAAGTGAGGCGGGAAGTGATGCGTAGGATCGAAGATCTCGCAGCCGACGGAGGATTCGTGTTTTCCCCCACCCATTGCATTCAACCGGGTACGCCTCCGCAGAATATTCTCGCCATGGCGGAAGAGCTCTACGAGCGGGGTGCGCGCATATCGAAAGCGAGGGCTTGAGCAATGCAGTATGTTCTCGGCATAGACATAGGAACTACAGGAGTCAAGGCGGTTCTTTTCGATTCCAGGGGAGAAGCACAGTTCAGTTCGTACAAAGAGTATCCGATCATAACGACCGAACCAGGAATGGCGGAGCTCGATCCGAAAGTGATACTCGCTTCGCTGGTGAAAGCGGTGAAACAGTGTTCCTCGGAAGCGGCCATAACGGGGAAGCCCGTATCCGGCTGCGGACTGAGCTGTCAGCTCCACAGCATCATGTTTCTCGACAAGCAGCATACGCCCCTCACCCGTGTCTTGTGCTGGGCCGATACGCGGCCTCTGTCCGATGGCAAGGCGCTGAAGGAACGGCATGATGTTATGGCACTGTATGCAAAGACAGGCTGCAGGGTGGAACATCCCATGTATCCGCTGAACAAGATTCTTTGGATCCGCCGGAACAGCCCGCATATCTTCTTTGGCACTGCGAAGATCGTCACCCTGAAAACATACATCGTATCGGAGCTGTTCAAAGAGTGTGTGATAGATTATTCGGACGCTTCGGGAACCGGCTTGTTCAATATCCGCGAGCTAAAATGGGACGATGGAATTCTCCATTCCATAGCCGGCATCGAACCGGGGTTACTTCCCGAGCCGGTACCGAGTACCTACCTGTTGATGAATCTGCGGGAAGAATATGCACGGCAGATGGGCATAACGCAGCGTATCCCGTGGGTCATCGGGGGAGGAGACGGGGTGATGGCGAACATAGCCTGCGGTGCCATGGATCCTACAGTCATGTCGTGCACGATAGGAACGAGCGGTGCGCTCAGAGTGTTTTCGCGGGAGCCCAAACTCGACGACAAAGGGAGAACCTGGTGCTTCTGTTTCGACAGGAACGAATATGTAATAGGTGGATCCATAAACAACGGAGGCCTCGTGCTCAGATGGCTCAGGGATACTGCACTCGAAGAATATTCGCGGCTCGGGTGCAAGGCGCAGCAAAAAGATGCGTACGAGCTTTTCAACACCTACGCTTCGGAAGTGGCACCGGGGAGCGACGGAGTGCTTTTCTTCCCATATTTGACCGGTCAGCGCTCGCCGTTCTGGAAAAGCGATGCAAAGGCCGCGATTCATGGGCTGCAACTGTATCATTCGCGGAAGCACATTGTACGCGCGGCAATGGAAGGGGTGCTCTTCAACCTGTACATGGTGTATCAGTCCCTCTGCGAACTCGCGAGGAACCCTCTGACCATCATAGCGAACGGAGGGTATGTGAGCTGTCCTCTGTGGCTCCAGATGCAGGCGGATATTTTCAACAAGGAGATCAGGGTAAGCCCGAGCACCGAGGCATCCGCTCTGGGAGCCGCGTATGCTGTCATGGTCGCCATGGGCGTGTATAAGGATTTTTCGTCAGTGTTGCCCCATATGAAATCCTGCGGATCGGTCTATGTTCCCTCAGACCTGCATAGGGAAACGTACCGCTCCGCTTTCCGAAATTTCACCGACCTGTATTCGAAATTGTACGGAGATTCATCCTCTCAGTAGCCCAATTCTTCGCCAGTCAGAATCACATGGATCCTGCCTGGTTCCTTGCACATGCGCGTAACCACGAAATGCGCACAGATAGTATCGTCGCTGTAACACTCGTGGCAGGAGCCAGTTTCCGCGCAGGGCGTTTTCTTTCCAAGCCGCATGCAATTGATCGGAGAGGCTTCATTCCTGATCCGTTTGAACGCAGCTTCCTCGTCTAAAACGATTTTGTTCATGCCTGCAAGTATTATGACTTTCTTCGGTCCGTATATCAGTGCAGCGACTCTGTTTCCGTTTCCGTCTATGTTCACGAGCTTGCCGTCCATGGTTATGGCGTTCGAGCTCATGAGGTAACAGTCAGCGCTGAAAGCCTTCCTCTGGATATCCTGCCTCTCTTGCTGCGTTTTCGCTGTGTTTCTGTCGAGCAGGCGCACATTTCTCTTCGTCAATGCGTTCAGAAGTCCCGACTCTTCGATGGACATGGATCCGCCCCAGGTGACGAGGCTTCCGTCCTCTATGAGGGAGAGCGCCTTATGTACCGCCTCTCGGGCTGTGGGGAAATAATAGCCTTCAAACCGTCGTTTTCTGAATTGTTTGATGATTTCCAGAGCGAGCGTCTGATTGTATTGTTCCCGTGGAGTCATAGGTCATCTCCTTATGTGGTTGTCTTTTCATGATAGCAGAAAAAACGATTCTGGGAAAGATACGGCGGGTTGCTCA
>CAZWAS010000014.1:10043-10965 GCA_964631915.1 uncultured Spirochaetales bacterium | reverse complement strand
TTTCTTCCCGAATGCTTCGGTTCCCATCTTCTTTTTCCTGCTGCCCCGCTCCGGAACGCCGGATTTGTTATAAGCTTTTTCCACATTGGTGACGAGCCCTCTTTCCCCGAATGCGTTGTATATGGCTTCCGCATCTCTGAAAGACACGGTCAGCAGGGAATAGTCTTTTTCCACGCGCACATCGTGGATAAATCGCTGATTCACGCCGGATCGCTTCTCTATGCTGTGTACGAGTTTTTTGGGCGACATGCCCTGATTTCTGCCGAATCCGATGAGCAGCCTGGTCTTGCCCTTCGAATCCGGAGAGGAGGATCTGCTTACATCCTCGATTTCTCGGTAATTCTTTTCATCCAGTATGTCCTGGTATTCCAGTTTGAACAGAGCAGCGAGCACGTCCTGTGCCGGATACTCCTGAAGTAGGTCTTCCGCAATTGATCTGTAGTCGGCATAATCCCCTGCTGCGAGTATTTCCGAAATGTCCGAGCGGATACGGGCCTTCTTGATCTCTATGACATCCTTCACCCTCGGTACCGTTTTTTTCCTGATATCCGCTTTGGACACTTTCTTTATGAACGCGAGTTTTCTGTATTCGTCCGGCGTTATAAAGGTAACCGCTGTTCCCTGTCTGCCTGCCCTGCCTGTCCTACCGATTCTGTGCACATAGGAGGCCGGGTCCTGGGGAAGGGAAAAATTGATCACATGGGTGAGCCCTTCGATATCTATGCCGCGGGCCGCCACATCTGTGGCGATGAGGATCTTGATTTTTCCCGATCGAAACCTGGAGAGTATTCGTTCGCGCATGGTCTGCGAAATATCTCCGTGGAGCCCGTCGGCTTGGTAACCCCTCGCCTGCAGCTTCTGATTCATTTCGTCCACATCGATCTTCGTTCTGCAGAACACGAGTCCGTAAAACTCTTCTTCC
>CAZWAS010000014.1:0-9967 GCA_964631915.1 uncultured Spirochaetales bacterium | reverse complement strand
ATGCTCTTTGGAAG
The DNA here is from genome assembly GCA_964631915.1 of uncultured Spirochaetales bacterium. GTDB lineage: Bacteria > Spirochaetota > Spirochaetia > CAZWAS01 > CAZWAS01 > CAZWAS01. Next base: position 9,953 of record CAZWAS010000014.1, on the reverse strand, counting down.
TCCTGATCACTTCCTGATCTTTCATGTATTTCCGGGCAATAGACATGACTTTTTCCGGCATGGTTGCGGAGAAAAGCAGCATCCTGCGGTCCGGGTTCGAAGCTTTAAGAATATGCTCGATATCATCTATGAAACCGAGGTCGAGCATTTCGTCCGCTTCGTCTATGATGAAGAAGGATATCGTCGATATATCCAAGGTGCCTCTGTCTATGTGGTCGATCACCCTGCCTGGAGTTCCCACCATGACGTCTATGCCGCTTTTCAAGAGCCTGAATTGCTGTTCGTAGGATTGGCCTCCGTATATAGATCCGATGCTGATGTGTCTGGAGCCGCAGAGGGACTTGAGCTCTACGGCGACCTGGATCGCGAGCTCTCTCGTGGGTGTAAGCACCACCGCTTTGACGCCTTTCGCATGCAGGGGAATCAGTTCGAGGAGCGGTATGCCGAATGCCGCTGTTTTTCCCGTTCCTGTCTGTGCCTGGCCTATCAGGTCTTTTCCTCCGCGAAGAAACGCCGGGATGATGAGTTTCTGTATCTCTGTCGGTTCTTCGAACCCTTTTTTCAAAAGAGCCTTCATCGCCGCTTCGGATAATCCGAATTGTTGAAAACCGTTCACTGGTTATGCATTCCTCATTATTGTTACATGGAAACCAAAGGATGAAGCGTGTTTGAAGAATCAAGATTCTTTACGTTTGGTCATGAAACAAGCGTTAAGAAACTATAACATTTTTTTGCCCATTCTGTCCACTGTATGGCTTGTTTGGGGCAGTTTTGGAATCTTCACCCTCTTTTTCAAACTCTTTTCCTGTGATACTCTTTTTACTACTCATTATGAATTTGGAAGCCTTTATTCTTGGAAGCGGGGGAATGATGCCTTTGCCGGGAAGGCATTTGTCTTCCGTTTTGCTGCGCAGAGAGGGGGAGCTTTTTTTATTTGATGCAGGAGAGGGAACTCAGGTTTCGCTGCGGAGGCTCAATCTCAAATGGAAAAGGATATCAGTCATTCTGGTCTCCCATACTCATGCGGATCATGTAACCGGACTTCCCGGTATTCTCATGCTCTCGTCCCAGGTGGACAGGGACGAACCGCTCTATATCATAGGACCGCCGAAGATCCGCGAATACGTGGAGATGAATCGCAGGGTTCTGGATATGTACATCAATTACGAAATCGTGGTGAAGGAAATAGAGGACATAAATAAACCCGATATCGTGTTTCAGGGTGACGGTTTTTCCGTGCGCTCGTTTCCGGTGCGCCACTCCAAGCCCTGTGTCGGCTACAGTTTCGAGGAAGATCCGAGGCCGGGGATATTTTTCCCTGAAAAAGCCAAAGAGCTTGGAGTTCCCATGGGACCGTTCTGGTCGCAGCTGCAGCACGGCGAAGAAGTCATGCTTGAAGATGGCAGAACCGTGAAACCTCCCGATGTTGTGGGGCATCCGCGTAAGGGAAGGAAGTTCAGTTTCGTGACTGACACTTCCTTCATGCCCGAAATAGCCGAACAGGTGAAGAATTCCGACCTCTTCATATGCGAAGGCATGTTCACAAACGATCTCATAGAGAGTGCGGAGGAAAAAAAGCATCTGACTTCGGCTCAGGCGGCTGAAATTGCTTTACTCGCGGGCGGTGTTAAGAAAATGGGGCTCATCCATTACAGCCCCCGATATGTCGAAGAAGATCTGAAACGCCTTCTCCATGAAGCGAAAGAACTATTTCCACAGTCCTTCCTCACAAAGGACAGGCAGATAATTCCAATTCCGTATGAGGAGTGACAGGAGGAGAACAGAATGATTGAGGTGAAAAATCTTGGAAAGAAGTACGGCTCCTTCGATGCCGTCAGAGACGTTTCCTTCAGCGTGGAAAGCGGGGAAATCTTGGGGTTGCTCGGGCCGAACGGCGCAGGCAAGACCACGATTATGAAAATACTCACCTGCTACCATTTCCCGAGTTCCGGATCTGCTTCGATCCAGAATTACGATGTGTATAAGGATGCTTTGAGAGTGAAGCAGGTAGTTGGGTATTTGCCGGAAAATGCGCCGCTCTACCAGGACCTGAATGTCGCCGAATACCTCGATTTCGTGGCGGATTCCAGAGGTTTATCCGGTTCGCGGAAAAAAGAAAAGCTCGAGCTGGTCGTCGGAGAATGCGGACTCGAAAAGGTTCTGTTCCGCCCCATAGACGATCTTTCGAAGGGCTACAGGCAGCGCGTCGGGCTCGCGCAGGCGATTATCCACGATCCTAAAATACTCATCCTCGACGAACCGACAACGGGCCTTGATCCGAACCAGATCGTGGAAATCCGGGACTTAATCCGCAAACTCGGCAAAGAAAAAACGGTCATCCTTTCCACCCATATTCTCCAGGAAGTCGAAGCTGTGTGTACGAGGGTCATCATTCTCAATGAAGGAACCATAGCAGCGCAGGGCACGACCGAGGAGATAGGCAGGGAACTGAAAGGGGAGAGCAGGATCACCGTAGTGCTCAAAGGGAAGAATAGCAGAAGAGCGGAGGATTCCGCAGCGAAGCTGCCGCCCATACAGTCGGTTTCCGGTTTCGAGTCCTTCGGAGAAGATAAGGTGCGGTTCGTCGTTTCCACAGTTGACGAAGAAGCGGCGAGCGAGGCGCTTTTCGATTTCGCAGTTGCACAAGGACTGAAGATACTTTCTATGACGCCGAAACGGCTGAGCCTCGAAGATATTTTTATACAACTCACAAGAGAAGGAGGAGATCAGGATGAATAACATCGTTCCGCTCGTAAAAAAAGAGCTGAGATCCTATTTCAATTCTCCGATCGCTTATATCGTCGTACTCGTATTTCTCGTGTTCACGTCGGTCTGGTTTTTTTATATCGAGCAGTTTTTTGCGAGGGATACGGCGAGTATGCGTGCGTTTTTCGGCATCATTCCCGTAACGCTCGTCATACTCCTGCCTGCGCTCACTATGAGGAGCTGGGCGGAGGAGAAAAAACTCGGCACCGTGGAGCTGCTTCTCACGCTTCCCTATCGCGAAGGGGAAGTTGTGTTCGCAAAGTTTCTCGCTTCTTTCGCGTTGTTTGTAATTATGATCGCACTCACGATTCCGGTATCCTTGACGGTCGCTCCCTTGGGGAATTTCGAAGTAGGCCAAATAATCGGCGAATACATCGGTGTCTTGCTTCTCGGCAGCGCAGGGCTCGCAGTAGGGCTTTTCATCTCGGCGGTTTCCACGAACCAGATTACAGCCTTCATTTTCAGCCTGATAGTGCTTCTGTTCATAACGCTTGCGAACCAGATCAATCTCGTGGTGAATCTTCCGAAATGGCTCGCGAGCTTTTTCTTCTACATTTCGCTCGACTACCATTTCCAGGCTTTCAGGAAAGGGCTTATCGATTCGCGCGATGTCTTGTATTTTCTCCTGGTCACGGTGCTGTTCCTCTACGTGAACACGAAAGTGCTGATTTTCCGAAAATGGAGTTAAGGGAGTACAAGCCATGGACAAGAAAAAACAGGAAATCATCATATTTATACTCGTACTCGGAGTGATTGTGTTCGCAGCGTTCAACAGCATGCGATTTTTCTTCCGTGCAGACATGACAAGGAATAAGGCGTTTACCATATCCGAAGTATCGAAGAGTCTGTTCAAGGAAATACCGGAAAAAGTTCACATAACGTATTTTCTGTCGGATAAGCTCAACAAAGTGGCACCAGAGCCCGGGCAGATCACCGATCTGCTCCACGAATACGCCGCGTTTTCCCGCGGAAAGATAGAAGTCGCTGTCGTGGATCCTGCTGCTGCGAATTTGACGGGGCAGGCGGAAAACATGGGTGTGGTCCCCAGGCCTATGCGGGTCGTGGAAAAGAACGAAGTAACGCAGGCTATGGTATACACGGGCATCGTTATACAGTACCTCGACCGCTACGAAGCGCTTCCCGTGGTATTCTCCATGGAGACGCTCGAATATCAGCTCACATCCGCAATACGCAAGGCGGTGCGAAACGAAAAAACCGTAGTGGGAGTCCTGTTCGGAGACAACAACAGAGGCTTGCAGATCGATTTTTCGGGGCTCAATCAACGACTCTCCCAGACTATGGAAGTGCGGGACATACAGCGGGGCACGGAGATTCCTGCAGATGTGGATGTGCTCCTCGTGTTCGGCGGCGGGGATTTGGACGAATACGACCTGTTTCCCATAGACCAGTACCTCATGCGCGGAGGGCAGGCGCTTTTCGGCGTGGATTCCATAAAAGTCGACCTGACGCAGGGTCTTGTCCCTGTACCGTTGGGCGATAAGCCTATTTTTAAAATGCTTTCCAACTACGGCGTCGATGTGAAGCCGGAATTCGTGCTCGACGAGTATGCGAAACAGTTCCCTCTCCAACAGCAGGTGAGAAATTTCACCATGACTCAGATGGTGGATTATCCGGAATGGGTCATGGTGATGAACGAATTCGTTTCAAAGGAAAATCCTATCACCAACGGATTCATGGGGCTCGATCTGCTCTGGGTCAGTCCGCTCTCCCTCACCGAAAAACCGGGGAGGAAGGTTTTGCCTCTTGTCAGCTCCACTCCGAAATCCTGGCTTATGAAAGAAGGGTTCGACACGAATCCCTATCGGGTCATGGCGTTCGCCTCGCGTGCGGATGAAACGCGAGGTTCCTATGTGCTCGGATGCACGGTTACCGGCAGCCTTTCCAGCTATTTCGAAGGGAAGCAGATCCCAAAACGGGCAGGCATGGAACCGGGATGGAAGGAGATAAAAGGAAAAAGCGAGAACTCGCGGCTCATTGTGATCGGAGATTCGGATTTCGCTTCGGATCTCATACAGTATACGGACAGCACCTATAACCTCGCGTTCCTGAGCAATGCGGTGGAATGGCTGGGCAACGACGACGATCTGCTCACCATAAAGACGAGATCGACTTACGATCTCCGTCTCAACAAAATTCAGGATCCGAAGGCGCGTGCTTCGGTCATGACCTTCGCTCAAGTTCTCAATGTAGTCGTCATTCCGCTGCTCGTCATTGCGTTCGGCGTGTACAGAAGCATCATACGCAGGAGAAAGCAGCATTATATGAAGCAGGAGGGAAAGAATGCAGTTTAAGGTGAAACTCATCGCGGTTTGCGCTGTTCTGGGTGTTCTCATCCTTTCCTTTATACTTGGAAACATATTTTCGCCGGAACAGGTGCAGAAACGGAGCGAAGAAAAACCCCTGTTCTCAGGGATAAAAACAGCGAATGCGGTGTCTGTGGAGATTTCGAAGGAAGGGAAAACAGTGCACCTTGCGAAAAAGGGTCCGGTTTGGATGGTGAAAGTGGGAGACGAAGAGTTTCCCGCCGAGAATTCGCGAATCGAAGGATTTCTGTCAGCCGTCCAGAAGCTGAAGCGTATACGGGTTGTGGGGTCGAAGGAAGACTACTGGAAACAGCTCGGACTGACCGCCGAAGAGGCGAGCCATGTGGTAGTGAAGGATCAGGCTGGCATTCCCATCGTGGATATATTCTCAGGGAAAGCCGATCCGGGAGGCAAGGGGAATTACCTCAGAACAAGTTCCGCCCCTGTTTCCTATCTCGTGGGTGGTTCTCTCTCTTCATACCTCGGCAGAGACGAGGCCTATTGGTCCGATCTAAGATTATTTCCGGAAGATCTGAAAGGCACGAACATCATGCACCTGAAGATACAGTCCAGAAAACGTATGGACGAAAAGGATACGAAGAGCTTCGACGGGGACTATACGATCGTGAAATCCGCGGATAAAAACAAGAGGGGGTGGATCGTTCAATCGTCGCCTGGAAAAGAGCTCGATTCAGCTGCAGTGGATTCCATGGCAAATGCTCTGGCGGACCTGAACGCAGTGCAGTACGTACCGAGCAGCGAGACAGCCGCTGCCGGACTGGATTCCCCCTTCGCGACGATCACGGTAACGAGCGACACGGATAAGACGTATACGCTCTCTTTGGGTACGATGAAAGAGGAGAACAAGTACTATGCATCGATTTCGAACAAACCGTACCTCTTCGCCGTGAGCAAATGGTCGGTCGAACGGGCGCTGAAACCTCTTTCCGAGCTTGAAAAGAAAAAGTGATCTCGGCGGGCCTGCGGGAGGATTTCCCGCAGGCATCTTTATCCTTATTACGCTTGAGAAGCTATGAAATTCCTGAATTTGTCAGGGTCGGGCCGAAATGCAATGATCTGTGAACCCGGTTCGGATTCGGATCTCTGCAGCGCCCTATCCGCTTCGAGGAGCACCCGATTTCCGGAGGCGAGCCTGCCGTTTCTCGAGCTCAGGCCTATTTTCACCACGCAACCCGCTTCACAGGGTAAGCTGCCTTGGATCTTCTTTGAGAAAGTTTCCATCTTCTTCATGGCCTGATCCAGGTCGATGTTTGGTATGATAACCGCAAATCCGTCGTTTTTGTATTCAAAGGCCAGATCCTGGAACGCGAAGCTTTCGAGAATTTTCTGTGCGATTTCCCTGTAGATGTTTGGCATGGCATCGAGACCTTTCACCCGTATGAGAGCGAGCACCATGTCCTGATCGAAGGATGCAGAGCGTTCAAGCTCCATAGTGAGCCGCTTTTCGAGGTATTCCTGCCATCCGAGCCCTGTGGCAGGCGAAAAGAGGCCTTTGGCTGTTTCTTCCGGAGCTGGTTTGTCTGCTGTTTCCTGTTCTTGTGCACCGAATTCCTCCTGCACTACAGGATTTCCTTCCGCCGCTGTCGAACTCGGAACTTCCTGTTTCAGGGGAGTTTCAGGGTGTGTTTCGTTTTTTTCGTCGGGGTGCGCTGGTTCTTCCGGTTTCTGCGCATTCCCTGCAGCTGCCTGAGCCCCCTGTACTATACGCCTTTCCGGTTCTTTCGGAGGCTCTGCTGCACGGTGCGTTTCCCAGGTCTCTGCCAAGGGCTTCTGCGTTTCCTGCACCGTTTCCCGGACGGCAGTCGCATCGCGAGGCCATACGGGAGCACTCTCCGCATCATCCGGAATCTCGTGTGCACCGAGTTTTTCGAATCCCTTATCCTCTTTGCCTATGAGGGAGATGAGGAGTATGAAAATACCAGTCGCCACTATGAGCGCACATACAGCGACGAGAGCATCCCTGATCGGAAAAAAGACCTCATCGTTCGTAAGCACCTTGTATATGCCGTCCATCGCATACCCTGGCGCTCCCGGGATGGAAAGGGGTTTCTTTATACGGAGCTCCGGGATGGGACGATATGAGAATCGAGGTGTCCCTTCCCACAGCACGTTTTCTCCCAAGGGAGATTTCAGATAGGCCGAGTTCCGCGCGAGCACGTATTCTATGCCTGTATCGTGCGAATACACGACGAGGAGTTGCAGCCGCCTATCATTCGCGACGCTTTTCTTCACTGTTTCCTTGAATGCCTCGGAATTGAAACTCTTTTCCTGACCGTATGAGCTCTGTATGGTCTTTTTGAGATTCTCGAACCGGACTTCTGCGGATGCAGTCTGAACATACCGCTCGATATGAATTCTGTATCCCATCCATGCTATAATTCCTGCAAGCACAAGGAAGAAGAATACAGTGTACATGATTGTCAGTATCTTTTTCATATATAATATTATACGAGAAAATGCGAATTTGTGAACAAGTTTTTTCCATAAATGAAAAAACTTGCGGAGGGATGCACAAGGAAAAACGGTTTACTCTCGAGGGATTCTCTGGTACCATTGATCATCGGTACGTCTCGTGCCGAATGCGCCGGAAGCCCGGTAACAGAAAGGAGGATCTATGGCAACACGACCCATGGTTCTGCCGTCCGGCTGGTATCCGCATACTGCTGCAGGGGTGAATTCGCTCCTAAAGGAATGGAAAGAGGATCCCAAAGATACTCTTGGGATTGCAGGCATTGTGCCCCATGCGGGATGGGCCTTTTCGGGCAAAATTGCTTTCTCTGTCATTCAACGGATGAACAAGCAGCCAGACACAGTGGCTGTGCTCGGCGGTCATCTCTACGAGAGCGGAAATATCATGGGGTATCTGGAACACGAGTTCGAGACTCCCCTCGGTTCCCTCACATCGGATTTCGAATTGTTGGAAGAGCTTTCCGAGAAGCTTTACGTGTGCCCGGACAAACAGGCGGACAACACGGTGGAAGTACAACTTCCTTTTGTGAAATACTGGTTTCCGAATGCGAGAATTCTGGGGTTAAGAGTGCCTCCGTCTTCCCTTGCCATGGAGCTTGGCAAAGTGCTCGCCCGGCTCGCATCCGACATGGGGAGAACCATAGTGGTACTCGGTTCTACCGATCTCACGCACTACGGACCGAATTACGGATTCGTCCCTAAAGGCTGCGGCAAAGATGCGGAACGATGGGTCACCATGAAGAACGACAAGGATTTTCTAGATGCCGTCATATCCATGCGTTTCGAAGAGGCATTGCGGCTTTCCCACGAAACCCATTGCGCATGCTCCGCAGGAGGCGCAGTGGCTGCGGCGCAATTCGCAGCTGAACAGGGCATACGGCAGGGCGAGCTTGTGGCCTATTCCACGAGCCTTGCGGTTCACAAGGACGATTCATTTGTAGGATATGGCGGAATCGTATACTCCCGCTAGCCGATAAGACGCTCGATAGCTTCGCATGCCCGTGCCTGTGTTGCCGTAAGTAGGGCAACGGGCGGTTTGTCCGCATTCAGCCGTCTTTCCGCTGCTGCCAAAGGCAGGAGTGTCATCCACGTTTCGGTTTCTTGTGCCGAAAGACGCGAAAAATAGGCTGCGAGGGGGGCGGAAGGTCGAGGAAGAGCCCGTATGTCCGCTGCGTAGCGGGCGAGAAAGGTCTTCCAGCCGCACGAAGGAGGTCGGCTTTCCCCTGCCAAAACAGGACGATTCCCGGCATGTTGCTTTTTCGAGCCCACCCTTGTCGAACATACCAAAGGTTCGCCTCTGCCTTGATGAGGTATGAGTTTCGCATTGAGCCCCCCAGCCGATTCTATGAGGTTATTCATATACTTCCTAAGGGATCCAGTCGAATAGCGAAATGTATCCCCAGTGCGCACCTTACGGACATCGGTCCGCATGAGGAATGCGAAGAACTCGCTCTCCTCCGGTGCAAATCTCGTTTGCTGAGCATGAAAATGGTGAAACAGGTAGGTGCCTCGCGCATACGGTTTTCCGTCTGGAAAGGAAAAATCCGCCCCGAACAAGTGTATTTCGCCGGCGCCTATGCTGTCTGCGAACGAAACAGCCGCGTGCGTCACATTTCCTCCCGAGGTATCCACCGAAGGAAGTCGAATCCACTCCCGTGCGATGAACCTGGACAGGGGATGGCAGCTGGAGAAGAACAGCGGCCGATCGCTCAGGTCCGCGAAGCGGTGAGGGGATGCGAGATCGAGGATGAATGGTACTGCGCGCGGATAGCCTTTCAGCACATGATGATAGGAGATGTGCTGACAATCTATGGATATCACTGCATCCGGAATGATCCCGAGCTCCATGAGCAGAGGCAGGGTCGTGTCGGTGGCTATGAGTGCGAGTCTTTCCTTTTTCTTTTCTGCAGCCAGTTTCATATCTTTGATTGTCGGAATCTGCTTTTCCAGGGAAGGCCCTGCTGCGGTTATCAATGCTGTGTCGGGTGCAGGAAACCATGTGAGGGAATGTTCCGCTTTCCTCATGTTCAGGAGGATGTTGCGGAACCACCTTCTGCCGAAATGAGACTGAACGGAAAAATCCCCGGAAACCGTTTCTACCGCCTCCTGTATGCGTTTCGAAACAGCCGAAAAGAATGCCTGTTCCATCTCCACCCTAGGCCGGAGCGGAATTGTTGCGAATGTACCACTGATCACCGGAATATATTCGGAAAGGATCAAATGCGAAATATCGTGGGCCGAGGGTGCCACAAAGAGGCTCACCCTTGGATCGGAGAGGATAGCAGTGAGATCGACCGCCGAAAACAGAGAACGGATGTACGCGATATCCGTATCCAGAATGAGTATCCTATTCACGTCGCCCCTGCCGAGAAA
>CAZWAS010000013.1:51337-51792 GCA_964631915.1 uncultured Spirochaetales bacterium | reverse complement strand
CGAGGCAGGAATCCGCTTGCCGCCCGGATCAAGGAACTTTTCAGCTTTCACAAGGATTACGTGAAGCGCTTTTTCAAGACATCGCTCCCCGTCATATTGAACGAGCTCGCATGGTCGCTCGGCAACACCCTGTATTACGTGGTGTACGGCCGCATCGGAACTGACGCGCTCGCAGCGTTCAACATATCCGATACGATTTCGCGGTTCGCGATTGTCCTGTTTTTCGGCACATCGAGTGCCTGTTCGGTCATGGTCGGGAACAAGATCGGAGCAGGGGAGGAAACGAAGGCGAAATATTACGCCCGGGCTTTTTCGTTCATAGGCCCTCTCATGGGCATCGTCATGGGAGCTCTCGTGCTGTCCTTATCCGGAATCGTGCCATCTTTTTTCCAGGTATCCGAATCGGCCAAGGGGTATGTCCATCTCATCATGTACGTATTCGCAGCATTCCTTCC
>CAZWAS010000013.1:46529-51309 GCA_964631915.1 uncultured Spirochaetales bacterium | reverse complement strand
GATCGTCGGTGTGCTCAGGAGCGGCGGAGATACACGGTACAGTCTGATCATGGAAGCCGGCGGTATTTGGCTCATAGGAGTGCCGTTCGCATTCATCTCCGGGCTCGTGCTGCACCTTCCGGTCCATGTTGTGTATCTCTGTCTCAATATCGAAGAGCTCGTGAAAGCCGGTTTCTGCCTTGCGAGACTCCTGTCGAACAAATGGGTGCATAACGTGATAAAATAACCCGGTCGCTGCGAACGACCACTGCCCGTCAGAAGGACGAGGACTCGATCTTTCCCCTCTTCGCAAGCCGGGAAGTCAGTATGCGCGTACGGATAAGGGTAAGGAGGTCTCCGCTGTCGATGCCGAACACAATGGCATTGATGCGCAGGGCGACTTCTCCTGTTTTCTTCGCGAGCGCTCCCTTGGCAACCGCTTTCTTTCCGAAATCCGTGACGCTCAGGAGCGCATACCCCGAACGCTTGTCCTTTATGATCGCTTTGATATGGCCGATCATGGTGCAACCTGCGGCTTTCAGATCCTCGACGATCTGTTCGAGCATATCCGCTCCGTCTTCGAGTATCTGCGCAGAGGAGGTTTCCTCACGAAGGGCTATAGAAACATCAGCAGCGCAAACGCTCGCATTCGGAAGCTGCTCGTCTTCCCCGTGCGAATGATCGTGCTCTTCTCTGCACACGTGGGGCATCTCGTGCGCATCGCTTTCGCGGGTAGCTCTCCCGCTCTCCACCCTTGAAACTGAAAGGCCTTCAAGCATCTTGTCTATCAGCATCTCCATGTTCGTACCCAGGAGCGCGGATACCGGAATTATCTCCACATGGGGATTGATCTCGCGGAGCGCACCGATGTATGCGGGAACAGCTTCCTCATCCACATCGTCTATCTTGTTGAGCGCCACGAGGTCTGCAGCCTCTATGCCGCCGTGCACGAAAGGAAGAGCAAAACTCTTCAGCGTTTCAACCCTGGTCACATCGAAGAGCACAACGAGTTTTTTGACGCCTATCTCTCCTCCGTATCCCATGAACACATCCTTCACAAGCCGCGGGGCAGCAACTCCCGACGGCTCGAGTATGACGAGTTCGGGCCTGTACTCCCGTTCGAGCTCTAATAGCGTGGTGATGAGATCGGAACGGAGGCTGCAGCAGATACACCCCGAATAGATTTCCCGCACGGGAAGCCCTTCTCCCCGTACGGCCTGATCGTCTATGCCGATTTTCCCAACTTCGTTTTCTATAACCGCGATTCTAATGCGGCGTTCCTCTGCGATCTTCTTCGCAAGCGAAAGCAGCACTGTAGTTTTTCCGGAGCCGAGAAATCCCGCTATGATGATCAAATCCATGTGGCTATGGTAAATTTTTTAAACTATAATATCAACCATGCGCATCCATTTCATCCTCGTGGAACCTGCGATACCCGGCAACATTGGGGCGAGCGCACGGGCAATCAAGACCATGGGGTTTCGGGACTTACGGCTCGTGAATCCTGCCTGCGACCATCTGCAGGAAAGCGCGCGGTGGCTCGCGTACGGATCCAACGACATACTAGAGCAAGCTGCAGTGTTCAAAACCCTGCAGGATGCCGTAAACGATATAGATTTCGTCGTCGGTACCACGGCGAAACCAAGAACAGTGAGATACGAGTATCATGCTTCTGACGAGCTGTGCAGCATACTGGCAGGCAAACAGGACACGGTACAGAATGTCGCCCTCGTGTTCGGGAGGGAGGACAAGGGACTCACAAATCAAGAGATCGGATTCTGCCATCTCCTTTCGACCGTTCCTATGAAAGCGAAGTACCCGTCGTTGAACCTTTCCCAAGCAGTGATGATTTTTGCGTATGTACTTTCTCCTCTCGTGCTTCAGGCAAAGAAACGACCGGAAAAGCGGGTAAAAGAAGGTGAATTTCTGACGTTATGCGACCGCATGGCTCTGCTCCTGCGCAAAGCAGGCATCCGGGAAGACTCAAACGTATACGGAAGAATTATGGAACGGCTTCCGCTCCTCTCCGGAGACGATATTCGGCTCTTTCACTCTGTGCTCAGCGGCCTTATCGGGAAAGGAGAAATCGGAAAAGGAGTGCCGCTCAATTGAAATACTTTTTGACTGCTACGGCGTTCCTCTTTTCGTTGAACACAACCCCTTCGTTCCAATACTCCACTGCTGCGAACAGAGCATTGCCTCCGTCGGAATCGTCGCTATTTTCGGTTCTGAATGAAAGATACTTGGTTATCTCGTCGAAATTGTGATTCCTGAAGCACTCCACTTTTTTCCTGTAAAATCGGTTCCATTCTTCCAGTTTCTGAAACCCCACTCCTTCGTCCTCTACAATGAGATGCGCATGGTTTTTGCTGAAGGAGAACCATATCTTTATCTTCTTCGCGGGATCCATCCTGTTGCCGTGCTTAACCGCGTTTTTTATAATCTCGCAGATCTGCTGTTCGAGGAGATTGAATTCCCGTATTTCGGGCGGAGCCTTTTGTGCGATGATGTTGCTCAGATACCGTATTTTGCTGTAATCGATGCTGAGCTCCTTGTGGTACATGTTGTTCTTTCTAAACAGCGGGCTCGCAGAATCCACGAGTATCTGCGGTATGCCGTCTTCCCTCTTGGTCTGGTCCTTGGATACCGAAGACTCTTGTTCGGTTCCAGGTCCCGCATGCCGTCGCAGTGCCTCCAGAGCCGCTTCGTTCGATTCCGCTATCGGAAGGAAGTTATTCAATTTGGTAAGTTCGATGACTTTTTTTACGGAACCGGAAACATTGGTTATCCATAAATCGAATTTCCGTTTCTGTATTGTGGTATACACATAAATGAGTACACCGACTCCCGAAGAATCCAAGTAGGTGAGTTTTTCTAGATCGAGGATGATCGATTGTACGTTCTTGTTCCATAGATCATTCATAATATCCTTGAGTTTATGGGAGTTGTACAGATCCATTTCGCCTTCGGCTTCTATCATCTGTATACCCGACCCTATATCTTTCACCCGTAATTCCATACACCACCATCCTTGCGTACAGGGAACATCCCGATCAAAAAAAACGCCTGAAGAGCATGTCCCCGGCGACCCTTCAGGCCTTTCGCCTCAGTGCCGGAATCCTCGTTGGCTGTCTGTTCGGGGAATTACACCCGTCGAGGATCATTCCTCACGCTTATGTATGGCGTCGGCGTATTATTTTTTCATGAACTATTTGTTTTTTTTCCGCTAGCCTCCACACATCATTTCACGCTAATCTCACCGAATCCTCATCAAATGCTTATACACTGAAGGGATATTCCGTTACGGAGAGATACGGCAGATTCCAAAACACCAGTCGGGACTCGCGAAGATCATGACAGAAACGATAAGAAAAGACACTATCCTGAGCAAGGTAAAGATCATATTGACCGAACAGGGGAATGCCCATTTCTTGAACCAGAGAAACAAAATCGACATCCAGCACCTGTTCGACGGGTCTGAAGAACGCGGCATAGTGCTCAAAGGGTTCAATCTCGCTTCCCTGCAGAAGATGATCCGGCTCGGCTTCGTATCGAAACTGGAGATGGCTGTTTCAACCGTTTCGGAAAAAAGGGCCGAAATAATCGATCTGTCCAGACTCATCACCTGTGCCATGCTTTGCCGGCAATTCAATGCGACCGTTCAGAGCGCTTTATACAAATCCGATCTCGTAGTGCGTTGGAACAGACAGAATCCCAAAACCCCCATAGATCACAGAACAAAGGTAAACGGCAAACTGCTGGCACACCTGTTGCAGTCGAATAAGCATGAAGTGAACGAGCTGAAAAATGAAACGTTGTCGGACATATTCGTGAAAACCTTGGCGGCGAAACACTTCACGCCCGAGGAAAAGAAGGATCAGACCTCTCTGTGCGAAACATATATCGATGCTCTGGATCCCTTCTTCTGGTTCTTGCTCGCGAAAAACAGATCGGTACCCTCCTATGACCGGATTATCGAGGAAATACGCTGCCATGTATCGGACTACCTCGATAAATCGAGAATCATCGAATATCTTGCGCTCATGACGGTAGAATTGCTTATCAATATCGAATCCAGAAAAAAAGCGAAACAGACAGAAGGCAACGGCGATCCGGGGGGCATGTTCATCCAATGGAGAATAAGCAGGCTGCGGAATGAACCCGGCAGCCGCGGCAGGCTTCAAGTCTGCATAGCAAGCAAAGAAACGGATTCCGATTTTAACGCCATGCGGAACAAATTCTATCGTACCTCCAACGTGGATATTCGGGAAAGAAGTCTGAAAGATTTCTATGCGGAAGCTTCCGCCATGATGGATTACAAGGATCTCGGTTTATACTATCTCTCGTATTTGAAGGAATCGTGCAGAAAAGTGGATATCGGATTCGAGGCATTCGTCACTCAGGATCTGAGACGCAAACAGACGCTGATGAATCTTTCTCTGACATTTTAGGAGGAGGCCATGCACACGCTCGAAACGGATTATACGCTTCTGGCGGAATCGTATGAAAAGAAAATATTCGATCTCAATCAGTTGATCGGTATAGCGAAAAGTCTCACATCCACGCTGGACTTCAATCAGCTCATAGAATCCGTACTCCATATCTGTATGGGGCAAGGGAACGTCAAGAAGGCTGCGCTGTTCACGCGAAAACACATCGATTCACAGGATTTTTATATCCACAGGAATCATGTGGGATTCGACATCGAACGAGGAAAAGAGTACATGCTCTGTTACGATCATCCAGTGATCGAACTACTCTCTTCCGCACCGGATTTCTATGCGGTGCGCGAAATCGAAGA
>CAZWAS010000013.1:36991-46519 GCA_964631915.1 uncultured Spirochaetales bacterium | reverse complement strand
TGCTGATGAGCGAAGAATGTGTTTACCTTTTCAAAAGGCTCGGCATCCCCTATGTGTTGCCCATGATTATGAAAAACTCCATCATGGGAATTCTCTTACTCGGCGAGAGGATCGACGAATCGGAATTCTCCAGAACCGAGAAAGACTATCTGCTCCAGATCGCATCCCTCGCAGCCATTGCGGTTCATAACGCTTTTCTCTATGAAGTGTCCACTACGGACATCATGACTATGTTGAAGAAACGCCATTACTTCCTTACAGCGCTCGAAGAAGCGATGGCTGAGGCATGCAGATACGATAAAGACCTTTCTGTGCTCATGATGGATATAGACAGATTCAAAAGCATAAACGACCTCTATGGGCATGTGTTCGGCGATCATGTCATAAAAACCATTGCGAAACTCATCGCCACGCATATACGGCAGACCGATGTCGCTGCCAGATATGGAGGAGAGGAATTCGTTTCAATGCTCCCTGATACGGGAAAAAACGAAGCTTTCGTCATAGGAGAACGCATACGCCAGGCGATCCAGCGGCAGGAATTCACAATAAACGAGGAAAAAATAGCCGTTACCATTTCGATCGGCATAGCCCAGTTTAACCCTCTCACGGACAAGCACCCTACGCACCTGATAGAGCGTGCCGATAAGGCACTGTACACATCGAAGCAAAACGGCAAGAATTGCATCACATGTGAGGACTGAATGGTTAGTGATATACCAGCAGTTGAAACTCCGCCGATCCTGCAAGGAACGTTCGATGCCGATTTCCCGTGGGAATATGCATGGAAACAATGGATAAAAGACTGTCCGGGGTCCTGGGAGGAAGGTACGAAAAACCATCGCTGCATTTCCTACCTCGACTCCTACGACTGCATGCTGCTCGGACGCGGTGTCGCATTGATCGAAGAGAACACAGCAATACGGGCCGTTTCCAAAGACGGCTCTTCCCCGAAACCGAAGAAAAAAGACTGGGAAACCGACATACGGCCCTGGCGCCTCCTCCCCCAATGGAGTATCCACATCGAACAGCAGTCATACAGGTTCCGCGATCACAACAACAAGCTCTGGGGATTGGTGCTGTGGGAAACAGGAACCAGACCTGCATTGAAAGTGTTTTCCGAGAAAGGGTACGAGCGGTTCCTGCTGGCCGTGCTCGAACAACCCCTCAAACAGTGGAGCATGAAAAAAGAAGCTCCCGAATTCCGCTGGGGGATAGACACGAAAAACGCGAGAAATAGCTCTTTCGTCTGTTTCCCTACCGATCCCCGGATTCGACTGTGGTCGGATATGATGAACGAATCCTTTCTGTATTACCACGGCCTCATCGAAAATCGCGATCGGGAATGTCTCCATGCCTTGCGCGTTTCCATACGAAAAGCCCTTGTGTACGCCGCATTGATGAAAGCTGCAGGGAACCCTTTCCTGCCCGAAGCGGTCCGTGTGGGGTGTAAACAGATACTGAAATCCACAAACCGAATACGGGATTACGATATTTTTCTGGAACGTGCGGACATAATCCTTGAACGACTCCCGGAGGAATGCAGAACAGGATGGCGGAGCATATGCCATATCGCCACCTGCCAGCGGGATGCTGCCCACGATGCGGCGATAGAGCAGGTCTCCTCTCTGTTCAAGGATGTGCTTTCCTGCATCGGCTCGATACAAATGCCGGCATCCGAATTCCCGTTCCGTTCGAAGAACATCGACAGGTATCTTCTGAAAAAAGCACGAAAAATTCTCTCCTTCAAAAAAGCGGACTTCACTCGATTGGAAGAAGAACGCATCCATGAGTGCAGGGTTCAGGTAAAAATGCTCCGCTATGCTTATGAAGCCTTCCATGCGGATAAAGCAGTTTCCGGAAAAAAGAAACTGGTGAACATCATGAGCCAGTGGCAAAATAAGACCGGAGTACTCCACGATTCTTTCATCATCAAAAACATGCTTACCGGCATTGAACAGGATCCTGTGTTCGAACAAAATCCCGACAATCTGAAAGCTTTGGGCTGTGCCGCCACCATTGTTCGTTTGGACGTCGAGTCATGCCGGGCGGATCTGCCGAACCTATACGAAAGAATGGCAAAAAAAATCGGAACTGCATTTCACGTGCGAGCTTCTCATGATTGATACGCTAAACCCCGTCTCCATCGCGGATTACTACCTCCCCAGACAGTTGGTACCTGCCATCCAGACGCTGGGGGAAATACCGAAACAGGGGCGCGAAGCTTTCATGGGTATAGGATTTCTCGATATTGCAAAATACTCGTTCCTGACGAAATTCCTGAGTCCGAGAGAAAATCGGGTTCTGCTGGACGGCCTGTTCACCAGTCTGTTTTGGACAATACGGCGAAACGGCGGTTTCCTCAACAAAATCGACGGAGACAGCATGATGTTCCATTTCGGAGGGGATATCGATCCGCAGACAAAGGGAAGGAACGACGAGAAAACCAAAGGCTACATCGCGCGAAAAACATTTTTTACTTGTGTGGAAATCCAGCGTGCGGCTCTCCTGTTCAACAGGGGATTCGACCAATTCACGTTTGAAGAAGTGGACGAAGAGACGAAAAACATCCTGCAAGAATCGTTTTACATCATGAACGAATTGCGCACCAATAAAGAATTGTCCCACGCTCTGGATGCTTTTTTTCAGATACGCATCCGGATCGGCGCAGCATGCGGCACGGTTATTCTCTGTAATATCGGACCACCAGGAGCACGCAAGCTCGATATATTGGGTTCTCCGGTGATAGAGGCGAAACGAATGGAATCCGCTGCTCCCATAGGAGGCTTACGGATTTCCAAGGAACTTTTCGACCTACTCGACAAACAATCTGTTACTGAATCCTATTACGGCAGATTCATCAAGGAAGCCAGGCAGGTCGATGGCATGTTCCAGAATCTGCGCAAGGATGAAGTGTTCGGTTACAAAAAAATTCTTCTGAAAAACAAGCACAATGCAGAATACGAATCGTATTCCGTCCAGGTGAATCCTGCACTGCCGGAAAGCATTTCCGCACAGATAGAACTACTGCTGAACAAAGGCCGCAGCGGCACGGAGGAAATAATCGGAATCATAGAGTCGAACAGCGAAAATGAAACCATCGTCGAGGCTGTGGAACAGACGTTACGTTCCAAAGGCGTGAAAATACGAAAGGAGCTCATACTGAAAGACCTGTTTCCATCCAGGTATATGAAAATAGCGGAACATTTCAAATCGAATCCGCAGAAAACCGCAGCCTACATCCGAGCGCGTTATTCGCTTGCACAGATCATCTCTTCCCTCATCCGACAGCAGCACAGAAACGAACTGAAATCCACTATAATCGCAGACAACATTCCGTTCGGAACTTACGATCAGTACATGAAAGAATACAGGAATTCGCTCAGAACGTTCAGGACGGAAAAAATTTATGCGGATTTTCTTGATCTCAGGCTTACGTATCACTCGTTTCCACTGATAAAGGCGCGACTCCGTGCAGCCATTCTCGAATACCAGTATCAGAATCTCGACCTCGAGGAGTTATGATGCGTGCCGTCGAACCTATGCGGGGGTGAGATCGAATTCGACCTCCATCTGTTCTTCCTCGCGGATTCCTTCATAGCGCATCAGCAGGAACGTCACATCGTCATGAAGGTGATGTTGTCCTCTGAAGCTGTGAAAATCCTGGAGAATTCTGATGTGTGCCTTTTCCAGAGAAGAAATGTCGCGCTTCATGACCGCTGCGATTCGTCCGACGGTGTACAGTTTTCCTTCCATATTTTCCTGCTCGAGCAGGCCGTCGGTCGGCAGAAAAAGCACATCGTTTCTCTTCAG
Source organism: uncultured Spirochaetales bacterium (assembly GCA_964631915.1). Classification (GTDB taxonomy): domain Bacteria; phylum Spirochaetota; class Spirochaetia; order CAZWAS01; family CAZWAS01; genus CAZWAS01. The sequence goes on along the minus strand of CAZWAS010000013.1, from coordinate 42,706 downwards.
GAACAACGAGTCGCTCTGGGGGAAGATATCCGACATGATTCCTATTGGTACATTGTTCTGATTGGTTCGGATTTTCAAAAACTTCCCATCCCGCAGAATGAATAGATACGAATGCCCCATATCGCATACTTGGATTTCTCCGGTCGATTGGTCGATATCCAGAAATACGCCGGTGATGAATTTCTCTGCTTCGAAGTTTCTGAACAGGTAGTTATTTACCTGCATGATGAACCTGGTTATGCCCTGACGGAAATCGAAAATGTTCATCATGCCCCACAGTGCCGATGTTACGACGGATGCTGCAACTCCTTTTCCAGAAACATCGCATAATGCGACAATATATCTGTTGTCGTCGTACCGTTGGATGGAATAAAAGTCCCCGCCGACCCCTTTCGCCGTAATGGAAGCAGCGACCACTTCGAATCCCTTTTCCTTTATCGCCATATGCTCCTTCACGAACCGCGTCTGCAGGTGCCGTGCGAGAGAAATGTCGTTTTTCGTTATGTCCGAAAGATAGATAAGCATATCCCTGGTGGAAAAAATGCCAGCGAATTCGTCGTTCGCTTCGGCGAGAATGAAATAGGAGATTTCCTTGTCCCTGAGAAGATGATCGATCTCCTCCGCTATGGAGAAGATGTTATGATTGCTGTTGAACCTGACCGCTCCCCTCGTTATCTCCTCGATACGCCTTTTCTTAAGCACATCCCTGCCGAAAGGTCTTCCCAGCATGGCATAGAGTTCTTTGCGCACGACGATACCCGCTATTTTCCTGTTCTCATCCACGATACAGACGGCAAGAACATCCTCATGTTTCGCGAGGTCGTCCGCAAGCCTTTCGATCGTATCACCTTTGTACGCATACGCATGGCTGCTTGCCAATTTTGCTATCGAATTGGCCGAACCGTTTTTAGGGGTGGCAAATTGAAGACATGCATGTTCCATACTCACACATCGCTCCCGAAGGTCTTATCGACTGTACGACGATTCAGTACCGAATATCTGGGAAAATCGTTAACAACTCATGAGAGCACTGTTAAATTTCTTTAAAAGCGGTGCCCTGCAGATAACCGACGGCCGCTCCTGCTGCCGTCGAATATTCGGCATGGCGAGGGGTAAGAAAACGCACGCCGAACAGCTTTTGGAGCATGAGAAACACATCCTGTGCCTGAGGAACGTTCGTGAGATTGCCGGTGAGCACAATGTCGTGTATGTTATTGCTTTTCGTCGCGAAAATGGCGAGCATACCGATGGTCTGGAACACCAAATTTATGATGCCCAATGCAAGATCCGCTTTCGAGGCGAGATCGCTGATGTTGCCGAAATTAGAGGCCGTTGTTTCAGGCGGCAAACCTTCGAGCCTATCGCGGGTAATGTCTCCCACTGTGAGATCGATATTGCCCAGGTTTCCGTCTTTTGCTGTTTCAATGATATCGTCGAAGTTCCGCAGGTTGAGCATCCTGTTCGAAAGGCCAAGCAAGGTACCTCCTCCCACGCCGCTGCCGCCTATGTGCGTGTAGTGGCCGTCCGCGGCAAGCACGAGCGCTGTCCCCGTTCCCATGCTCACGATAATGGCTTTCGAAAGCCCGCTCAGATATGTTCCTCCTATGCCTATAGCCATGAACTCGTCGATTCTACCTGTGGGGATGCCGAAAATCCGTTCCGTCACATACGATGATCCCACCCCCGTAACCATGATCCTTTCTATGGCGGCCAGGCTCAGCCTGTTGTCGTTCAGGAATTTTCCGAATGCTCCGTACAGCGACGCTATGGGGTCGTTCGCCTTCACGATGAGGGGATTGATGATACGGTTGCCTTCGAACCCGACGATCTTCGTCGTGCTTCCACCTATGTCGATTCCGAGAGTAACAGCCATATTTGCCATAATACGGAAAAACCTCATTCACCTCAAGGTCCGTATGCAAAACGATAAAAAGTTCTCACGTACGCCCACAGTTATATGATTGTCGTTCCGATAAATAAATGATAACGCATCTCATAGTGTGATATCATGTAGAACAGGAACGTCGTATGGAAAAGGTGGAACTGAGCCCTGGCATATTCTGGGTGGACATTCCCGAGGCGGATTTGTACATCCTCTGCGGTTGCCCTGCGGACAGCGTAAAGCACCTCATGAAAAACGGCTACATAGTGCCACGCGTTAAAAACGGTGTACACTACGAAACCGGACCGAACGCGATTCTGCTTTCGGATGCATCCATTCAGAACGGAAGCTTCGCCAATCTTGCGGAATTCCCGGTGCTCCACATGTTCTATAAACAAGGGATGCTTCTGCCAAAGCACCCGAATAATACGGGCGTAAAACCTCTTCTCATCGGAGCTCAGGGACAGGTCGAAGCTCAGAGCAAATATATTTTCCGCGGCAATTACGGGCTGAGCAGCATAGAGGAAATAACGGCGGCGGGAATATCGGAAGACCAGGCCAAGGAGATGATGCGCTTAAAGCTCCGTTTCGCTTTCGACAAAGTGAAGAACACCGAAGACCTCATAGAATGCAGAATCGTGGATAAAGACGTGGTGGAACTGCGAAACGGCGTGTTCGTTCATAGGAAGATGTTCAATCAGTACGAATTTCTCTACCAGGGGAAATCGATATCCGTGGATCTCAATCTGCCCAAATCGACAAAATATGTTCCCGCATACTGTCTGGAATATCACAACATCAGACGGGAGTACTTTTCCGTAATCCATACGGGAGAAGGCGACGGATGGGATCCTAACAGACCCTGCATGGCGAGCATCGTCTCTTTTCAGGGAAAAATCTACCTCATAGATGCAGGACCGAACATAGCGACAACCCTCACCGCCCTGGGCATCAGCACCAATGAAGTCGAAGGCTTGTTCCATACTCACTGCCATGACGACCATTTCGCAGGGCTGACATCGCTCATACGATCGGATCATGTGATAAAGTATTTCGCTACTCCATTGGTGCGTGCCTCAGTAACGAAAAAGCTTTGCTCCTTACTCTCCATAAGCGAAGATAAATTCGCCCGCTATTTCGAAATTTACGATCTCCAGGCGGATGTGTGGAATTCCATTGACGGCCTTGAAGTGAAACCCGTGTATTCGCCTCACCCTGTGGAAACGAGCATTCTGTTTTTCAGGGTTCTATGGGAAAACGGATATAAATCCTATGCTCACCTTGCGGACATAGCCTCCCTGCGCGTCCTGAATCAGATGGTGACAGACGATCCTGCCAAAAGCGGAGTCTCTAAAGAGTATGTCGAAAAGACAAAGGCGATCATGCTCGAACCGACGGATCTAAAAAAAATCGACATAGGGGGAGGCCTGATACACGGCGAAGCGCAGGATTTCAAAGAAGACACATCGGCGAAGATACTTCTCAGCCACACCTCTGTTCCACTCACCGATGCGGAGAAAGAAATCGGATCGAATGCAGATTTCGGCATAGAGGATATCCTTATCCATTCCCAGCAGGATTATTCCATGCAGGCTGCGTACAATTATTTGCGGCAGTATTTCCCGACTGTAAGAGTCCACGAAATACGGATGCTCCTCAACTGTTCCACCCTGCAGTTCAATGTAGGGGACATCATCATGAAAAAAGACTGCCGCTACGACCATGTGTATCTCCTGCTGAATGGCACCATCGAAGCCATAGACGCCCAAGCAGGCATACACAGCATGCTCTGCTCCGGTTCGTTCATCGGCGAGTTCTCCGCCTTGACCAGCGAGAAAATAACAGAGACATACAGGGCAGCGAGCTTCGTCAGGGTGCTCGACATCCCGTGCGATCTGTACTCGAAATTCATACGAATGAATTCCCTCTACGACGAATGGATGCGCGTATACGAAAACCGGAAATTCCTCCAGTCGACCTGGCTCTTCGGGGAAATGCTCTCATCCATGGTGCAGAACAGAATAGCCCGATCCATGAAAAAAGCCTCGTTCTGCAAAGGAGACCACATACAGCAGGAATCCGGCGCGGATTTGTTTCTCGTAGTGAACGGAAGCGTGGATGTGTTTTCCGAAGAGCGTTTCATAGATTCCATAAGGAGCAGAGATTTTTTCTGCGAGGAACAGATCATTGTGGGAACAGTGGGTCTGTTCAATTTCCATGCGTCCGACGAAACGGAGGTGTATACGGTACCAGGGGATATGCTTAAGGATATCCCCATCATACAGTGGAAGCTCCTCGAAGTCTTCGAAAAAAGGATGAGAAACTTCGGAATGCACTTCATCTTCGAATGGAGAAATGCTTATTCCGTAAATGTGAAAGCGCTCGACGAGCAACACAAAACGCTGTTCGCTCTGATGCACGACATATATGTCATGGTGGAGCAAGGCCGACCTGAGGAAATGATGGAAGAAAAACGGAAAGAACTGAACAGGTACCTAGAATTCCATTTTTCAGAAGAAGAAAAACTCATGGAGCGTTTGGCCTACCCTGATTACGGTTTCCAGAAACAGGAACACATCCGAATGCTGGAGGAACTGCAGGAATTCGTCGATGTGGACACCGCGTTCGTCGAATATTTGAAGGGCTGGATCCTCGTCCATACGCTGGTGGAAGACAGAAAGTACCGCTCTTTTTTCAATTCACAAGGAGTAGTATAAACCGGGAAGGAACCGAAAGGAGGACCATGACTCCTTCCCGGGAGGAGAAAATAAGGGATTAACAATCCCGCATCCCCACAGTATCATTCAAAATCGGTCAATGCATCGTACGAAAGTATTAGAAAGCCCAAAAATCTCATCCCGTGTGGGAAATCTTACTGTCAAATGCACGGAAAATACCGAACACCTGTGCTATACTGACTGTACCAAACATCGATGAATATTTTTTCCTTCATCTCAACCCTGATTCTCTGCATAGTAATGACCGAGGGAATTTATGTTTTCTTCCTCGATCCAAGGAAGAAAACGAATATCCTTTTCTTCTTCATGACCGTTTGCCTTGCCCTCTGGCTCCTCGGCGCTGTATTCGGCTACTCAGCTCCGGACAAAGGCACGCTTCTCATCTGGTTCAGGATCTGCTCGACCGGGTATCTGTTCCTCCATCCGGTCACCGTGCATTTCGTTCTGCACCTCACCGGAAAAACCCGTCCGCATCCACTTCTCCTCTTGCTCCTCTACGGCATATCCGCTGGCTTTCTCGTGCCTGCATTCACGCATGGCCTTGTGTTCGAAGACTTCGTCAGATCAGGAGCATTCTGGACAGGTATGCCGGCATATGGAGATATCTCGTTTTATCTGCTTCTTGTTCAGATACATGCTTATTATGTGTATTGCTACGTGCTTCTTCTGACATGGAGGAAACACACGTCGAGCACACGGGAAAGAAAACAAGCCACGATAGTGTTCGCGTCACTGATCATCACCGTGCTCCTGTACAACATAGAGCCGTTCATACTGCCCTTGCTCTTCGATTATCCGAATTTCGTTCTGTCCCCGAACATGGGAATCATATGGGCGACAGGCATATGGATAGCGATCGTGAAATACAGGCTCCTTTCGGTCACGCCCGAAGTACTGAGCGATGAAATCGTGTCGTCCCTGGAAGAGGCGGTCATCCTTTTGAGCCCCGATTTCCGGATCCGCTTCCTCAACAGATATGCAAAACACCTTCTGGACGCGGAATCCAAACGGCTCGATGGAGCGGACTTTCTGCAATTCATCAATGAACGGCATCTCATTTCAAGGCTACTGCACGCCCAGGATCCGAATTCCTCC
>CAZWAS010000013.1:9060-36974 GCA_964631915.1 uncultured Spirochaetales bacterium | reverse complement strand
CATATAAAGGGCTTTGAGACAATACGGCTTGTGGACGTGCGACTCTCCCGCATCCGGGACAGGTTCGGCGATTTCATAGGATATCTCTTCATAGCCTGGGAAGTTCATCATCTGCGGGAGCTCACCCGCAGGTTCAATATCACGCCGCGGGAGCTTGCCGTTATCGAGTATATCCTGTCTGGAAATTCGAACCGGGAAATCGCAGAGATCCTCGCTGTATCCGAACGCACCGTGAAAACCCATATCACAAACATTTACACAAAACTATTCGTGGAAAACAAAGTACAACTCCTCAATGCATTGAAAACCTATTCTGAATCCGCAGGCAAAAGACACACATCGAAAGGCGGAACTCCTGCCTGATGGCAACCGATTTTCAGAATTTCGTATCTTCAAACAAATAATGTCGTGTAATATCATGGAAAAACCGAAAAAATGTATTATCCTTTAATCAATGGCTGCAAAAATATCCGCCCTGCCGTTGCAGGCCATCCTCAACAAGGATGCACGGTATGTCCAGCTCCTCCTCGAGGAAGGCGAGAACATCATATGCCTGAACCGCGCTACAGGAAAAACGCGGACAATTGCATTCCGCGCTCTGTTCAACAGCGACAAGGAATTCTGGCGAAATCCCAACTCCGCATGGGACTATTATCTGGACAAAAGCGAGTTCGAAACCTTGAAATCGAAGCTCGCAAGCAGGGAAGCATTATCATTTCCTCTCGGTCAGGTAACTGGTGCTCAGGTACCATCAACCGGGATGAAAACAGCCTCTCAAGCGGCTGAAAAACCCCCGGAACCAGAACCGAACGGTCCCGCCGCATCCGCGAACCGCACAAGCACGGATGCTTACAATACGGTAAACTTCGGTGAAGAATACCAGCGTATAGAGGCGATGAGCCTTCCGGCCAGGATTGAAACCGTAGAGGCGGGCAAAAAACTTTTGGATGACCTCGCAGGCAGAAAGGATGCGCATTTCGAAGAAGTCGCAGGAGCCTTAGTTGAGACATCCAGGGATGCGGCGCTCATAAACCGCGCCACCATTCTGGAGGCCATGCGCCTCGGCGACGAAGAGGCGAAAAAGCTGACGCAGAACCTCGTGGATTCCACGAATGAAATGGTGAAATCATCGACAAAACTTATCAGCGAGGATATTTTCAACGACGACCTCATAAAAACCCTCGTAAGCAAATCGAACGGAACCGTCATTCAACACATGACAAGGGTGTTCCTGAACGGTGTGGCGTTCATGAACTATTACAACAACCTCGTCTTGACATCCAGCGTCGCGAACAAAATACGCATTGTATTCGAAAAAAAATACAAAAATTATTACAGAAAACTGCTCCCGCATCTGCACAAGGATGATGTGACTCTGGAACGGGTATTTCAGAAAGGGCTTCAAGCTGTTCCGGAATCGGAATTCCACAACTTTGCTACAGGCTTTCTCATACACGACATCGGAAAAGCGAACGCCATAGAGTATCACGAAGGGGAAGCCGCATACGATAGAAAAACGGTCGTGGATCATGTGAAGATTGGGTACAAAGCGGTCATGAACAAAACGAACTATCCAAGACAGGCGGGGCTCATAACCGGATATCACCACGAATACTACGGAAATTCGAACGGATACGGATACTTTCGCGCCTTGCTCGCGCGCTACAAGGAAATGAATCCGAAAGCGACCCAGGATTTCTGCATCTCATACGAAATGGAACCTATACTGGATTACGAGGCGCTCGCATATTTTCCGGCGAAACTTTTGGAAATCATCGATGTCTTCGATTCTCTCACCGATCCGAATAGAAAGTACAGGAAGCCTCTTTCTCCCCCGGAGGCACTGGATATGCTCAGAACCGAGTTCCTCGAAAAAGAGCTCAAGATAGACCCTATCTTGTTCGACTTGTTTGCGGAATTCATCAACAGAAAGAAGTGAGCATCTGGGAGCGCGGACTATGGATCTGCTTCGAACGAAAAGCTTCTCTAAGCATCCGTCGGTACTTTCAATGCCCTTCCCCCCTGAGCATTTTAGGCCCATGGGGAAGCGCAGGGAGCAGAACCTGCGTACACAGCCTCACCGCTTTCACCGAACCGGGGAAATTGACTATGATGGTGTTGCCCTTGACCCCTGCGACGCCTCGGGAAAACATCGCATTCTTCGTTTCTTTGTAAGATTCCGCGCGGAGCGCTTCCGCTATGCCGGGCAGTTCCCTGTCGCAGAATTCTTCCGTTACTTCCGGTGTCACATCTCTCGGAGAAATGCCCGTGCCCCCTGTAGTGAAGATATAATCCGAACCGAGGTGGTGCTCCAGGGCATGGCGTATGGCCTGTTTTTCGTCCGGCACCAGAGTGCGGACTATATCCGTATCCGGGTACACCTCGAGCAAGAGCTTCTCTATTTCCGGGCCGCTCTGATCCTCGTATATGCCCTTCGAGGCCCGATCAGATATCGTAATAACAGCGACTTTCACTGGATATCTCTCCTCCTTTGAGCACTTTCACGAAAATGCCTTTCCTCGGCATGACGCAGTCGCCCACCGCTTGAAAGATCGCACAACCATGGTGGCATTCCTTTCCGATCTGGGTCACTTCCACCAGGGCATCGCCTAAGTGCAGCCTGGTTCCTACGGGAAGAGATGCGAGATCGATTCCCTCGGTAGTGATGTTTTCCGCGAAGTCTCCGTACTTCAGTTCTATGCCCTTTCCGCGCATGGTATCGATATCTTCGTTCGACAGGAGGGATACCTGCCTGTGCCAGTCCCCGGCATGCGCATCGCCCTCGATTCCGTGCTGTTCCCTGAGCACGGCCTTGGCCGTGGGCGTCTTCTGTATACCTGCTCTATCCGAGATATTGATCGACAGTATTTTGAACTCTTTCCTCATGTCAGCTCCGCACATCTTCTTTGGTTTTTTCCACGAGATGAATATCAGAAATCTTCATGGATTTATCCACTGCCTTGCACATGTCATAGATCGTGAGCGCAGCTATAGCCACCGCTGCAAGCGCTTCCATCTCGATGCCTGTCTTGTCCGTACACACGGCGGTGCTCCGTATCTCTATGGAATCCTCCAGGACTTCGAAATCCACTGCCACCTGATCTATGCTTATGTTGTGGCACAAGGGGATGAGATCTGATGTGTGTTTCGCCCCCATAATGCCTGCCACACGCGCCACGCCGAGTACATCGCCTTTTTTGATCATATTGTCCCTGATGAGCTGGACGGTTTCGGGTTGCAGGAATATCCTGCCGAAAGCGCGTGCCGTGCGTTTCACCGGCCGCTTGTGGGAAATGTCTACCATCCTGGCATTACCCTGTTCATCTACGTGCGAAAACTGCATACTCATCCTCCGATCTCCACCATACTTCTGGATGTGCACACCAAACCTCGTTCCGGCTTGCAGAGAATCGCCTGTCTCAAGCATGCTTCGATATTGTTCAGATCCAGCTTGATTTCTTCATCCGTATGGAGGCAGGGTTTGAGGAATCCGTCCGCCATGAGCCGTATCCTGTTGCACATGCTGCACTTCGGAGGTCTGTCGAACTGATAGGAGTTGAGCTTTTCCTCTTTCAATGAATAGTGATTGATGAGCTGAAGCTTGAACCCCTTCGCATCGCAGAACCTGCGCATGGCTGCGATCTCGGAATCTTCGGTATCGTTGAACACTACCATGTTGATCTTGATGTGGAACCCCTCCTGTTTTGCCGTTTCGATTCCTGCAAGCGCTTCCTCAAGCGATCCGATCCTGGTGATGGTTCTGTATTTCTCAGGATCGAGGGAGTCGAGGGAAATATTGAGGCTGTCCAGCCCATTCCTCTTGAGGTCCGCAGCGTATTTCGACAAGAGAATGCCGTTCGTGGTCATACCCAACTCTTTGAGGCTCGGAACTTCTCGGATCATGCGTACGAGCTCCGTGATCCCTTTTTTCACCAGAGGCTCTCCTCCGGTCAGCCGCACCTTGGTTATTCCGAGCTTCACGGCCGCCTTCACCACCTCCCTAATCTGTTCGAAACTCAGGAAATCCGAATGTTGTTTTGGAGGAACTCCGTCATCAGGCATGCAGTACGAACAGCGGAGATTGCATTTATCGGTAATCGAGATCCGAAGATAGTTGATCTCTCTGTTATATGAGTCTAACATCCACTTCTTTTCCTTGCTCGAGGAGGCCAACGCCTATATCTATGCGGATCAATCCGTTGGCTCCGGAAAGCGCGTTCAGATGCGCGGAACCGTGATATCGCACAGGCAGAATTCTACCGTTCTGTACCGCGACCGGTTTGTATTCAGTCCGTTCGGTATCTCTGCGCTTTATGGTCTGGGCCAATACCGCTTTTACGGTCAGCGGTTCGTAATTCAGACCGGTCATGCGCGCAAGCAGAACCTTCACGAACACCTCGAAAATCACGAAGGTGGATACCGGATTCCCTGGCAGACCGAACACGAATTTCCCACCGTTCCTGCCGAACAGCGTGGGTTTCCCGGGTTTCACCGCTATATGATGGAACAACACCTCTGTGCCGAGTTCTTTCAGCAGCCCGGGGACAAAGTCGAACTCTCCCATGGAAACGCCACCTGAAAGAAGCACTAGATCATTTTCGTCGAAAGCCCTGATCATGGCCTGCCTCAAAGCCTGCTCATCGTCCGGTACGATCCCGTAATCGATGACCCTGCATCCGAACGCTTCGGCCTGCGCCGAAAGCTGATAGCTGTTGGAGTTATATATCTCCCCCCCGGAAAGCGCTTCGCCCGGAGTTTTAAGCTCCGAGCCGGTAGCGATGATGCCGATTTTCGGAGCCGCAGCGACTTTCACGTTCGCCACGCCCACAGAAGCGAGCACGCCGATATCCTGCGGCCTTATGAGCTTCGGTTCCATGACGAGTTCGCCGATCTTCAAGTTTTCACCGCGCGCTATCACATTGCTCAACGGTTCGGGCGCAGTGATATATACAAATCCGTCGCGCTCGTCCAAAAATTCCACCCGCACAACCTTGTCTGCCCCGTTCGGCATCATGGCTCCCGTCATGATCTTGGAGCAGGTGCCCGGTTCAATTGCATGCACAGGCACGTCGCCTGCTGCAATTGTTTCCAGTATCCTGAACCTGGGAGATACATCGTCCGAACGGACGGCGATTCCATCCATTGCAGCCTTTGCAAAAGGAGGAGACTCTATGCTTGAGTACACAGGCTCTGCAAGCACTCTGTTCAGCGCGGAACGGAGAGGAACCGTTTCCGTATCCGGCACGAACCGGAACGAATTCAGCAGTTCCATGGCTTTCTCGGGATGCAACATCATGGCTCCACGAACTATGACCGATTAGGATTTATTTGAATAATACTAAGGTTTTCCATGAGAGTAAATAGACACTTTGCAGCTATTGGTAAGTCGGCGATATCACAGTTCCCCACTGATGATGAACTCCAAATTGACAAGAGCGTTCTGATACTGATACAGGGCTACCAGATGCTGAAGATTTGCCGAGATTTTCGCGACTAAAGCTCCCCGCTCCTCTTGCCGGGTTATAAGCTCATTCTCGAAGGATACTTGCGCGTTTCGGTACTGCTCATCAGCCAGTTTCGCCTGGCTCTCCCGTTCCTGCACCACAGCGTACCCGTTGCGCACGGATTCTATGGCTTTTCTCACCTTTAGCGCGAGCCCTTTGCGCAGTTCCTCTATACCGGTAACAGCCATGTTTATCGAGGCTTCCGCAGCCTGCGTTTTCCAAATAGACGAAAGCGAATCGAATATATTCATCTTTGTTCCGATGCTGATAATAAGGTTCGTATCCCAAGTTTTCGTCCACCGCGATGCGAAGGGAATGTCCTGCCCCTCGACATTGAAAGAGACCTGCAAAGCGAAGTCAGGTCTGAACATGCCGCTCGCCTCTTCGATTTTTTTGTACGCTTCCGCTTGTTTCAGCTTGTACCCGAGGCTTTCCATGTCTGGCGATGAGGAAAGCGCTTTCTGCTTCAGCACCAGATCGTCCAGAACAGGGAGGTCTTTGCGGAAAGAAGAGGTGAGTTCCAGTGAAGAAGCATCCAGTCCGGTAAAGAATGCTATGGCGTCCAACGCGCTCTTGTACCCTTCCTCTGCCTGTACCAACTGGGACCTCAGGGACGCAAGGTTCGCCTTCGCTTCGAGCACAGACTGCAGGTTGATGGTTTCCTCTTTGAAGGAACGTTCCCTGTCTTCCACGATCTGGGTGAGCACGGATTCCGCCTCCTTGAGCAGAGCCAAGGAATCCCGCGCGAACAAGGCACCCGCGTAGGCGAGCTTAAGATCGCGGACCGTTTCGAGCTCTGTTGTTCTTCTGTTCACCTCGGCAACCTGCGTATCCAGTCTCGCAATGTCTATGGCATTGTTTATCTTTCCCCAGGTGAAAATGGGCTGCGAAAGTACTGCGGAAAACTTGAAATATGTGTTCTTGTAGTCTTTCACCAAAACATAATCCTGGTCCGGCACTGCCAGCGGCAAGGAGGATGTCGGCGTAGGGGAGTAGCCAAGGCTGCCTTTGGTTATGACGATGCCTTCTGGCGGATTGGTCATCCACGAGGCCGAGCCTTGGAACTCCAGTTTGGGGAACCGTTTGGATTCCGCGTCTTTAAGGGATGCCTGGGCTTTTTCTGTTTCATACGCTTTCACCCGCAGAGCGCCGGATTCCCTGCGCGCTTTCGCGATCGCCTCATCCAGGGAGAGGGTTTGCGCAAATGCGGCCAGGGAGGAAAGGCACCACAGCATCAGCAAAAAGGTTACCCGTCTCATGATCAGTACTGTTTTATCGCATCCGGAGCATAGTTCGGATTGAGCCACGATTTGACCACGAAGCCGGTCACATCCGTAAAATCTGTAGAATCGTAGTCGATGTTCGTAGTGAGCGTGTCCTCGCCTTCCGGAACCGAACCGGTCCCTCCTGCAGGGCTGGTATTCGTCCAGTCCACGTTGAACGTGAACTCTCCGTTCGCATTCGTCTGTGCGTAGAGGGTTTTCGCTCCATTGGAATCCGTAAAGCTGAGCCGTACTTCGACACCCTGGACGCCGATGTCTACGGGTTGCTGCATTCCCGTAGTATATCGTTTTATGCATCTTCCCGTTACGCTTGTGGAAAAACTCGTCCGCGGCTTTCTGGTTACGGTAATGTCCTGGGTAGCCTGTGCGCTCTGGCCGGACGTTATGACCATGGTGAGCTTGTTGGGGGTATTCCCGGTTTTCCACTGATAATTTGCGTCATTTTCGGAAATGTAGAGATAAATGGTTTCGGTATCCGTGGAAGCGCTGTCCGGGTTCTCGTCTTTCCATGTGACGTTAGTGAACCTGTACATGCCTGACTCCCCGTTTATCGTGGCAGTAGTGGTTACGTAGTCCCTGTCGTCGTCCGTCGTAGAAGCGAGATCGAGAACCACCTGTACCCCGTTCACCGCGCTTCCGGACACATTCACCACCTTTCCTGTGACCTCCGTGGCCGAAAAGGTCGCCCTGTCGAGCTTTATATCCGGAACGAGGTTGACGGTATCCGACAGAATGCCGGGCACTTTCACCACTGCCGACTTATAGTCGTCGTGCGTTATGCCGAGCCACACCGTACCGGAATCCCCGTCGTCGCCAAACTTCGGGGCAGAGGTCTGCCACATGATTTTATGGCTGAAATATCCCGCGTTCCCCCCGGAAGTGTTCGACGCAGTCTTCACGATGAACGTCTCCGCATCGGCAGACGCAGGCTCTTCCAGGAATATCCGTATCACTGCTCCGTTTATGCCTTCCTCCGTATCGCTGTCCTTCACGTATCCTGCTACCTCGCCGCCGAAATAGCTCCCGCACGATGACAGAAGAAAAAAAACAGCGGCACACAGCGAACATACCGCTAGTATATTTAATCTATACGCTGACTTTTTCTTGTAAGATTTCATGTTTCTTCTTCCTCCTCTGCTTGAAAGACTCCACCACCCAGTAAATGGTCGGAATGAGGATAAGGGTGATGAGCGTGGACGTGAAAAGACCTCCGAGCACGGCTCTGCCCATGGGCGTCTGAAGCTCGGCGCCCGACCCGAGGCCGAAGGCCATCGGAATGAGGGCGAACAGCGTGGTCAGCGTGGTCATGAGCACTGGCTTCAGTCGGGTCCTGCCTCCCTTGACTATGGCTTCGCGCAGCGGAACTCCGCGTTTCTGCAAGATATTCATGTAATCGATAAGCACTATTCCGTTGTTCACCACTATACCGACGAGAAGGATCATGCCTACGAATGCGAGCAGGTTGAATGTCGTGTTCGAAATGAGCAGAGCTCCCACGAGGCCTACGATAGCGAAGGGGATGGAAAACATGATGATGAAGGGATGGAGGAACGATTCGAACTGGGATGCCATGACCATATACACCAGAGCCACCGCGAACATAAGGGCGCCGAACAGGCTGCTGAAAGATTCGTTCATCTGCTGCGAAGAGCCTCCGTATTCCACTGTTATCCCCACGGGAGTAGGCCCTGCAGCCTTGATATTCTTGTAAATCTGATCCATGACCCTATTCAAAGCCACCTCGTTCGTGAGAGAAGCGGTTATTTTGATAAGCCGCGTCCTTCCCTTCCTCTCTATGGTCAACGGTCCTCGGGCTTCTTTTATTTCTACGACGTTCTCCAGTGGTATTTTCGTTCCCGCCCTGTTCACGAAGAACATGCTCCGCACTTTGTCCAGGCTTTTCCTGTCCTCGTCCCTGAGCATGAGCACAATGTCGTAGTCTTCCCCTTCCTTGCTGTATTTCGAAACCGTGGTTCCTTTATACGCAGTTCTCAACGTCACGCCGATCTCGAAGGGATTCAATCCCAGGCTCACAGCTTCTTTTCGCTTCACGACGAACTGCATCTCAGGTTTGCCCTGCTTGAAAGAAATTGCCACATCCCTGAGACCCTTCGCCTTCTCTACTTCCGGGGCGATCCGTTTCGCATATGCGTAAAGAGCATCCAGGTCGTTTCCCAGCAGTTCGATCACGATCGGGCTCGATTCTCCCGAGGCTACAGCGGCAAGCGAAGACATCCCCTCGATTTTAAGTTTTATGTCCGTATCGAGCACCTGCTTTTTGAGCTTTCTGTCGAGCACATTCACGATTTTCCAGACGTTTCTTTTACGCTCTCCGCGGGGAATGAGTTTTACATTAATTACTCCGAGATTGCTGCCCGTATTCCCTATACCGGTCGTCAGACCACCCATTCCTATGGCAGTGGAAAGGGTATCGATTTCCCCCTTGCACTCTTCGAGAATGATCTGCTCGATCTGTTTGGTTTTCGCTTCCGTATACGAATAGGGCGAACCAATCTTCGTTTCGTAACTCACAGAAAAAGTCCCTTCGTCCGCTTCGGGAAGAAACTCCATACCCACCAGCACTATAGAGCCTACGCTCATGCCGAGCAGCACAACGGCAATAACGATGACCTGCCAAGCATGGCGCAAAGCCCAATCTATGATTTTTTCGTACACTTCATCGAGCTTTTGCAAACCCTGCTGGATCTTCGCACTGATGAAATCAAGAGGCTTGAATCCGACCTTCACCTCGACGTCCGCCAACGATATTTCGTGATGCCTGTTTTCCTCCAGAATCCTCTGACTGATCTTTTCCATGGTGGCACGGTTCAGACGCATGAACTTCGCACAAAGGACTGGCGTAAAAGTAAGCGCTCCAAGAAGGGAAATCATCAGAGAAAAAGAAATGGTAAGAGAGAGGTCCCTGAACAGGAGCCCTGCGAGTCCCTTGACGAAGAGCAGAGGAATGAAAACCGCCACCGTGGTGAGCGTGGAAGCGGATATCGCGACACCGACTTCGGAAGCTCCCTGAATAGCAGCTTCTTCAGGCGACAGTCCGGCCAGCTGTTTTCTATATACAGATTCGAGAACGACTATGGAGTTATCCACGAACATCCCGATAGCGAGGGTTATTCCCATGAGAGAAACGATGTTGAGCGTCATACCCGCAAAATCTATGAGTGCAAAGGTCGATATAACGCATATCGGAATAACCACAGAGATGATGAGCGTGGATCGGATATTCCTCAGGAACAGAAGAAGCACGGCCACAGCGAGGAGCCCTCCCTGCCACGCTGAATCGGCAACGCTTCCTATGGAATCGCGGACGGTCACTGCTTGATCGGATTCGATCTTCACTTGAACCGACGGAGGAAGTTTCTTTTTCAGCTCTTCGAGTTTGGCAAGTATCTTCGCGTTCACGGTAACAGTATTCATCTTGGGCTGCTTCTGAACGGAAATCTGCACCCCCTCGGCACCGCCTGTGCGCACTATAACATCTTCCGACAGATAGTCCATTTTCACGGTTGCGACATCTTTCAGGAAAATCGGTACCTTGTCCTTGTAACCGACAAGCACGTGTTCGACATCTTCGATGGATTTGAACTCCCCGATGGTACGCAGAATGAGATACCTGTCTTTCAGCTCCATAGATCCTGCCGGGAGGCTGATGTTTTCCCCTTGAAACACCTGGAGAATCTGGGCTATTGGTATGCCGAGCTTGCCTATGGAATCGAGATTGAGACTGCATACGACCGCGCTTTTTCTGCCCCCGTCCACGGTCACACGACCGACTCCTTCGATCCGTTCCAGGTTAGGGACGATCTCCTTCTCTACGAGTCGAAGAATATCCAATCCCTCCGTATTCGAATACACATTGAGTCGAAGGCTGGGAAGGAACGATGGATTGAATTTTATAAGCTGCGGCCTCTCGGCATCGGCCGGGAGTTTATCCAAAATGCTGTTCAACTTTTCTCTGACATCCGGTACCAGATTATCTATGTTCGTGCCGTACGAGAAGTTGATGATGACGAGGGAAAACCCTTCGCTGGAGGTCGAACTCACTTTCTCCACATTGTTGACAGTGGATACCGCCTCTTCCACCGGCTTTGTAACGGACGATTCGATTTCGTACGATCCGGCGCCGGGCAAAACTGTAGCGACGGCGATACTCGGAACCGTAATATCCGGAAACAACTCCATGCCTATACGGCTTAAGGATACAAAACCCATCAATGTCAGGCCCAGAAACAACATCGAGGTGGTGATAGGATGTTTAACGCATACTTCCGACAGTTTCATTTTCTGATCACGCTTACGGGTTGTCCGTCTTCCAGAAAGGCATTGCCTTCCGTTATGATCATATCGTCCTCGCTGATTCCGGATACAACCTCAACGAGCGAATCCTGTTCGATCCCTACGTCCACCGGTTTCATGATCGCTTTATATGGATTGGTTCCCGACAGCACAAATACCGCTTGCCTATCCTCCCTGAACACCAAAGCACTTCGTGGGATGGCAAGAGCCCTCTCTTTGGTCGATATCTGAAGTTTCACGTTCACATACATGCCGGGCCTCAAAAGGCCCTCAGGATTTTCAACCTCGACTTCCACGAGGAAGGTACGGCTCGCAGCATCCACAATAGTGGCTATTTTATGCACTGTTCCATGAAAGGGCTCTCTCCCCTCATATGCGATGGGCGACACGAGCGCTGTTATACTGTTCCGTTTCTCGGCGAATCGGCCGTAATGTTTTTCCGGTACAGGTATTTCCACATATACCGGGTCGTCCTGGACAATTGCGATAAGAGCTGTTCGCGTGTCCACCATATTTCCTGCATCTACAAGCACCTTCGCCACAATGCCGGCGCCTGGAGCTTTTACCTGTGCATAGCTGCTCTGCAGTTTAGCGAGTTCGAACTGAGCCTTCATGGCTTCCATATTCGCATGTGCCATGGCGAGGTCCTCTTTGGTCGCTCCTTCCTCCATGAGATTCACATTCCGTCTCGCATTGTCCACCTGGGTGAGCGCCTGCTTGAATGCGTTGTCGGATTCCTCGTATTTTGATTTTGAAATAGTACCTGCTTTGTACAGCCTTTCAGCCCGTTCGAGGTTCGCCCTCGCCACATCGATATCCCGTTCTGCTTGTGCGAGCAGAGCTTTTGCGTTTTCGAGTTCTTCCTTACGGACTCCCTTTTGGGCCTTCTGATACTGCGCTTCCGCAGCATTGAATGCGGCCCGGGCCTGAGCCTCTTGAAGTTTTACAATTTCGTCGTCCAGGGAAACGAGAAGTTGATCCGCAACCACCCGCTCACCTTCTTTCACATGAATCTTCAGAATTTTCCCAGAAACCTTCGGAGTGACGGTCACAGTCTTCTGGGGAAGAAGGGTACCGGGATACTCGAGCGTTTCCGCAATAGTTGTCCGTTTCGGATACTCTACGACCACAGGGGCTCCCTGAACTCCGTCCGTGCTTTCTTTCGGTTTGAGGGCGGCGCGCACAAGCGGAACAGCCACGAACACGGCAGGAATGAGGAGAAGCAGCAGAAAAAGAAGCTTTCTTTTTTTCATTGTCCTCCGACCTTTCCCACAGTAATGCTTTCCATAAAAGCAGACTTCACGAACAGTTTCATGGATTCGACTTCCTTCGCAATCTGCTTGGAATCCAGAAGCGAAGCATGGAGCAATAACCCTGCAATGACGACTTTTATGAAAAATCTGCGCGAGTCCGTATCCCCGGAAAACACCAGAATACCGCGCTTCATCCCCTCGGAGAAAAACTCCTCGAACGTATCCGAAAGCTTATTAAGATTCTTTTGGAACAGCCTTCTGCGGTTCGATTCGGAAAACATCCCTTTCAGAAGAGGATAGTATTTTCCCAGCAGATCTATACCGTACTCTATGAGACGGATAAGCTTTTCCTCGTACGGATCGGGAAGAGCCACAGCTTTTTTTATCTCGGCGAGGAACTGATTCCAGCCGGCATCCACAGCTGCTTGATACAGCCTGGCTTTGTCCGCGTAATACGTATATATGGAACCCGGAGCAACCCCTGCGAGATCGGCGATCTGCTTTATGGTGGTGCTCCTGTATCCGTGCTTTCCGAAGCAGGTAAATGCGGATTCGAGGATTTTTTCTCTTTTGACCTCATCAGGATGGCGTGCCACGATTCGCTCCTAAATAAATTGAACGGTAATTCAGGTATTAATATATCGCTGCCGCCTGCTCAAAATCAACTGGTTAGAGATGAATTTTTAAATTTTTTGATCGCCTATTCAGAAAAACTCGTTATGCCTCGTAAATTCTTCTGGCAAGAGGCATACGCCTGCCTGTTCCAAAGGCCCGCGGCGACACTTTCAGCACAGGCGGCGCCTGCCTACGCTTGTATTCGGATCTCCCCACAAGTGTCAGCACCCTGTGCACAAGTCCGGCATCGTTTCCTTCGGCCACGATATCGGCGGCTGTCTTGTTGTCCAGGAGATAAAGCCTGAGAATTCTGTCGAGAACATCGTACGGGGGAAGCGAATCTTCATCCTTCTGATTCGGTCTGAGTTCGGCCGACGGCGGTTTTACGAGTATTGCTTCAGGAATCACGGGCGATTTCGCATTGATGTGCCTGCATAGGCCGTATACTTCAGTCTTGAACAGATCGCCGATCACGGCAAGTCCGCCGCACATATCGCCATAAAGCGTGCAATACCCGGTTGCCAGCTCGGACTTGTTGCCGGTTGCCAAGAGCAGGGAATCCCATTTATTGGAATAAGCCATGAGCAGGGTGCCCCGTATACGCGCCTGCAGGTTTTCTTCCGTGATATCGGGCTCTTTCCCTTTGAAAAACGGAGCGAGGGAGGAAAGATTCGAGGCGAATACCTCCTCTATGGGCAATACAGCGTATCCGATGCCGATATTGTGGGCGAGCTCGCGCGCATCCGTGAGGCTGCCCTCGGAGGAATACCGAGAAGGAAGAGAAAAAGACATGACACGGTCTTTGCCGACCGCCTTTTCCGCGAGTATGGCGACGAGAGCGGAATCGATGCCTCCGGAAAGACCAAGATGTACGCGGGTGAAACCGCATTTACCGAGGTAATCCTTTATGCCGAGCACAAGCGCTTTTTCCAGATCTCCATACAGATCAGTATGGAGCTGTATTTCTTCATGGTTTCCAGACATGTCGAAACAGGCGAGCTCCTCTTCAAACTGCTTTGCCTCGAAAATGAGCTTACCATCCCGCGAAGTGACGAGCGAATGCCCATCGAATATGAGGCTGTCGTTACCGCCCACCGTGTTCACATATACCACCGGCACACCTGAGGATTGGCCGATTTTCGAAATGAGGTTCAGCCTCACCTCCGCTTTACCCGAGTAGAACGGAGAAGCGGAGGGAGCTATGATAAGGGTCGCACCTCTGTCGAGAAGATCCTTGACCGGATCGACTGGATATCTCGCTCCAGGAACCGGTTCGGTTTCCCACCAAATATCCTCACATATGGCAATGCCGATCTTTTCGCCGCAGTATTCGAACACCTCATGCTCTTTTGCAGGTTCGAAATACCGGGTTTCATCGAACACGTCGTAGGAGGGAAGAAGGGTTTTGGCCTGAGTATGCATCAGCTTACCGTCCTTAAGCACGGACACCACATTCATAAGCGCCCTTCCGGCAAAGGTCCTATTCCTGTCCACGTACCCAATGGCGACGGCTATTCCTCCGGGGCATTCCTTTTGAAGCCACCGCATGGCTTTGATATTTTCCGTGACGAATGCATCGTGATCCAGCAAATCCATAGGCGGGTATCCGCAGAGGCTCATCTCCGGGAATACCACCAAGTCCGCGTTCATCTCTGCAGCCTGCCGCACATATGCGAGGATTTTCCTGCTGTTACCCGTGAAATCCCCTATGACGGAGTTGATCTGCGCAATTCCTATCTTCAAGGCATCCTCCCTCGTTCCCTGAATGCATAGCATACAAAGTCGCGGGCAACCTTTCTACCCCGAAATCGGCAATCCCTAGGCAGCCCGATTTGCCCTTACGGCAATATTGACCACTCCGTACTTCCGGTTTAGTATGGCGGCATGGCAAGGACAGTGCTCGTTGCAGATGCTGATTCAGCGACAGGGAAAAGCCTCATACACCTCCT
Organism: uncultured Spirochaetales bacterium; assembly: GCA_964631915.1. Classification (GTDB taxonomy): domain Bacteria; phylum Spirochaetota; class Spirochaetia; order CAZWAS01; family CAZWAS01; genus CAZWAS01. The sequence goes on along the minus strand of CAZWAS010000013.1, from coordinate 22,056 downwards.
CCTCGATGCAGGACAGAATGTCATTGCCACTACGTCATTCCAAGAAGAGGCGACAAAACCGGAAGACATCCGCAATACCCCTTACCTGTCCATCAAGTGGAATAGGAGGTCTCCGCTTTCTGCCAGGAACATCCTTCTCCAAGGGTTGAACCGGTTCGAAAGCATAGACGAGGCCATCATCACGCTTTCCCCTGGGAAGGAAAATCAGCCGTTCCACGAGGCGAAAGGAGCCGATATAGAAGTCAAAGTCGATGATTCGGTCAAAGGCACGCTGTTCCTTCTGCGAGAACTGGTAAACTATTTTGCACAGCGAAAAACAGGCGTTGTGGCGCTTGCCGCGTGTACCGAAGGTTCGGACGTACTTCCCCCTCTCGAAGCATTTTGTTTCGGAAGCTTCAAGGCGTTAGGCGATTCGTTATTCGCCTTCTACCAGAACGAACCTGTTCTTTTCTACGGATTCGAAAGCTACGGCGCAGGGATGGACGAATTTGCCGGGTTCATTCTGAAGACCCTTGGGGAAAGAGGTAGGAAAACCACGGGGAAGTGGATAAAATTCCAGGATAAGGGAGGACTCCTCTCTTCGTTCACTCAGGGGAAACCGAAGCGATAAGTCATCCGTCTGCGCCATCCGAAAACCGCCGCTCCTGTTTTAAGCGGCTCCTTGCTGCTTTGGCTCTCAGTCTCTGTTCTTTCGCTGCAGCGCTGGGTTTGGTTTTATGCCGCACCTTCTTCGGGGTCACAGCTCCAAGAATGAGCTTTACAGCCCTCGCCACTGCAATATCGTGGTTCCTCATCCTATTTCGTTCGTCCTGAACATGCAACACAAGTTCGTCTTCGGTAGTGATACGCGAAAAGAGTTTTGTACGAATCAGATTTTTTTCTTCTTCGCTGAGCCCTGCCAGATCACAGATCCTCAGATGCAATACCGCTTTCGTGTTCACCTTATTCACATTCTGACCGCCCGGCCCCGAAGATCTCGCATACGTGATGAAAGACCGGGAAGCTATGCTCGCACAGAGCGCATTCTTATCCATATCGGAATAACAGCATGAACCGGGAACGCCGTCAATAAGTGTCAATAAGCCTGGCACAGCGCTTCGATTTCATTGACTTCCGGGAATGAATGGTTTATTGTCAGTTTATGAAAATCTGGATCAAGCTGGTAATCGGTATAGGCATAGGCATCACATTATCCTTTTTTTTCCCCGGAACTAACGCTAAAAATCTCGATCTTTTCACGTATTTGAAGGATCTTTTCATCCACATCGGCAGGTACAGCCTCTTTCCTCTCGTTTTTTTCTCCCTCGCCGTGGGCACTGCGGAATTGAAACAGGAGAGAAGGCTCTTCAAAGTTTATATGCGCATCATTCTGTACATGATCACCGCCACTGCTGTGTTCGTCATACTCGGAACGGCATCCGTACTCCTTTTTTCTCCCGACCGCATCCCCATCATCGTCGAAAAACACGATGTTCTGGTTTTGCCCGGCATCAGGGATATTTTGCTTATGCTGTTTCCGTTGAATCTGTTCAAAGCGCTTGTGATTGATGGGACATATCTTCTTCCCATCTGCTTCCTCGCTTTTTTCCTCGGCCAGCATTTCACCTTCGACAAACTCAGCGCACGGCCGACTGCGGATTTGTTCGATTCGCTTTCGAGAATTTTCTACCGGATCAACGATTTCATCGTGGAAATTCTCGCATTCGGCATGATCGCCATCGCTGCATATTCGATCATGCAGATTCAGATCATCGCGGAAATCGAACTTTTCAAACAACTCATCATAGTTCTCATAGTAGATTCTCTCGTCATAGTGCTGGGTATACTGCCGGGATTCCTCTTCCTGTTTTGCGGGAGAAAAAATCCGTACAAATGGCTCTACGCCCTCGTCGCTCCTGCGCTTACTGCCTTCTTTTCCGCAGACGCGTATTTCAGCATGGGTATGCTCATGAAACACGGCAAATCGAACTTAGGCATCCCGCGGAAAATCGGCTCTGCCGCTTTTCCGCTTTTCGCGTTGTTCGGCAAAGCAGGAACCGCCCTCGTTACGAGCGTTTCGTTCATCCTTATTCTGCGTTCGTATTCGAGCCTCGAAATAGGCTTCTTCCAAGTTCTCTGGGTCATGCTCCTTTCGTTCCTCGTATCTTTCGCGCTCGGACCGGTACCAGGTCTCGGTTCCATAGTTGGGCTTTCGCTTATCTGCTCTCTGTACGGCAACGGTCTCGAGGAAGGCTACTTCATACTCAAGCCTGTAGCGCCGCTTCTCGTCAGTTTCGGTACACTTTTCGATATCATAACCGCCGGCCTGGTTTCGTTCCTCGTAGCGAGGCAAGAAAATGCGGCGGAAGAAATCGAGATGAAAAATTTCATATAAGAGGCAATACTTTCATTTCAGGGAAGCGGTACAATCCTTAAATTCGAGATAAGCCCTATGAACAGCATCGAGCTGCTTTGTCGCTTCTTGTTTCTGGGCTGCGGTATCGGTCTGTTCGCGCTTTGCAATCTGTTCGAGCGCTGCCGCCGCGTCTCCGAGTTTCTTGGCATCGAGATTCCATGCGCCACCTTTAATCGCATGTGCTTCTATTCGAAGCCGTTCGAAATCCCCGCGGGATAGTGCCTCTTCCATGAGCGCGAGCTGTTTTTCGATCTTATCCACAAACGAAAACACTACCCGCAGTACCACATCCTTTTTCCCCATAAAAGTCTCGACAGCCTTCTCGAAATCGAAAACCTGTGTATCTACCTCTTTTTTGATCTCCTGAACGCTCAGAAGAGCGGGGTTCCCCCGTGGGGGCGCAGAATCGGCTCCTCTGTGGAGCCATTTGTACAGGAAGGGGAGGAGGTCCGCCTTTTTAAACGGTTTGGTCAGGTAATCGTCCATGCCTGCTTCGATGCATTTTTCCCGTTCGCCCTTGAGCGCGTTGGCGGTCACAGCCACTATCGGAGTTTTGATCCCTTCCCTCCGTATGAGTTCCGTCGCCTCGTAACCGTTTTTTTCCGGCATCTGAACATCCATGAAAATGAGATCCACCGGCTGTTTGAGTACCATCTCGTACGCCTCCCTGCCGTTGGAGGCGAGCAGTACCTGGTATCCCATTTTTTCGAGAATGGTGTTAAACAGCTGCTGATTCACTTCATGATCTTCCGCAACGAGAATCCGCTTCCCTTTCCCCTCTCCGGATGCGAAGAATTCTTTTTCCAGCACATCCTCTGTCTTCTCTTCTTCCACAGGGAGCAGATCGATTTCGCTGTTCGCAACTTTGTGTATGCAGTTCAACAGGTCCCGTTTCTTGACCGGTTTAGTGACATACCCGTCAAACCATTTGAGAAGCTTCATCTTCGCCTCATCGCCGCTTTTGCCTGTGGGGCTCATGAGTATGAGTTTCGTTGAATTGATCTCCTTATCGGCGTTTATTTCGCTCGCGAGCCGCCATCCATCCATGCCCTGCATGGTGAGGTCGATGAGTGCAACATCGTACGGTTGCTTTTGCATGGCGCCGATTTGCATTTTGATGAGCGCTTCCTGCCCGTTCAGCGCTTCATCGAAAGTCGAACCCCATTCCATCACATACTGTGCGAAAATATTTCTGACCGAACAATTGTCATCGACTATGAGTATCCGTTTCCCTTTTAGAGATTCGCCGAGAGAAGCTTCCTTTTTTTCGGCATCGGACTGAAGGGGCAGCACTGTAGTGAACCAGAAACTCGAGCCTTTCCCGCTCTCGCTTTGGACTCCTATCTCGCCTCCCATGGCTGTTGCGAGGCTTCTACAGATCGAAAGGCCGAGCCCCGTTCCTCCGTACTTCCGCGTAGTGGACGAATCCACTTGGGAAAATGCATGGAACAGCCGTTCCCGCTTTTCCGCAGGAATTCCTATACCCGTATCTTTCACCGTGATCTTCGTCTTCGCCTTGCCGTCCTCGAATCCCAGGCTCTCGGCTCTGATGATGATTTCCCCCGTGTGAGTGAATTTCACCGCATTGTTGAAAAGATTCACGATGATCTGTCTAAGCCTGACTGGATCGCCTATGAGCGACTGGGGTACGGCTCTGTCTATGAAAATACCGACCTCTAAGCCTTTTTTATGAGCTTCGAGAGATACAAGGTCTACGGCATCCTCCACGGCCTTGTGAAAATCGAAATTGATATGTTCGAGGGTGAGTTTCCCCGCTTCGATCTTCGAAAAATCCAGAATATCGTTCACAAGGCTCAAAAGCACATCCGCAGAAAAACGCACCTGGCCTGCATATTCCTTCTGTTCTTCATCCAGTTCAGTTTCCAGCATGAGTTCAGTCATGCCGATGATGGTATGAATCGGGGTCCGTATCTCGTGGCTCATGTTTGCGAGAAACTCCGACTTGGTCTTCGTAGCCTGAACAGCGGACTCCTTATCTTTTTTGAGTTGTTCCTCTCCGAGTTTCCTGTTCGTCACATCCTCTATGATGCCGAATACAAAAGGCGAATGTTCCTCGGATACTACATGCGTTATGGTGAACTTCCACCAAGCCTCTTCTCCGTTCTTGGGAAGGTATTTGCATTCGCCTTTGAAATGAAGATTTGCACTGGCTGCGAGCTTGCCGAATTCTTCTTTGAAATAGTCTATATCCTCGGGGAGCAGAAACGATGAGAAAAGGACACCATGAAGATCGTCCGCAGAATAGCCCAACATTCTCTGGATTGCGAGATTCGTGTACAAAAGCCTGCCTGCGGTATCGAGAATCGCCATTCCAATCGGCGAATTATCGAAAATGATCTGAAAATGCCTACTGAAATTGGTCACATGCTACCTCGTTTTTTACATATGCCGATGCGCCATGTCAGAAATTCGTCTTCAGTATTTCCGTTGTTTTTTTCACGATTTCCTGCGGCTTCAGCGGTTTTATGAGATAACTCTTCACTCCCATGCTTATAGCCTTCATCACTGTTTCTTTCTTGGAAAGTGCGGAGAGCACGATAATAGGCAGGGCGATGTTTTTTTCTTTCAAATATTGCAGAACTTGAAAGCCGTTCATTTCGGGCATCATGAGGTCGAGAAATACCAGATCGAAGGTTTTCCCGCTCTCTATGAATTCTTTTCCGTTGTTGTACGTCGCGATATCCCATTCCGTATCCGAAAACGCGGTTTTGATCAATTCCTGAATGACCATATCATCATCGACGATACAGAGTCGTACGTCTTTTCCGAGTTTCTGCAGATCGAACGGCACATCTTTCACTGTCTCTCCGTCGAAACGCATGAGGATCGATTCGTCTTTGTCTTTTTTCGGCGCCGCTGCTGCGAGGAATTCCTGTTGCACCACTTTTCTATCGCCTTCCAAATATTCCTCGGCCTTTTTACCGAGAAGCCTATCCATAGCTTTCTCCAGGCTCTTGGTCACGCCAATTCCGTTCAAATCTTTGTGTCCGTTTATGAACTCGTAGATATATTCCGAGTTCGTAAGCACCTGAACGAATTTGGGTTTCGTCTTTCCATTGGTCAGTATTGTATTGAAAAGCGCTTCGAGTTTCGAAGCATCCCCTCTCCCCACTTGCATATCGGATATCATGACCAGAACTTTCGGCACCTGGATTTCATACAGATCCAAAAGTTCGGTGATCTTGTACTTCAAAAGTTCGATTTTCTCCTTGTTCAAACCCCGGGCGACTTCTATGAAAAGAATTTCATCATTAAAATGCGCTTCGATGATGCAAGGCGTGGTATCTATTTCAAGTTCCACACCAAGAAGCTCGGAAATCGTTTTTATGAGCGCATCGAATTTGATCGGCTTGGAGAAAAACTTCCTCACGTTATACACGGCGATTTCCCGGATTTTGTCTTTGTCGATCTGCGAAGATGCCATGATCACCGGAATCCCGCTCGTGTTCGGATTCTGCTTCTTTTCCTGAAGCACTTCGACGCTGCTTTTCCGTGAGAGATAATAATCCATGATGATGAGGTCGGGCATTTCGTTGCGTATCTTGATCGATCCGTCGAAACCGCTTATGGAAAGCATCACTTCGAAATTGTATTTTTCCAGACGTTCCTTCAAATAGTTCCTAAATAAAGGGGATTCATCGATGACAAGTATCTTTTTCATTTTACACTTTTCTCCAATATCCGTTTGCCGGAGATTGCTCCTCTAATAATTATATGAAACACGAAGAAAAGCAAGAACCAGTTCTGTCGGTGAATGGTGAGGACAGGTACAGAAGTAAGAAAGCACGCGAAACCATGCTATCAGCATATTTCTTTTCTTTTTTCGGAATTCTATGTTAATCTTGATATATGAAAAAACAAACCGCCTTCCTTCTCCTGTTTCTTGCGGCAGCCTGTATCCATGCACAGTCCGGAGAAGACATATATGGTTCCGTTTCCTGGGACGATCCGAAAGATGTGAATGTACAGAATCATGAAATGGTTTTCACTGAAAAGAAATTCAAAAACGAGAAGAGGGACAGCGTGTTCTATATGTGCAAATTCAACGGAGACTGGATCCTCATGCTCAGCATGTTCACTTCCGATTCGTTTTTGTTCAACAAATGGGGTATGTATGCTCTCGTGGCGGATCCAAACGGCAGGACATACTGGTATACGACGGAAATAGGCCTGGAAAACATCAGGATCTCCAAGGATTCCCTGTTCGTCACGGACGGCAAAAACACCGTATACGGAAGCGATATGACGTACTATCTCCAGTTCGACTTCAAAGGATTCCGGTGTAATCTCACATACAGAAACGTCCTTCCTCCATGGAAGGCCGGAGACGGGTGGGTGTATCTCACAAAGGATAGAAACGTTTTGGAATATAGGATCATCACCAGCCCGTGGGCACAGGTGGATGGTTTCATAGCCGTGGACGGCAAGCGTATTCAAGTACAAGGTCAGGGATACGGCGAAAAATGTCTGATCGTCGGCCCCCTGACAAAACTCAATCCTTTTCTCCATTCCTTGCGCTTGTACAGTCCGGACAGCACACCTCAGGAATCGCGATGGCATCTAGGGCTTCTTGAGACGATCTCAAATAAAGAATATCAGTCGAAAAAAATACCGCTTCTCGTGCTCGCGCACGGGAACGAGTGGATCTTCACCACTCATACCTATACTCTGGAACCGCTGGATCCCCAATCGTTGAAAGATGTGCCATATACTTATCCGGGGAAACTGAGGATCGAAGCAGAACATAAAGGCATGAAGCTCGAAGGGGTCTTTGCATCCACACGGCTTTTCCATTTCACGGATGTATTCGACGATATACCGAAATGGATAAAAAGCTTTCTCCTCCTGTTCGTAAAACGACCCGTTTATTTCAGAACCGTCGGAACGTTCATAGGGTACCTCACTATGCCGGATGGAACCGTGCAATACCTGAACCTTTCAGGAGCGTACGAGTATGTAGTAGTTCAGTAACAAACGCACAGGATCGAATGATGAACGATGAAAAACAAAAAGTTATTCTCCTTGTGGAAGATGAAGCGCTCATAGCGTTAGAGAAAAAGGTCATCCTTGAGAAAAATGGATATAAAGTAACGATAGCTCATTCGGGCGAACAGGCCATACAAACTCTCGCTGCTGCTTCGAATATCGACATCATCCTCATGGATATCGATCTCGGAAAAGGCATGGACGGAACCGATGCCGCAGTGAACATACTCGAACACCACGATGTGCCAATCGTTTTCATTTCTTCGCACACCGAACGCGAAATAGTAGAAAAAACCGAAAGAATCACCTCGTACGGGTATATCGTCAAAAACTCGGATGAGACGGTACTTCTCGCCTCGGTGAAAATGGCATTCCGGCTCTTCGAAGCGAAGCAGAAGCTCGTGCACTCCCGCGATCTGATGCGCTACATCATAGAGCACAGCAGAAGCGCCATAGCTGTTTTCGACAGGAATATGAATTACATCTATGTGAGCCAGCGTTTTCTGCAGGAGTACAAAGTAAAAGAACGGAACATCATCGGAAAGCATCATTATGACCTGTTCCCGAATTTACCGGAGAAGTTCAAAGAAGCCCACAGGCATGCACTGAAGGGAGAAACATTGAGCGATGACGATCCATACGAGCTGGAAGATGGTACAGTGGACTGGATACGGTGGGAATGCAGACCATGGTACGAGGTCGACGGTTCGATCGGAGGCATCATTATCTATACAGAATATATCCCTGAAGCCAAACGAGGGGAACAATATTTTCCGGAAAGCGAAAGACGTCTGAGTACGCTGATCGACAATCTGCCTGGTTTTATATATCGGTGCAGAAACGATCGCACCTGGACCATGCTGTTCATGAGCGACGGGTGCAAAACAGTTACCGGTTATGAGCCGGAAGACTTTCTGTACAATAAAAAAATAGCGTATAACGACATCATTCATCCGGACTATAGAGAATATCTCTGGCGGAAATGGCAGGATCAACTTGAAAAAAAGGATACCGTAGAAGAGGAATATCAAATACTATGCGCAAACGGCCAGATCCGCTGGGTATGGGAACGGGGGCGAGGCGTATTCGCCTATGACGGACGACTGCTCTTTCTGGAAGGATTCATTACGGACATAACGGAACGCAAGACAGCGGAAGAAAAGATCGGTTCTCTACTCAAGGAAAAAATGCTGCTTCTGAAAGAGACTCACCACAGAATCAAGAACAACATGGGTGTGATCAATAGCCTGCTCACCCTGCAGGCGAACGCACAGGAAAACGAGACCATCCGGCATATTCTCAATGACGCTGCAGGCCGCGTTCAAAGCATGGTGGTGTTGTACGACAAATTGTATCGCTCGGAAACGCACCACGAATTGAGCATGAAAAGCTTTCTGCCGCAGCTCATCGAGGAAATCATCGGCGTGTTTCCCGCGACCGTACCTGTGAAAACGGATATCCGCATCGAGGATTTCGTCGTAAGCGCGAAAATACTCTCGCCTCTGGGAATAATTATCAATGAGCTGATCACCAATTCGCTGAAGTACGCGTTCAAGGATAGGGACGCCGGGCTGATATCCGTATCGGCTTCGAAAAAGAACGATGAAGCGACGCTCGAGTATAAGGATAACGGTGTGGGTCTGCCGGAATCCATCTCCTTTGAAAACAGCACTACCTTCGGACTACAGCTCGTCTATATGTTGGTGCAACAGATACAAGGAACCGTATCCCTGGAAAGAACGCAAGGGACAAAATACATCATCCGGTTCAGGGTGTGATTGTTCGGCTTTTCCCGTTACCAACCTGCGCTGTTACCTTCCACTGCGAATATCGATTCATCCACTCTCTATACTTGTTTCGATTCCGCATATTCGGTTCGAATATTTTTTTTGTCTTTACCCAGGTCCTCATGATCTCAACAGGATTTTCCGCCCAGCCTGCGGCGCATGCGGCATTCATGGCCGCACCGAAACATGCAGGTTCTTCGCATGCGGTTGTCGCAAACGGTATACCCATCATATCCGCTTTTATTTGCATCCAGACATCGCTCGCCGCTCCGCCGCCTGAGGATACAATTGTTTGCGGAATATTCTTCTCGGTTACCTTTGCAATGAGTTCTTTCAGCTCAAAGGCAATGGTTTCCATAATTGCACGGACATACTGCCCATGCGGGGAATCGCCCGTTCCGCAGAAAAAGCCAGTCAATCCAGGCATTCGGTGCACCATCGGATGGGCGATCATACCATTGCTGCCGATTGCAACAGTACCCGCAGCAGACTGTAGTTCATGAAAACTCATGTCGGGCGCGTAGTGTTCCTTGTACCATTCGAGCAATATTGCCCCCGCATCGTTGAAGGCCAATTTCAAAAACAAAGGGAACCCCGGCATACCGGCTACAAGTGCGCTGCCAGGAACAGGCCGGAAATGGTCCGTCATCCCGGTACAGCATAATACGGTACCGGTAGATTCGCAGATATCTCCTGTCATTCCTAGGCCGGCTCCCAATGCCGCTGACTGATGGTCGAGTCCGCCGACCGCAAACGGCACACCCTCCGGAATGCCAAAAACCTCCGTAGCAAAAAAGCACGTATTACCGCAAGGAGTTCCGGGTCGCAACATACAGGAAAAATATTCCTGTGATAAACCAAGAGTACTGAATGCTGCATCCCACCAGTTGTTCCGCTGGGTATCGAACACACCGAGTAAAGCAGCGGTACCGCCGTCGCCGAAACGATTACCAGTCATGATAAATGTGAAATAATCGGAAATAGTCATGATGCTCGATACCTTTTCCCAGAGTGCCGGAAAATTCTGTCTGTACCACATAACTTTTTCAATGCATGCGGTTGGGCCGTAAATACCCAACCCCGTAATAGAGAGAAAATCCGATCTTTCCGATAATATAGGTTCTGTTTTTGTTATTCCAACAGCTCTCATATCCGGCCACAAAATGAAGGGAGTAAGAGGCTCGTCATGTCCATCAAGAAGGAGAAAACTGTTCGCCTGAGATGAATATGAAATACCCGCTATCTCCGACACCCTTTTGCCGGATGCAACAATCGCTTTACGCATGCTGTCGGCTACCGCTTTTCGGAAAGCGGATACGCTCAGTTCGCATCGTATGCCATCGGTTTTCTCGGACAAGACCCGCTCACGCCCCAATCCGAGCATCGTGCCGTCAGGAGAAAAAACACCGGTCTTGATATATGAGGTGCCCAGATCGATACCGATTACCGCACTCATCGCCGTTTCCCTGCGGCCGGTGATGAAATTTCAGCCAGAAGTTTTTCCGTCTCTGCAACAACGATCCCGCCGCTTTCATGTGCAAAGAGGCAGTTGGAAGCTTCATAGCCCCCCTCAGCGGCCGCCTCGGCGGTTACAATGTATCCTTGAAGTTCTCCATTCGCAAGGGAAATGACATAGGTGTCCGTGTGTTTCTTCTTTACCATGAGAGCGTATTCCACAAAAAATTCGCCCGGCCAGGCTACATAGTTTCGGCTTCCGACAGCGACGACTTGTATTTCGGCAGGCAGGCATTCAGTATAGTACTTTTCAATCGTACCGTCTTCTAGTGAGCGCACGAGCGCTACCGTCTCTTCAGCTCCAAACCAGTCGACCTCCGCCGTCCGTATCTGTTGTACAGGTGCGTTATGTTCTCTGAGCTGTTCGACTTTTCTAGATGCTGTTCGTAGTTTTTTCATCGATGCTTCGAGTGTTTCGAAAGTCTTCCTTGGCAGATTTATTTGCGAGGAAGTAACCGATAAGCGTACTGTATTCTCCCAAACGATTTTATCAAACGCTTTTTGGATTCTGGCACCGAGCATGCGACCGAGTTTCGCAGATTCTTCAAAGGTGTTGGATGATATAACATAACGTGGACTTTGATTCCCTGAAGGTCCGGTATGGTAAATGATAGGCAGATTCGGGGCACATAAGGTGTGTTTCAAATACTGTTTTACTTCGCCGGGAAAATCCGCTGTTATATATAAATTATCCTCATGAAGCACCGTCGGATGCATCGAAAAAACGACCATTATACCTATTTTCTTTCCACTCTGTTTTTCCACTGCAATCAGCACAGGCACATCGGGATCGAACGGACCGTGAGGATTCCTCCGATTTCCGCCTATTCCAGTACCATCCGCAAGAGAGAAACCGATTCTTGCCGGAACTGCGACTTCAACGGCCTTTTTCGCTCCTTCAACCATTCTTTCCATCAAGAACAACAGATAATCTGGATCCGGTTCAGGTATTGCCGGATCCAGACAGTTGCTGACATATTTGACAATCATGGGTCCGGAGTGCGTATGTGTAGCACTTACAAGAATATTCCCTTCGGGAATGCCGGTTGCTTCGTGAATCCGTTTTCGTACCGTCCCGACGATTGTTTTGTTCACGAATATGATATCGTTCGCAATGAATAAAACCCGCGTTTTCCCATCGTCCACATACAATGACGATGTAGTAAGTCGGTCATGAATACCTCGGCTGTACCGTTCTACATGGGGATATCCCCACAAAAACTGCCTCTTCTCCGGCGTTATATCCAATTCGAAAGCACCGGCAAAGCATTTATTCTCTTCACGGTTCAATAGAAACCCCTCCACTGGTATTGTCGATAGTCTTCGTCGTTCCCCTCAAAAATATGGTGGGCTTGAGCGTTATATGTTGGGGTGCACTTCCTGTTGTATTGTTCATACGATCGCTGAGCAGATTCATTCCAATCTGAACCATTTCCTTTATCGGCGGCGATATGGTCGACAAAGGCTTATACAGATATTCTGATTCGCGAATATTATCAAATCCAATGATTGCAATGTCTTCCGGTATCCTGAATCCCAACTCGTATGCTGCTTTCATAGCCCCGATTGCCATGTGATCATAGGAAACGAACACCGCATCAGGGGCAGTTTTTTGCTGAAGAAGTTCTTTCATTCGGAGATATCCGCCCAATTCGAACCGCTCTTCGCCTATTTTGATGAATTTCTCGAATATGGCGTATCCGTTTTCTTTCATCGTTTCCCTGAACCATGGCAACCTCGTGCGAGCCGAAATGGTTTCGCTGATGAATCCGATCCTTTCATGTTTGCACTGTTTGAAATACTTGATCGCGAGATTTATGCCGTATCTATTGTCGATCATGATGTAGTCATGTGAAGGAGAATCGATGAAAGATTCGATCAAAAGAATCGGTATGTTGTACTTTTCCGCTATCAGATTCAGGGATTCTTCAATCTCGCCATGCATTGAGGCGATAAGAATAATCCCGTCGACTTGCCGCGAACTTAGAACATTCAAATATCGTATCTCGTTCGCTACATTGAAATTTGTGGTACCCATTATCAGAGACAAGCCTGTTCCGTTTACCGCTTCTTCGATATGATTGAACATCGTTGCATAATAGTTGCTTCGTATTTCAGGCAATATGACTCCGATAGAATTGCTTCGTTTACCAACCAAAGCCCGCGCGGATAAATTAGGGAGATAATTGAGCTCTCTCGCAATCGCCTTGATTTCCTCCCGCTTGGATTCACTTATTTCAGGGCTGTTGTTCAAGGCTTTGGACACGGTTGAAACATTCACCCCGGCCCGTT
>CAZWAS010000013.1:0-9050 GCA_964631915.1 uncultured Spirochaetales bacterium | reverse complement strand
CAATATCTTTGAGTTTAGTCATTAGTATCTTTCCTGAAATCTTCGAACCATTCATTGACCCAAAAAAATTTTTCCACGTCCGCAGGGATTCCATCAGTCACGATCCAAAGGAGAAAATTGGCCTTCTTCACTTTTTCCGTAAATATAGAATCCAGCATTGAGCGGATAGCCGTCCTATTTGTTTTTTTATCATGAAAGAGCGTACTATCGGCAGTACCTATTATGATAAGCGATTTCCCAAGTTCATCAAGTGCCAGCTCAAAAGGGGTATCCCCTATGGGAGGTGGACTCAAAGCATGAATGCCATCGCAGTTGGTTTTTTTTATCAAGGATAAAAGCCCTCGGAGATGACCGCACATATGCAATAGCGCAATTTTCCCGTGTTTGTGCATCGTATCGATAAATCCTGTCACCTGTTTCAAACTCAATTCTTCGTATATGATCGGGCTTATCATCATTGTGCTTGTATTTTCGACCGAAACGACGGTATTCCCCGGAAAGTCCGCAGCGATAATTTCGTACTCTGCCATCCGCTTTTCCTGCATTACGGCCAAGAGGTCCAATAACAATGTCTTGTTCTCCGTGTAGTGATAATAAAAGGCTTCCATGCCCATTTCATATTCGAGCAGTTCCTGTACCGGAGAGGGGTCCACGGTCATCACATATATTCCGTCATCCTTCAATCTTTTTACCATTTCATGGTATGAAAGCAGGCATCCGTCTTGTTTTTCTATCGTTACATCTTCCCATATTTTCAGGAGGACCTTGAGGGTCTCTACGGATTGTACGGGATACGTAATGGGGTGTCCTTGTACGGTGTCTCCCTTCAGGATTCCCCATGGCGTTGATCGTATGGAACTAACCACACCGTTCTTTTCCACAGTATTTGTGGAGATCTTAGAATATTTTCTCGTAAAAGGATACGTTACTGATGAATCAGAGGTAAGTCCGTAATTACTGAATTGAAAAACATCACATCCTATTTTTCTGTAGAAATCGATTACATCTATCGTTTTATATTCATCCGGCATGAGGGACCTTGAAACATCATCGACCAGCGTGGTCCACGCAATTGAGGATTCAGCGGTTCTACTGATGATGGATTCAAGCCTCTTTTTCCCACTAGATCGTTCCATACCTATATCTATCCACTTTCATAAAAACGCATGTTTCCCATCAGGAAATAAGCGGTGAACCTCCTTGGTGCACGATCCACCGCTTTGCCCTCGGACATCGGCATTGATTACTTCAGCTCTTTAAGGAATGCCCACATATCATCAGTATAGCTTTTAACATTGTCCTTTGTAATTAATATGACACCAGCATCCACAACAGGGGGAATTTTCTTTCCTTCGTAATAATCCATGATAAATTTTGCAGATAAATATCCTTGTTTATAGAAGTTCTGCGCAAGTGTACCCCATATAAGTCCTTTGTCGATATTATCTATTGTTTCCTTCATATCATCTATCGCAAGGATCGTTATCTTTCCTTTTAATCCCATCTCATCGATCACTTTTGCTGCAGCATTTCCGCCGGTTGCCTCGAGCTCTAATACCGTATTAATATCCGGATTGGCTCGAAATATTTCCTGAAATTTCTGCACGGCAATCAGCATATCAGCTTTATCCGACTCGACAACTTTTATTTTCATATGGGGGTATTTTTCCGCTATTCTCCTTTCAAATGCTGTTTTTTGTTCCACTTGATTTGGAATGTCCAACTGGCTCATCATGATACAAATACTCGCCTTTCCGTTCATTTTTTTCGCAAGCAAATCGGCTGCGAGAATACCATAGGCTGTGTTATCCGTACCGATATAGGACAAACGCCAATCTGCAGGAGTCTCAGCACCTGTGTTTACAATCGGGATTTTAGCTTCTGCCGCCTTTTTGTACACATTTTCGAATGCGCTCCAGTTTATCGGCACCGTTACGATTCCATCAACCTTCTGCACAATAGCGGTTTCCATTTCGTTGACCATGTTTTGCGCATCAATAGTAGCCGGTCCAACCACCACAGGTTTGAAACCGAGGTCTTTTGCTGCGAGATTCATGCCTTCTTCCTGTGCGATATAGACCGGATGCCCCACGAGCGGATTCACGAATACGATTGTTCGTTGTTTTGCCTTTTGCTGTGCTCCCGATGTTTCCGTGCCTTTCTCCTTGCTTCCGCCTGCAAACGCGAAACTCCCGAGAGCGGCAAGAAGCAGGATCACCACTATTCCCCTAATTTTACCGTTCATATCATCCCTCCTTACATATTTGATGTGACTCCGTCACATAAAAGCTGTTTAGACGGCTCCGGTTGCTGCTTTCATATATCGTTTCTCATCGATTTCATCTCTTTGCATTTCATCCGAGATTTTTCCGTTCGCAAGGACGATAATCCTGTCGCACATTGCCAACAATTCGGGAAGTTCGGAAGAAATCATGATGATCCCTATTCCTTTTGCTGCAAGTTCCGTCATAACTTTATATATTTCGACTTTTGCACCGACGTCGATTCCTCGTGTCGGTTCGTCGAGAATCAGTACCTTCAAATCCGTCAACAACCATTTGGCAAGCACAACTTTCTGCTGGTTGCCGCCGCTGAGGCTCAAAACATTCATCGTATCGTCTTTGGCTTTTATTCGAAGTTTTCTGAAAAATTCTTCAACCAGGAGTTTCTCTTTTTTCGGTTTGATAATATTCCTGTCAGCTATCTTCTTGAAACATGCGAGCGTCATGTTTTCCCGAATGCTCATGGTCGGCACAAATCCGGAAAGCTTGCGGTCTTCCGTCAAAAGACCTATTCCATGTCTGATGGCATCGGAAGGATGATTAATTACGACCTGTCTCCCCCCCACAAACAAACTCTGTTTACTTACGACAGGTAAATCTCCGAAAATAGCGTTTACTAGTTCGCTCCGACCGGCTCCCACGAGACCGCCGATCCCGAGTATTTCCGATTTTTTCAGCGAAAAACTCACATCATCGATAATGTTTTTGTGGGTGGAATACGGATGGGGAACAGTAATGTGCTCGACCCTGAATACCTCCGATCCTACCTCCAAGTTTTCTTTCGGATACATCATGGTGATCGTCCGGCCTACCATGTCGTGGATTATGCGTTCCATCTCGATTTGTTCTCTGGAATACGTTGAAATCGATCGACCGTCGCGAAGTACGGAGATGCGATCCGCGAGTCTGATTACTTCTTTGAGTTTATGAGATATGTAAATGCAGGAAACGCCGTCCTCTTTCAAATTGAGCAATATTCTGAAAAGCCTTTCAGCCTCTGTCTCGGTTATGGCTGAAGTCGGTTCGTCGAGCACAAGTATTTTCGGAGAACGCGCTATCGCTCTCGCGATGGAAACGAGCTGTTGTTGACTTGTGCTGAGGTTGCGCATTCTTTCTTTTGTGGATAGATCCAACTCAAAGCGATCCAATAGTTCGCGAGCACGTGCATGCATTTTTTTCCAATCGATAAGACCGGCTGATGTTTTCAGAAGATGTCCCAGAAAAAGATTTTCCGCTACGGAAAGGTCAAGATGCATGCTTATTTCCTGGTAAATCATTTCTATTCCAAAGCGTTCGGCGTCAGCTGTATCCTTGATCGTAATGTTTTCTCCATTGAGCATTATTTCGCCTTCGTACGTACCATGGGGATAGCTGCCGCTCAATATTTTCATAAGTGTCGATTTTCCGGCTCCATTCTCACCTACGAGGCACAACAATTCGTTACTGTGCAGCGTTAGATGTACATTATCCAAAGCCGTAATTCCGCCGAATCGTTTGGTGATGTTCACCATACGCAATAATTCTGCCATCAATACACCTTTCTGCTGCGTTTGTACTGGTCAATAGCGACTGCCAGGATTATCACAAAACCGATGACAAACTTCTGCCAGTATGCGGATACTCGTATAAGCGTCATCCCGTTAGAGAGAATATTCATAAAAAGCGCACCAAGAGCGGTCCCAAGAATTGTTCCTGCTCCGCCGAACAAGCTTGTCCCGCCGATAATCGCAGAGGCAATGACTTGCAGTTCGAACCCATCGCCTATGTTCGGCTGAGAAGAGCCCAGTCGTGAAGCGACAAGAACGCCTGTGAAAGTTGCAAGCATACAGGTTATTGTAAACACTGCAACCTTGTGCTTTTTCACTTTTATCCCCGATAGTCGTGCCGTGTTTTCATTGCCTCCGACAGCGTAAATAGCACGTCCAAACGTCGTTCTTTTAAGAACAAAATGCGCCAAAACCGCAAGCACACTAGCTATTATTGCCACGTAGGGTATCCCAATAAGCGCACCATTGCCGATTACGTTGAATTTCTCAGGCAGAGGATAAATCGGCGCTCCTCTTGTCAGAATCAAAACAACACCGCGCGCCATGTAGAGCGTCCCCAAGGTCGTGATAAGCGGAGGAACGTTGAACGTTACTACAATGAAACCGTTCAGAAGTCCTCCCAATACGCCGGCAGCAACTGCAGCAATGATCGACAGCGATATGGGTACGCCGCTCTGCATGCACATTCCCACGATCAGACTTCCCAAGGCAAGAAAAGAGCCAACGGATAAATCGAAGGATCCCGCGATCAACAGAAGAGTCATTCCAATGGCTACAATGAATGTAAACGATGTCGTTTTTGCGACATTCATCAAATTCTCGAACGCGAAAAATACCGGATTAATGCTTCCAATGATGACGATCAAGATGATTATGGGAATCAACATACCGGATTCGCTCGATGCCAGTATGCCCGCAAAAAACCTACCTATTTGGTTTCTTTTCTTGAAATCGGGTTTTATTTCAACCACACGTTTGATCCTTTCATCATCGCATTCAACCGTCATATTCCACTCCCTTGATAAATTTGCATGCTTCTTTGATGCTCCTGCTGCATTTTCCATATATGCATGCGACGTGGTGAAGGTACGGACCATAAACGATCTTCTGTTCGAATTCGGGCCAATCATCCATTTCCACCCACACATAGGTATTACGCGTCGAAGGCCCCGACACGGTCCTCACTTCCTTTGCCGTCACTTTGAACGTATCGCCATCGGAATCGAACCTCACGATAGTTATATCGCCATCTTTCAGTTTCCAATGGCAACTGCCGGGTTTTATGCCGGGAAGTATCCAGTGTTTGCCTATCGACGCCGACGAATCCGGATGTTTCAGGCTGTATGGGAATGCATCATGCCATAACAACAGACCGTTATTGTTTTCAGGGTGGCGAATGGTTAAATCGGCAAAAAAGGAAGGCGTTTCATGCAACTCCGCTGCTTCGGCAATAATTGAACTGATAGCACCATGGATATCCGATTCGGTAACGCACGGCACTCCTCTGTCTGTAACCTGAGACTGCGCAAAGCTTATCATACCGCCCAGCTCCTCGGTGATTGACATGAATGATTCCATTGCCCAGGCGGACAAACCATGTTTGTCCGCCATCTCTAACAGCACATCCCTTAAGGCGAGGATATTGGTCAAACCGTCCTTATCCATTTCAGAAATATCGATATTCGCAGCAAGCGACCGTATCTCCGATTCGTAAGCACTCGTATTTCTCCCTGCCGAGAGTCGAACTGCTTTGACGATCGATATCAAATCGAATGGCAATACTTGTATATTGAACTGTCGAAGAAGTCGTTGTTCGTTGATTATCGTACACCAGAAGAAATCGATTCTGTTACCCGCAATGCCTATTCGGGCATTATAGAATCGTTTGACGATGTTGACCGCCTTGAAGAAGGACAGAAGTCCGTCATGAAATTCGATATCATCGATACTACAATTTGGGATATATGAAAACGGAATTCCGTATGAATTGAGCACTTTTGTAGATGCAAATATTCCGCACAACGAATCTCTCAATCGGGTTCCGTCGCTTAACGGAGCTCCATCCCTAGGTCCCCACATCAACACGGGTACATCGAGGTGCTTTGCGATAAGACCTACGGCGCTTTCAGTCCCAAAATTACAATGAGGCATGAAAATGCAATCGATGTTTTTCTGTTTAAAGAAACGCACGACAGGTTCGACATCTCCGTTCCCACGAACCAACCCGTGATTGACGACTCCATCGATATCCACGAAATTTATGTGCAGTTTCTTAAGTTTTTCCGCCACCATCAACTTTTGCTTCATCGCATCGTCATGGCTGAAAACAAACTTGCTTATAGGACAAAAACCAACTACTACCGATTTGTTTTTCATATGCTTGCTTCACCTATAACGATATCGTTTTCGTTTTATTTTGCTTTTTCAATGATCCGATAAAAAGAAAAAACGATAAAAAATTTCAGAAATTTACTCTTTTTTTGCTTTTTCCCCCTTTCATACCCTGCTACATACGAAAACGTTATAGTAACTTTATCATGCAATCCGAATAATGTCAAGAAATATTTCTTGCGGTGAATCGGATAGAAAAACAATATTGGTTTGGCTTGACAGAGGATTTGTTGTATAATTTATTACATAATAATTAATTATATATCAAATTATAAATTTATATGAATTGCTTTTTGATCAAAAGTCAAAGTCGCAGATACTCGTAGCAAATTTTTGTAAAGAAATCGTTTTCGCCTTTTTGCAGTACCAGCAAATCGTCAGCGGTGTTCCGGCCGGTGCTTCCTCTTGTCCATGATGTATTCGCTCTTTCCTGTTTCTGCAGTAACTGTCTTCACTTTCTTCTTGAGCATGGCTGCTATTTCTCCCAACTTGGGAAGCTGCGGAATGGATGCAAAGTTTGTATCCATGATGACTGCCATGCTCATGGTGACGAGCGGCACTTTTACGCGCTCGCCCTTTCGGTTCACCGTGTGATACCCGCCCCGTTTCAAAGATTCCTCGTGAAACAGCCCCCTCTTCAAATCATCGAAATCCCTGCATATTCGGTTAAGAACTTCCTCATCAATCTGTTCTTTGGCGACGATGAGAAAATCGTCCCCTCCGATGTGTCCGAGTCTCGTTGTGCTCCCCAAGTCGGGGCAGTGGTGGGATAGCACCTTTGCGACGAGCTTAATCATTTCATCTCCTTTCGTGAAGCCGTACACATCGTTGTATTCCTTAAAATGATCGAGGTCCGCATACACAACCGAGAAAGGCGGGTTCTGCAAGGCTTCCTGCAGCCAAAGGCTTATGAGAATGTTGCCCGGAAGCTGGGTCAAAGGATTCGATCCTGCAGCTATGCGTACTTCGAGGTCTATGGCCTTGCCCAGTATCTCCTTCAACGTGACCGTACCTACCAGTCCGCCGTCGGTGTCCACGACAATGACAGGATCGTACAGATCGTCCCTGGACCTGTTCATCGCTTCCTTGCTCAGGGACCTGATATCCGTTGATTCCTGGACCATGAGTGTTTTTTCCTTTGCCACCTCGTCTATGTACCGATTCTGAAACACGGAATAGCCAAACATGCCACTTACCACCGAATAAAAATGCTGCCTCGTAAGCAGAGCTTTCGGTCTTCCATCCGGCCACAGCAGCACAACATGATCAAGGCACGGATCCTTTCTGAACAACTTGTCCAAGGTTTCGCATTTCGTGGAACAACACTCGAACACAAGAGGGCTGTGTACGAGGTCAGAGATGGAAATATCCATGGGCGTACGAATGAAGTGGAATTTCCTAATCCTGCTTTGAATCAAGGCAGAAACTTCGTCTTTAAGCGGTTCAGGTTCCGGTGCAGGCCGCTCGAAGAGAAAGCCTTGTGCATACCGTATTCCGAGTCTGAACAAAGCATCAAGCTCTTCTTTGGTCTCTATGCCTTCTGCGATCACATTGCTTTCGACGTTCACCGCGAAGGATACTATAGCCTTGATCAAGTGCTGTTTATACGGACTTTTGTGGATGTTGCATACCAGAGCCTTATCAATCTTCAGATAATGCGGGGCCATTGCAGCCAGCGTAGTGAGCCCGCTGTGGCCTGCCCCGAAATCGTCCAAAGCTACCCTGAACCCCTGCTCCACATAGTGCCTGACCAGTTCTTCGAACTGCTCATAATCGTCCACCGAAGCTGTTTCCGTGATTTCCAACACCACGTTCTCGGAGTCGAGGCCGACGTCGCGTAGGTATCCGAGCGTGAAACCGGCCTGGAACCTCGGGTCGTGAAAAATAGAAGGACTCACATTCAGAAAAAAACGTTTTGCTTTCGCTTCTTTCGGCAGTGAGGATATTTTCCGCAAAGCTGCAGCGCGGCATGCGTACTCGAGATCCCAGGAAAGACCCCACAGCTCCGCGTATCCGAAAAGCTCCTGAGGCATACGGAACGGATCTGTTCCTCTGGAAAGCACTTCGTAGCCGAACACAGCGCCTGTATACAAGTCCACAATAGGCTGAAAAAAAGGAAAAATGCCCTGAGCGTTCACCATGTGGACAAACTGCTCTTTCAGCGCATCTTCCGTCTTCAATTCTATAACCGCATGAGCCATCGAATAGTGAATCCGCCTTTGCAATCCCATAGGTTTCCAGGGAAAGAACCCTTATCAAATTCCACGTATCAAGTTAAAAATCCATGCGTACAAAATGAGTATTCGGTTAGTTCCCTGTACGCACACCAACTGACTTGACAGTACCAAGGTTTTTGAGTATCCTTAGCTGTGAAATATTTCACAGCTAAGGCGGTAGAAAATGCACCTTTCTGGGCCGAGCATAGAGCGGATCACTATCATATATCGGATACTCACCGAGCTCGTAAGCCGACAGAAGGAAACTGCGTCTTCCAGAATGCTTTCTCTTATGACAGGATTTCCGGCTCATACGATCAGGAAAGATATCAGTCTTTTGGGAGCAACTGAGGGCAGCGGAAGCGGCTATGTCGTGAAAAATCTCATGCAGGCCATACAAAGGGCATTGGGATTCGACAAGCAGTACAAAGCCTGCATCGTGGGGCTCGGACGGATAGGTTCTGCGCTCATCAATTATCAGGGTTTCAGCGAAAGCGGATATGTACTTGCAGCAGGGTTCGATTGCAGTATCAACAAGCTGGAGATCACGGACGCCCCGTTTCCGTTGTTCCCTGCGTCCCAGATACCGGAAGTGGTTGCAGAAAAAGGTATCG
>CAZWAS010000012.1:48241-54060 GCA_964631915.1 uncultured Spirochaetales bacterium | reverse complement strand
TGATACATCTTGCCGTGGCCACCACCGAGAAGTACACCACCAAGCACACATGCCGTGATACAGTCGAAGGCATAGGATCCACCCGTGCCAGACTGCGCGGTCATCGTCCGCGACATCAGTATGATAGCGGCCAGACCGATGAAAGCACCAGCAAGTATATGGACGAGCAGCGTATTTTTCTTGACGTCGTTGGCGGCGAGGCGAGCCGGGTCGCGGTGACGGCCTATGGGGTAGACGTACCTGCCGAAAAACGTCTTGGAGAGGATAAACCCTGAAATGATCCCGCATACCGCGAATATCAAAATGATGCTTGGTATCTGACCGAAAAACATATACTGCGAGATATTCTTAAATTCATCTGGAAAGCCGTATAACGTAACCGCCCCGTTTATCAGATAGCAGATACCGGTCCATATGTACATTGTTGCCATAGAGACGACGAAGACGTACGTACGCAGAATCTGTGCGAGAAAAGAGTTGAGCGCGCCGGTGAAAGCCCCGAGTAATATGCCAACAAGAACTACGATCCACACCTCCACGCCAGCATTCAGCAGTTTCCCGCATATAATTGTCGTGAAAGCCACGCGGGCTCCTACGGATATGTCGATTTCGCCCATAATAAGGAGAAGCGTCACGCCACATGACAATACGCCTATCACGCTGGCCTGCTTCAGAATATTGAAAAATGTGGTGGTTGTAAAAAACTTATCTGAAGATGCCAGCGAAAAAGCGACAATCAATACTCCCAGAAGTGTAAACATGCCGAATTTCTTCCAGTAAAGCAAGAACTTGTTCATATATACCTCTCCTTTCATGTAACAAAAAATGCGGTTTACCTGTCCTTTGATTCCGGCATAGGCTGCGACATCTTTAATGCGAGAGCCGCCATCAATCGCTTTGCAACTTGCATTTCTCATTTTCTAGGCTCCGCATTCCGTTCCGCTTTAGCGGCACCTTTGCCATACACCAAACCTCTTTGTATTTCATTTATTTTATCATATCGTTATATTTCCCGTAATTGGTAAGACCTGATGCCAACGCAAGGATATGCTCCTGATTAAATTCATTACGCTCGAGAATGCCCATCATCTTGCCTTCACAGAGTACTGCGATCCTATCAGATAAACCCATAACCTCTTCCATTTCGGATGATATCAAAATCACGGATTTTCCTTCATTGGATAGCTTTCTGATAAGGTTGTAAATTTCTTGCTTCGCGCCCACATCGATGCCACGGGTTGGTTCATCAAAAATCATGATTTCCGCGTCCGTGGCGAGAACTTTGGATATGACAACCTTCTGCTGGTTACCGCCGGACAGATTTGAGACAACCTGCTCGACGCTCGGGGTTTTCGTCTTCAGCTTAGATGCATACTCAAGCGCCAAATCCTTTTCTTTCTGTGTGTCGACTATCAAGCCCCATCTGAGTAATTTCTTCTTTATACAGCTAATACTGGTATTCCACTTGACCGTCATGTCCAAGAACATTCCGTGACGCTTTCTATCTTCTGGTACCAGGCCAATTCCCTCCCTCAAGGCATTGCTTGGACTTTTGATTTCAAGCGCCTTGCCTCTTAAGAAAACCCTCCCTCCTGTTTTCTTCGCCGCTCCGTACAGGATCTGTATCGTCTCCGTCCTTCCGCAGCCGAGAAGACCTGCGAATCCGAATATCTCGCGTTTGTGCAATGTGAAGCTGATATCCTGAACGCCGTTTCCCGTCAATCTTTCGACCCGAAGAACCTCCTCACCGATCGGTTTTTCGCGCGGGAGATATTCGCCCCTCAGCTCGCGCCCTACCATGTGCCGTATAAGTTCCTTCATAGTCGTCTCGGCAACATTCAAGGTAGTGATATACTGGCCATCGCGCATGATGCTCACTCTATCGGCCAGCTGAAACACTTCCTCCAACCGGTGAGAAATATAGATGATGGTAATCTGTTGCTCCTTTAAGCTTTTGATGATACGCATTAGCTGTTTGACCTCGTTGGTGGTCAGAGGAGCAGTGGGTTCATCCATGATCAGCAGCTTGATGTCCTTCACGAGCGAGCGCATGATTTCAACGATCTGTTGGTGGCCGATCGCCAGCTCCTGCACAGACTTCTGAGGTGGTATGCTAACGCCTATCTTCTCCATGGCTTCGGCTGCTTTTCGATTCATCTCCTTGAAATTCACAACCACCCCATTGCCTGAATAGTTGCCCAAAAAAATATTCTCCGCCACCGAAAGAGCCGGAACAAGATTGAATTCCTGATAAATAACACCGATCCCTTTATGCGACGACAATTTCGGATCCAGGTGGTCGTACTCGTTTCCATCAAAAAGAATAATTCCTTTATTGGGTATAATTGCGCCTGTTATTGATTTGATCAATGTAGATTTCCCTGCACCATTTTCACCAACAATTGCATGTATTTCGCCCCTTTTGATGCTCATGCTGACATTATCGAGGGCGATAACGCCGGGATAAGTTTTTGTCAAATTTTTTATTTCTAAAATATTATCCACCATAATCCGGCCCCTTCATTTCAAAACAGATTTTGGGCATCTCTTTAAGGTCTTTCGCCACCGACGGCATGAAATCTAAATGGTTAAGCACATCACGTTGTAGATCAATACCTGGGGCGATCTCGATGATTTCGAGCCCATCTGCTTGAAGCTTGAATACGCATCGTTCGGTGATATACAGGACCGTCTTGTTATTTCCAAACTCAACGTCCGCGTTCATGGAGATGCTCTCCACACGCTCTACAATTTTTTTGCCTTTTCCATCATGGAGAACTAGTTTTCCATTTTCATAATGGTAGCCAGAACCCCACATGAAAGGAAAGCAAAATACCACTTTCTTTGCAGAATGAACAATGAAGTTGAACCCGCCGACGCCCGCAAGACGCGACCCCGTCTTACAGACGTTCACGTTTCCTTTTGCGTCTATTTCCAAGGCGCCCAAAAAACCAATATCAAGGCCGCCGCCCTCGTAAAACCTGAACTGGGATGCTTGATCATAGATGGAATCCGCATTCATGGACACGCTGAACACCGATGGGAGCTGCACACCGCCTACGATACCAGTTTCGGTGGTCATCACGATGGAATTCATCTCGATGTTAAGATCGATCGCCTCGCTGCCGATCATCTGCGGGATGCCGAACCCGATATTCACGACAGCTCCGGGATATAGTTCCATTGCCGCCCTCCTCGCTATGACCTTGTGCTCAATTTTCCTTTTTCGGACGCTGTTTTTTGTGTCGTTTTCAATAATTGCCAGCAGTTCTTCCTCGCCGCACCACTCTTCATTTGAGAAATATGGATTGTAAGGGAGGTGTGGGGCTGCCTGTACATGGTCGGAATCGACAATGATCGCGTCCACAAGAAAATATGGGACATGGACAAGGCGTGGATTAAAGTGCTCTTCTTTCACTCCTTTTACGTACACGATGACCTTGCCCTTATTGTTTTTTGCCGACATAGCTGCAGCGAGGGCGTCGTTGTTAGAAGGCTCCGCTGCAAACGTGATATTTCCTTTCATATCCGCATAACTCCCCTTCAGCACAGCCACGTCGGGGCGAACCGCCTTGAACCACAGGTATTCTTCTCCATCGATTATCCGGAGCTCTACCAAGTCCTCCATCTCCAGCCCCACGTTGAGTTTACAGCCCTCGTAGCGCGGATCCTGCTGGGTACGGAGTCCGACCTTCGTTAAATATCCGTTTTTACCGGTGACGCCCTCGCTTGCAATGATTGATAGCACGCCCTGAGAAACGTTGTAGCCCTCTATCTGATTGCTCCTGATCAAAGGGAACAGAGCATGATGAAAACCCATGTGCCCCCCGATTACACGTCTCAGCAGATCCTTATGGGCGATATATTCAAAATAATCGTAGCCCGGTATATCGCTACCCGGCGAACCTTCCGATACGATGCACAGATCTCGCGGATGTCCGGTCTTCAGAAACGATTCACCAATGTTCTTAAAAATCTTGGCGGAAGAGCATACAAGTGCGGCACCAGCAATTTGCACGGTCGCTCCATCCGATATCAACTTGACGGCTTCGTCCGCTGACATGAGTTTCTTCTTCAACAAATCCATCATAACTACTTCCCTCTATTTATTTATGCCATGCTATATGCTAGCATAAAGGATATTCCACATCTTCGGCTTTATCAGTTCCATCGGGCAGCCGACGATGTGCTGCGCAGCAAAGAGAGAAAGACTATTCTCAGGATCAATGAGTACCTGCACCCCACCGATTCCACCCCAATAGAACGCAGTCTCCGGGGTGATGTTGCAAGCGGCCACAGGATTCATCACTACGCCGACACCGAGTCCATACCCAGAGCCCCGACTATATCCCATATTCCAAAAATCATTGAGGCGTTTTTCGTCAAGGTGATTTTTCCGCATCAGATTGATCGAACTGCGCGACAAGATCCTTTCGCCGTTTGCCGCGACACCCCCGCAGGCCAACGCATCGGCGAACTGGATATAGTCCTTTGCCGAAGTGATCAACCCTCCACCACCGCTCTCGTGCCTTCTACCGGCAGCGCCGATGCAGCCGCTTGATATCCTCACAGCCGAGTGTGTTTCGCTGTTGTACTCGTATTGAGGAGCCAATCTTTTTATTTTTTCCTTCGGAACGGAAAAACCAGTATCCTCCATTCCGATAGGATCAAAAATATTCTTCTTTAGATACTCGCCAAAGGAGATTCCAGAAACGACTTCAATAACTGCCCCCAGAACGTCATGGCAATAGCTGTAATTCCATCTTTCGCCGGGATCGAAAAGCAAAGGTTCCTTTGCTAAAGCCCTCACAAAATCCCTTGTGTTGAAATCCCCCCCGCTTTCCTCGATCAGTTTGCGCACATGCGGTGTATTAAGCTCATAGCTTAAGCCAGCGGACATGGTGAACAAGTCAACGATTTGAATAGGTTTTTTTGCCGGCGTGATGACAAAGGTCCCGACCTTTACCTTCATATCCTCAAATTCCGGCAAGTATGCGTAAAGTGGGTCGGTAAGAAGAATCTTGCCGGATTCGACGAGCTGCATAGCAGCGGCGCAGGTAATAATCTTTGTGGCAGAATAGATATTGTAGAGCGCATCGTGGGGAACCGGTATACAATTTTCAATATCGGAATACCCCGCTGCATATCTGAAGATTTCGCGATGGTTCTTATAGATGATACAATCAATACCTGAAACTCCAAGCCGAGGTATAGTATCCATAAAAAGTTCCAAATCTTTAAAGGTAGTTGCCATGGATGTCCTTCGTTTGTGTGTTGCTAAAGCTCGCGAGGTTGTGTGCCAAAGACCAGAAGCGCGCGTGAAGCGTCTTCCGTCTTTGGCAATCCCTCACGGAGGTGTCAGCTCTTTGGTTTATAATAATCCGCGACGTTTTCGGGAGTAACGGTGGTGTAAAAGTTTGAGAGACCGGTACCTAACCAATTGAAATCCTCTTTTTCGAATTCTATCAGAGTCTTCTGCTTCGCCGCTCCGACAAGAATGGGTATCAACTCGCGGAGCGCCTCTCCGGATTTGTGGTGATCGATGAAGGAAGATCCTTGAACGGGTCCGTCTCCCCCATCTTTGACCATCAGGGCCATAACCGCTCCTGTGGCGTCGAAGCCCCAGAGACTTAAGTAATCGGAACACTTATAAGTTCCGCTGACGACAGCCTGATAAGCGCCAGTCACATCATTGTCAATCTGGGTAAGAATTACTTCAACCTCGGGATGGTCTGTCAGCAGCGTTTCCGTTTGCGTCAGGCATGCAGCTTCTCCGTTGGCGTTATATTCCTGGATCAGTTTGAATCTTCCGTCCGCCT
>CAZWAS010000012.1:19398-48218 GCA_964631915.1 uncultured Spirochaetales bacterium | reverse complement strand
TTATACTGTTCAGCGCCCTGAGGATTCATATAGACAGCTACGGGGATCGTAGCCAGCTTGGTGAAATACTTGGCGTTTTTGTTTACATATTCTACGATAGACTTCCCCAGGACAGTTCCGGCGGTATAATACGACGTACCAAGGTAATAATGTCCGCTTTTTGTAGCTGGAGAAAACGCGTAAGAAAGGATAGGCACATGATAAGTGTTCCATATATTCTCCAGCAGAGGTGTTATGGCCGACGGTGTGATGGGGTACAGTATAACAATATCGTATTTGCCGGAAGCAAGCGATGACTCCAGAGTGGAAATTAGGCTTGCGTCGGAATACTCAGGAGGCCCCAGCAGATCGATATTTATATTGGCTTCCTTCATCATCGGTTTCCATATTGCATGTGAGTTCGGGAAATACTCGGCAGCAGTTGTACAAACGAGATAAAGAGCGTTGATTCTTCCATCGTACTTATACTTTTCATACTTTCCCAGGAACGGTATGGCAGCGTTGCTGCCTCCCTTGCCTGTCGATGAAACGCTTAATGTGGTGCTGTCCGAGGGGGCAATACCGGTTTTAGATGGCTCTTGAGACGTGCCAGTCTTGACTTTCGAGCATGATACCAAGCTGAAAAGTATCACTACCATCGCAAAAAGCACAAAAATTCTTTTCATGTGATTTTATCCTCCTGTTTCTGATTTTCACATCCGCACGGTAAAAGATAAACCGTCAGACTCTCCTTTTCTCCATTATTTTTACTGGTTGTATCGATAAAATTATTTTATCATCTGTGTAGAGGAATGTCAAGCAAAAATTAAGATAAAATTTGCATAAATTTCACCTTTAAAAGTAATATTAGATAATTTATTCTATTTTTTGTTTATATATTGTATTGCGGTATTTTAGGCATTTATATCTTAAATTTCACTCCTTCTCAAAAAGTGGGATACTACCATGAATAACCACATGAAAGGTGGTTGTCCATAAAAACGCTGCGCGGAGGCCATCAAGGATAAGAATCAGATCAACAAGGTTGTGGGGAGTATGCTATTCGGCTATGCCCTGGAATATATCAACTAGATGACACATGTTCTTTGCGAATGACCATGCTGGTTTCCGCATGATAGATTCCCATTTGTTGAAATTCCCCAACAGAGCTAATTCATGGTATAATAGCCCGCTGCGTGAAGAATCGAAAAAAGCAGATCGATGCGTTCAGCTATGTGTGTATTGAAGAGTGAATACCTGCCCCATATCCCTTTCGTGCGTTCAAAGCGATGAGGAATGAGATCTTGTGCGACATGGATTCTGCGTTTGACGCACGCTCTGTAGGTAGCGACCGTTCATCGGAGATGAATAGCTATTGCGGGCATCACCCTGCGAATACTGGTTTGGCCCGTAAAGCGAATGATAGCCCATGGATCAAATCGATTTCAATATCCTGTTCCATGGTTCAGGAGACTGAGTATCGATGCACCGGTATGGGATCATTCGATATTCACCAAGAACTGAGATCAGCTCCTTGGCTCTGATATTGCAAAACTGCTCTTCGGCAAGGTCGTCGAACGCGCCACGTGCAAGACGTTTCTATCGGATAAACACTACATTGGTGAGGGAATCTTGATCGAAGCATGGGTAGCATGAAAAGCTTTTAAGCGAAAGACGCTCCATCCGACAATGACAAGGATACTTCCGGTGGAAACCGGAATCCTAACACGGCTTTCGTGGGCCCCCCACCAACACGATACGCATAAATCGAAAACAGACAACGAAGCCCGGCTATGCCGGCAATATAAGAAGTCAAAAGGCTATGAAGCCAAACTCGCCTATGTGGGTCATGTCCTGAGGGAAAACAGGAACAGGCTTGCGGTAGGAATCGAGGTGAGGTTAGCCGACGAGTTGGACGAAGGACGGCCTTATCTATTGCAGAGCGGATACCTGGTTGCTGGGATGCACCTTGGTGCCGACAAAGGATACGACGCGCAGTCTTTCGCGAAGAACTGAGGGAAAAACATCACTCCCCATATCGTGCGAAAAAAGAATGGCAAGTCCGTCGACGGCCGAACTACACGGCATGATGGCTATACGATTAGTCAAAGGATGGGGAAAAGAGTCGAAGGAATATTCGGCTGAGCCAAGACTGTCGGGTTAATCCGAGAAAAGTAAAGATGAGAGGGAAGCCAAAGTGGACCGACTCTTTACGATGCGCATCGCGGTCTTCAATCTTGTCCGCATGCGGAATAGAGAGGCTCTGGCATGAAGCTTCCTACCAATTGTCAGCCCCTTACAATGGCGGACAATAAAGATCTGCCCCTGTACCTTATGGTCTGAGTTGGGATCGAATTTCTGGAAAAGATTCAAACGTAATGATTGAGATGAGGGAATTGCTATCCCTTAACAAGGAACTTTCAACAGCCTGTTAGCGCATAAGCGCTGGACTCACTTGAACACGCAATTTGGACTCGGGATATCATCAATAGTAAAGTGATTCACCAGAGCGACCATAGATGTAAATATTTCTCCATAGACTTATTCAGAACGGCTTGCCGAAGAAGGTACTGAAGCAGCGGTCGGTAGTGCGTATGATAAGGCTCTTATCGAAACGATAAATGGTTTGTATAAGGGCTGAATTATCAAGAGGAGCGATGCAGGGATATGCATGCGCAGGGCATCTTTCTCGAGGTCGGAAAAGAACTCGGAGTTTTTTTTGCGCCATCACGATGTTCTTGATTTCGGAGCGGAATATATCGTATTCGGCAGGAGGATTTCGAAATCCCTCGATCTGTTTGTGAGGCCGATCTAGGATGCCTTGAGGGGGATCCGGTGCCTAAAGACGATTCTTCCCACAAAAGACATCAAATGGAGCGCTCTGAAAAGCATTGATCCCTGCTCTTCGATTCGCAAACATAACGCGGCAGAACAGAATGCGTCGGAACCGATGATCAGAGCGTACTCAATATCTTTTCCCTGCTGAAACGCGGTCCGATTTTGCTGATAATGACATAATCGATCGCAAACAGCACTATGCTCAGCGCGATAAGTACCAGGATATTGAAGGTAACGAGCCCTGTTATCTGCACGATCACAAGCCCTATAAAGGGTACCACGAGTACCCCCGAAAGTTGCTGAGCCTCCATGAAAGATTTCGCCTTAAGCGATGCGATGAGCGTGACGGAAAGACCGAGGAGCGATACCGCAGGGGAGAGTAGAAGAATTGCAGGGATCCAGATCAGGGCTCGTACCACCAGTATGCCTTTTATACAAAGCGCAAGAGCATTCGATACCACGAAATATCCGATAAACCCGAACAGCGATACTGAACAGGCAGGGAGAAAAGACCCAAGCAGCTTGGCTACCATGAATTCCTTATTCGTCACCGGGGTGTAGAGTAGCGTCTCCAGCGTTTTCCGCTCCTTTTCGCCTACAATCGAATTCGCCGCAATGATCGAAGCGACCATGATGGGTATGATCATGAAGTAAGGAATAAACGTATAATTCAGTACTATGTAAACAATTTTGAGCATAAGAGACGAAAAAATTTCGGGAATCCAATAATTCGGAAGAAGTTTTTCGATCATTTCCACGCCGTTTATCGTCTGTTCTTCCATTGAAAATGCGACAGCGACGAGTACGGCAGGGAGAACGATGCAAAGAAGAAGGGGAACTATGACGAGCGGGATGACGACCATCCTGTTCGAAACAACCTCTTTCATGTCTTTGCGCATGATCGTCAGTATTCTGTTCCGGTTCATGACTGCCTCCCGATATAGTGAAAATACACATCTTCCAGGCTCGGTTTCTCCATCCTCACTTCGAGGATATGTTTCCCTTTATCCATCGTTTCTCGTATGATGCGATTGATATCAGACTCCCCATCGAACGCGAATCTCAGCTCTCCTTCGGCAGTGCGTATCAACACTTCGCGTTTCGTCATAGCAGACCTGATCAGCTCTTCTTTTTTTCCCGTTTTAACGAGTTCTCCTTTTCTGATGAATCCGAACGTATCGCAGATCCTTTCCGCAAGGGGAAGATTGTGCGTGCAGAGAAACACAGTTGTCCCCTGTTCCGAAGCGAGATTTTTTATCAGGTCGTTCACTTGCAAAGCCGACTCGGGATCAAGACCCGAAGTCGGTTCATCGAGAAAAATGATCTCAGGATCGTGCATAAGAGTTCTCACGAGCTGCACCCGTTTTTTCATACCTGTGGAAAAAGAACCGAGTTTGAGCTTCTTTTTTTCCAAAAGTTGCATATTAGCCAGAAACCGATCCATTCTTTCCTTTGCCCTGGAAAGCGGAACATCGTACATATTCGCGAAAAAAAGAAGATTCTCTTCAACCGTAAGGCTATCGTACATCTGTCCCAACTCAGCGAGCGTGGCTGTTTTCATGCGCACCTGCTCGTCCCCCGAAGCGATGCCGAGCACGTATGAAGAACCAGCCGATGGGGTAAGCGTCCCGTTCAGAAGCCGTACAGTCGTCGTTTTTCCCGATCCGTTTGGGCCGAGAAACCCGAATATCTCCCCTTTCGCTACGCTGAAACTCAAATTCTTTACGGCTTCGACACCGTTTTCATACGTTTTTCCGAGATTATTCGTTTCGACCGCTACCATACTTCCTCCGTCCCTTCGGATGAAACCACTCTATAAAACAAAAAGCATTTATACAATCCTTGACGTACAAGTTTTTCCGATATATATTTAGATAAATTGGATATAAAATATCCAATTATAAGGAATTACCATGCAGTTTTCGACGAGTATGGAATACGCCATTCACGGATTAGTCTACATGGCGAAAACCGGAGGCGAAAAAGCGGTTCTGCTGTCGGATATAGCAGAGGCAATCAAGGTTCCGGAGAGCTATCTGCGCAAAGTGTTTCAGCAACTTGTAAAAAGCAGAATCGTACAGTCACAACGCGGAGCCCAGGGGGGCTATTATCTCGGCCGCAATGCCGCTGATATTACACTCAAAGAGGTCGTAGAGGCGATCGAAGGATCCCTTCCCCTATATACCTGTCTGAACACCAAACGGCACTGCGGGCTCGCATTGGACTGTCTGGTACGTAAGGCATTCGATGAAGCTCGTGAAAAAATGGGGGAAGTGCTTTCGAAAACTTCAGTTCAGGATATCGCAGCACATATAGCTGATCATCCAGACGAAACTGCGTGGATGAAAGTATACGCATAGCAAATCAAATGCGGAGGTGTGTCATTTATGGAACATTCAGGATGCCCAGGATCGAAGACTATCGATCGCAGAAAAAAGAATTTGCAGGAAGATGAGGGAGCTGGAAAGATCCAGTCGCAGCTGAGGCAATGGCCGATTCAACTCCATCTGATTTCTCCCACTGCGCCGTATTACCAGGGGGCAGATGTGCTGCTCACTGCTGATTGTGTAGCGTATGCTCTCGGCGGATATCATCTGGAGTACCTCAAAAGGAAATCCGTAGCTATTGCTTGCCCGAAACTCGACGAAGGGCAGGACATATACATGGAAAAGATCAAAGCCTGGTTCGACGAGGCAAAGATCAACACACTGACTATTATGACTATGCAGGTTCCCTGTTGCAGCGGCCTGTTGCATCTCG
The DNA here is from genome assembly GCA_964631915.1 of uncultured Spirochaetales bacterium. Classification (GTDB taxonomy): domain Bacteria; phylum Spirochaetota; class Spirochaetia; order CAZWAS01; family CAZWAS01; genus CAZWAS01. The sequence continues at coordinate 42,641 of CAZWAS010000012.1, read as the reverse complement.
CCATGCAGGCAGCCCAAAAAGTGAAGCGCAAGGTACCCATGAAAAGCATAGTCGCCAGCCCCGAAGGGCATATTCTCCAGGAAGAGTGGGTCGGAACGTGATGCGAGAACCGACTGCAACAGCGAGAGAACAGAATGGGTAAAAGTTTTTGTCCAGGCTCAAGGCTGATGAAACACCCGGAACCGGAGATATTTCTCTGTGAACATTGCGGTACTGAAGTTGAGATCTGGACAGATGAGGTCATGGGAACCTGTCCCTCGTGTAGACACGTTATCGTAAAGAACAACAGCCAGAGCTGTCTCGAGTGGTGTGCCTATGCGAAGGAATGCATAGGAGAGGGGGTATATACGACCTTCATGAATAACAAAACAACGAGCATGAAACTGCGCCTCTTGGCAAAGATCGAAGAATATTTCGGCACGGATCAGAAACGCATTGCGCATGCGAAAGATGTGTTGGCAACAACGGAAAAATTGCTCGTGACCGAGAAGGCAGATTGGCATATCGTGATACCTGCAAGCATTCTACACGATATCGGCATAAAGGCCGCCGAAGAACGTTATGGATCAGCAGCAGCACCGTATCAGGAAGAGCTCGGACCTCCCATAGCGAGAGACATATTGCTCTCGCTCGGAACCAGGATCACGGACATCGATGAAATATGCGACATCATAGCTCACCACCATTCTCCGGGCGTGGTGAATACTCTCAACTTCAGAGTCCTCTACGATGCCGACCTCATCGTGAACATGAGAGAAATCGTCCGAACCATGCAGCCTGAGGAATTGAACGAATTCATAGGAAGAGAATTCCTCACCGAAGGAGGAAAATCCTTGGCATGGAATACCTACGTCCAGAAGGGGACGGAGGAACCAATGAGAAGCAAAGGAGATTGCCCATGATCGAACACTTGAACAGAAATATCAAAGATATCACAAAAGAATATCCCCAATGCGCCGACCTGCTCACCGAATTCGGTATAGGCTGCGTCACCTGCAGCGTCGGAATCTGCCTGCTCAAAGACATTATAGAAATACATAATCTCTCGGAAGAAAGGGAGCATGAACTCATGCTGCGTATTGCCGCACTGCTTTATCCAGGGCGTATTGTAGAAATCCCAAAACTCCCCAGAAAAGTGAAAATACAGAAACGCACCTATTCTCCACCTTTAAAAAGACTTGTGGAGGAACACACTCGGATCAAACAGCTTCTCGCGCTCATACCGGATATTCAGACAGCGCTGCGCAGAGAACCATGCACTGCTGATGACATTGTTCCGCCCTGCATTGATTTCATCCGCACTTATGCGGATCGGTTCCATCATGCGAAAGAAGAGGATATACTTTTTTCCTATTTCACCGGTTGGGGGACGGAGGAAATCATTTCTGTTATGAAAACAGAACACGAGCAAGGCCGTTTTCATGTGAAAACCATCGCCGACGCTTTCGAAACAAAAAACATCGATACAATTATTGAACATCTCGGCGCTTATCGGGAACTCCTTTCAGAACACATCTGTAAGGAAGATGAAGTTCTGTATCCATGGATAGATATGAATTTATCCTTGAATCAGACGGGAAAGCTCTATTTTGAATTCGAGGAAGCAGACAGCAGGAAATCAGGAATATCTGAGCATTATAAAAAATTGATCGCGGACTTGGAAATAGATATCAGAAATTTCTCATTACATTATCCGCGCAAGAAATGGATCCAGGGAGGGACGGAGGTAATATATCAGGGAATAAACAGGGCCGGGGCCGGAGGAGTAAACTGAAGCATCGATGTGGAACAGTGTGTAGTACAGGATATGAGAAAACCGCGTATCCTTGTGCAAAACGCACAATACCATGTAGTCGCCAGGGCAAACCGTCAGGAATTCATCTTCAGCTCGGAAGCGATGAAAGAACTTTTCTTGAAAGTCACGAAACGAGCGAAAAAAAAGTATCGATTTAACATCACCAATTTCTGTATTATGGGTAATCACATCCATTTTCTGATAACTCCAAAACATGGGGAGAGTTTATCGAAAATCATGCAATGGATTTTGTCAGTCTTTGCGATATTGTATAACAAATTACACGGAATCAAGGGGCATGTCTGGTATGATAGATTCAAGAGCAAAATCATTGATGGGCTGCGGCAGTTTCTCCAGACGTTTACATACATTACGGAGAATCCGCTGCGAGCGAATCTATGTACCCATCCTTGCAGATATAGATACAATGGCGTGTTCTACCTTCAAAAAAAGGATTACAGTCTTATCGATACGCCTAACACTATACTGAGACTCATATGTCCACACTACTGTGAATCCTTGATGCTTCCCTTGCATACGAGCTAACATCACAATCGTGCAATCCGCCTTCCTATTTGAGCCATTTTATTCAGAAAGCCCCCTCTCAACGGAAGAGCTTTTTCTGGGCAGCGGTACGAACAATGGTAGCAGTTCAAACAGCGTACACGATCAATGGTCGGATAAGGATTTTGGTAAACGGCTTGGACAGGGCAAACATCAACACATATGCCACATTTGGAACAGCGTCTTCGGAGGAGTGTGGGAACAACAAGCATCGCCTTATACAAGGTATCCCGTTCCTTCGGTAGGTTATCCGGTTTTTTGCTGGGCTTTGGTTTTTCGTAAAAGATTGATGGAATAGATTCTATATCGCCGAGGAAACATATCTCTTCTGGGTTCACCAACAAACCGCGTTTCAGCGCTGCTTTGGTACTTGCTATTTCATAAGGATCGTATCCAATGATGCCGCTCACTGCAAAATCCATTGCAAAAGGATTATCCGATAAAAGTATGAGTCCCGTATGCTTCGGTTTTCCTGTGGCAGCCGGCCCGAACCCCTCAAGTCCCCATACTGCATCCATAATATGAAGGGAGGGTTTTACAATCTGAAAAATATCCACAAGTTTCTCTCCGAAGAGATCCTTTCCTCTCCCCATTATAAAATGATATTCGTATTTTGTTCCTCCAGGCACAAAACCGAATAGATTCTTCACAGCTCCGGATAATTGAAAAAAAGCGTGTGTCTTAAGTTTGGGAAGATTTATAATGTAATCCACCCGCATAAACCGCTCACAGAGCAACACCGAGGGGAGAATTCTATTATCAGGATGGCTGAAAAGTCTCACGCCATCTCGTTCAAATGCCACAAGCTCGGCTCCATATTTCAAAGCCACTGCTTCTATACCTGAGGTTTTAAACCCCCGCATTGTGTGATCTTTCTGATAAAATGCTGAGGATTCTCCAATTACAATGCGACAAGAGCGCTCAGAAAGCAGCCTACATACAGCATCGACCACAGCAGGATGTGTAGTTGTGCATTGCGACGGGGTGTTTTGTCCGATTATGTTCGGTTTCAGAAGGACACTTTTCCCTACCGGTAAGCAGATGTTCAAGCAAGAGAGCGCTGCTGATATCTTGCTACAGATCATATCCGGCTCGTATTGGGAAACCTTCATAATAGCAACGACATTCTTCATTGGATATAGTATATCGCGATTTTTCATACGCAGATAGGGACGGAGGATAATTTCGTCTAATACAAGAACCTGTTGACCCCAGCTCTGCACTCCTTTACTATGTAGCCCATGGAAGATGCTACTTCTGCTATAGACAGAAACAAAATTGAGGCTGTCAGAACAGGTATCGATAGGCTTATCGCGAATATCCGTTCCGTCATCTATATTGAAAGAAAAAAACTCGAATACATTATCGCATCCAAGATTGCCGGAGGCCATGTCATTCTTGCAGACTTTCACGGCGTCGGAAAAACTTCACTTGCCAGAGCACTTGCCGGTTCTATCAGATGGCGGGAGGATGAGCATATCGATTCTGTAAAGGTAGACAACTTTTCGAGGATCCAATGTACGGTGGATCTCCTCCCTCAGGATATTCTCGGCTATAACCGGATTGCAGGATCGAGCCACGACATGATATTTAACCGGGGACCTATCTTCGCCCATTTCGTTCTCTGCGACGAGATAAACCTGCTCACACCGAAAACTCAGGGAAGTTTCTTTCAAGCGATGGAGGAACAAAGCGTCACTATTGAAGGTAATACATACCATCTACCGAACCCTTTTTTTATCATCGCTACCATGAACCTGAAAGGGGTACACCTGTTTCCGCTCCCTGCACCTCAGCTCGACAGGTTCATGATCCAAATCTCTCTAGGATATCCAAGTTCCGAAGATGAAGCCTCAATCATCAAACAGCATGGACGAACCGATGGATGGAAGGGTTATAAGCCTGTCATAGGAGTGGATGAGCTGATCTCCTGGATGGAACTTGTTGATGAGGTGGAGATTCATGCCGATATCATCGACTACATCGTTGCGTGTATCAGGCGGACAAGAATACATGCTGAAATCGATATGGGAGCAAGTCCTCGCACAGGAGTAAAGGTATCCAGACTCGCTAGAGCGCTTTCGCTGGTCAGGGGACGGAGCTATGTGGCTATAGATCAGGTAAAAGAGATATTCATGCCTGCCGTGGCACACCGGCTCATTCCCAAGGATCCTTCAAATTCGGTAGAACATATTCTCGCGGAAATCCTCGAATCCGTACCGGTGGAGGGTAAAAAACATGGCAGCCGGAACCGGCACACGAACCTTGTATAGGATTTTCCGTACTTACTATCCTTTCACTGTTTCGGGGACCATACTATTCATTCTCGCTCTAAGATTTCTCTGGAGAGGATTCACCTTGAAATCCCCCTATGAACTTCTTCTCGCGCTCATCGCTCTTCCGGGTCTCTTTGGGCTCGCCGTATTGGTTAGGCTCATCGCATATCGTTTTTCAGTAACAGCAGATATGGTGTGGGAAGAAATTACCCCCCTTTTTGCACGATCGGACGATTTTTCGCACGCTATTTCCGGTATGACACCAAAGACTCCTTACTTCTTCCGGCTCCATTTCTCAATATACGGTACTCTCAAGATAGGGAACGAACAGGTATGCAGGGTTTTTCAGGAAATATCTTGCACAGGAGGGGAAACGGTTCCATTTGCCGTATATGTCCCTTTATGCGGCATCATGAGGGTCAGAGGAACGTTTAAGATTTGCGATGCATTTGGACTCACAAGAGCCGGCTTCGGTATACCTATCGAACGGGATATTCCTGTGCTCCCTGCTCCTTTGAAATCCGGTCTATCCCAGAGAATCAGTACGAGCACTTCCGACGAGGAGGAACAGAGCAGACAGAGTACGGATGAAGAACGCTATTATATGCGAGAATATGTACCGGGCGATCGTTCCAGAGATATCAACTGGAAATCCTCTAGCAGAATTTCCGTGCTCATGACCCGTATATCCCCGTATACGAAAAAGAGAATAAAGTTGCTTGAGATTTGTTTCCGACCACTTCGAAGAGGAAAAAATCTTTCTTTGGATGCCCACATCCATTTGGATGCTGCAAAATCATGGCTTGTCGCGTTCATTCGGAAGGTAAAACAGGACGATCCTGATTTTCGTTTTCATGTATACGCGCCGCTCAGGACATGGCAAATCGAAACAGAGAGCGAGATCGATCGATTCGCTGAAGATGTGTGCTCGATGCCCTTCTCGAACGATGAGCAGGGGATATACCCCGCAACTGTTAATGCAAAAGAGCTCTTTGTGTTCTCCACGCCGTTCGACGAATCCTTGATGCGTTTTCTCCACGAACGGCAAAACAGACAGACGCATGTATTCATGACATCGATGGAACATGGTGTGGGCCAATCATTTCCTCATGCAGTGCTGGCTGAAGAAGAGTTCCGCTTATTTCGCAACACCGGCATTCCAGTTATACCGCTCAAAGGAATGCTTTCCAGGGAAAAGGTCCCTGTCCGGCGGCCTATCGTTCTCTCTGGGACCGTGACGGTTCTCCCCATACGAGTAAAGGTGATATGAGTATGCGGATGATGAACAGTGAAAAACAGATATATCGCAGATCAGTGATCCTTTTCATCGTCAGGTTTGTGCTATACCTGTTTGCTTTTGCTGTTCCGCTCTTTCACCCTGCAATAGCGGTATCATACGACATTACAGGCTGGATAACCTGGTTCATGCTGGTTCCTTCGGAAATGCTCATCGCGTTTCTCTTTCGTCCAAAACGTCGTGCGACGATCTCTACATCGATCTTTGCGGTTGTTCCGGTCCTGGCTGTTTCCGTCTTTCTTGCAGGGAGCTTATCCGATTTCCTGCTGTTTCTCATTGCATCTGCAGGAAGTTTCCTTTCGACCATGCTTGTGTTCAGGAGCAGATTCCCGGGGCTTCCATCACTGATACCAGAACAGTTTTTCCTCTGTTTTGTGTATTACAGGCTGCTCGGATTTTCCAGATCATCGGAATCTATAGCTCATGCGAGCGGGGGAATCAACCGATTTTTGTTTGCACTGATCCTTATCGCATTTGTCGTGCACAGTTTCGTGCTGTTCGCTGCAGCATTCCAAAGCAGAAGGGGGCAAAAGCCTGTACGTGGGAAGAAAGAAGCTCTGATTTTTGGAAGTATTGGAGTTTTCTTTCTGACTCTTGTATTGTTTATACTTCCAAGCGATTTTGTCGAGCATAGCGCAGTGGTAAATCTGCTCGAAAACAAGGTGATCCCTCAGCCGATCCCATTGGATTCCGAAGGAAGGGGAATTGCAAACGGCAACCTCCGTCCCTGGGATAGATTCAAAGGCCAAGGAGAAGAAGGTGGTAACGGCGAGGCCAAGCTAGAAGGCATTCCCTCAGAAAGCTGGGGCCAGGGCACAGGGCCTGGCGGCCAAGAGCGCCAATATGCGGTCATGGTCGTTGCAAGCCCGATGGATCCCACCTATCTCGCAGGATCGTATTTCGAATATTTTGATCCGAAACTCGGATTCCAGCCCAGAACTGATCAGGAATTGAATAATCTTTCGAAGCTGCGCCTGATCGAAACCTGGAAAGACACCAAATCGATCTCGGACCGACTCCGTATTCCTGTTCCAGTTTTCACTGTTTCCACGCTGTCCGAACGATATCTCGCCTATCGCCCGTTTTCCGTAGAACCGACAACCATGAACAAAACCTACTACCCTTTCAGCTTCTCTTTCAATGCCGTTTCACGGATGAGCATTGCCGCGCCTGAACAACTCCTATCTTCAGGCAGGCTCACAGAAAAAGAACAGCACGACCTGAAACCATACCTCGAGGTACCGCTCGAAGAAAACGATCGCAGGATTTTCGAATCATACCTCGGAAAAACGATCAAAGCAGAAATGGTGCCGTACGAAAAGATCGACGCAATTGTGAAGAGTTTTTCCGAGTTCAAATATTTCATAGGATTTGCGGATGATGTATCCGTACAGAATATGACCCGGTTCCTCACCGAAACAAAAGAAGGCGATTGCACGGAGTTTTCCAATACTTCGGCGGTTCTCGCCCGACTCGCAGGTATTCCTGCACGCGTTGTTACAGGTTACCTCGCTTCTTCAGGGCTTCAGACCGAAGCACATATCCGCGGTCTCGTGATGCTCAGGCAGGCCGTGGAGCTTCTCAAAGCTTTTCCTCTGGAAGAACTCTTCCTAGTAACGACTGCCCACCGGCATTCCTGGGTCCAGGTATATCTAAGCGGATTTGGGTGGCTCGATATTGAAACCACTGCTCATGCCATTCCTCCCGTAGGATTGGGCGATCCGAACAAAAGAAATGTCGTCATTCCCCTCATTCAGGCACAGAAAGAGCGGAAATCTGCACGACCTTTCCCGTGGAAAATTCTCGGCTTTTTCCTTCTTGCCGGAGGAGCCGCCATAGCAGCGGGCATATATGCGTACAGGTACGGGAGAGAAGCGTGGTATGCGGTTCTGTCGAAACGGAGAGACATCCAAGGAGCAATTGCGATGCAGCGCCTTCTCCTCCTCAAACTCGCCGCATACGGATTTCGGCTGAAATCTCCAGCGGAAACCATGAAGGAATTCGCTGCCCAGTATCCGATCATCGGAAGGTTTGCAGATATCTATACGGAGCTCCGCTACAGAGAGCGGCTCGAACGAGAAGAAAGAGAGCGTATGTTCGACGATCTGTCGGATGAGTTCAGAAAATGCATTGCCGAGGCAAAAAACGGACGATTAGTGAAAAAAATACGGTACATTTTCAACCTCAGGGGGCTCAGACGTCAATGGTGAAACAAATCTGCCGTGCCGTTTGTACCGCAACCCTTCTCTCAGCACTAGCCTTGCTCCTTTCGGCATGCAGTCAATCCGAAGATTGGAACGTGTTCCGAGGAGAAGGAGGAAGAGGCGCGACAAATACGTCGGTGAGACCGCCGTTCGGCATAAAATGGAAATTGCAGCTTCAGAACGACGGCAAAACACTTTCTGTGTTCAATCCTCCCATAGTCAAGGGGGATACCATATACTTCGGTTCGGCCGACGGGAACTTCTATGCCCTCGATATAGAAAGCGGATATATGCGGTGGGTGTACAAAACCGGAGGCCCCATTAACTCCGTCCCTTATGCGGACGAACGAAACGTGTACTTCGGCTCCACCGATGGAAATGCGTATGCAGTCTCCCGCAGGAACGGAAACCTGGCATGGTCCTTCCGTACCGGGAGACCGGTAAACTCGACTTTCACCAGGTTTCAAGACACAGTCATGTTCATGAGCGACGGAGGTGAAGCTTACTTCCTCTCGGATACTGGCGAGTTGAAATACACACTGCCGAATCCGGTATGGCATTACAATGCCTTTCAGGTCAACGACGGCATCATGTATTTTGCTCCAGGGCCCATGACTCAGCCGCACAGCCTCGCAGTGTTCGATATCAGAAAACAGCAGTACCTCTGGCTTCTGGATGCGGAGTTTTTCGAGGCGATCTGGTACTCGTTCCCTGCACTCCATAAGGACAGACTCTACTTCTCGACGTCGACCTACATGGAAGGCGAATGGCTCCTGGATTACTATGCATTCGATCGTTCCTCGGGCGAACTTATATGGCACAACTCAGACAATTCGCGTTGGGGCGATGGTCTGCGAAACGACCCTTCTGTGCTTTTCCTCAAGAATGTCGAGCTCCTCGACTTCCTCGCTCCTGCGGTGTGGAGAAATCGCATCCTGTTTTCAAGCGGAGACTCAGTCATCCGCGCTTTCGACGCCGATTCAGGGAAACAGGTATGGGATCGGCAGTTCCCTTTTCCCACGAGTTCGTCCTTAGCAGTGGCAGGCGACAGAGTGTATTTCGGCCTCAGGGGGGATAGCGATCTGGGAGGAACCGAGAACCCAAGGCTGGTTTGCCTTTCGGCTGCGAACGGAAGCTTCCAGTGGGATCTTGAGCTCGAAGGTGCCATACTCGCCGCCCCGGTCATCGCAGGCAAATGGATCATATTCGGTACAGACAAGAGCCTCTTCTATATTCTGGAAGGGCTTTTTTAAAAATACACTTCGAATCCCATACCGTATTCGAAATCATGAGCCTTGAGCCATTCGATGCCGTTGATGGTACCGTTGTAATGTCTCGCGTATATCAGAAGATCGGCGTTCTGGAGTATCCTCCAGCCGAATTGCGCAGTAGTCAGCGTAGTAGCGCCGAGGATGTTCCAGATCACGTTGGCCGATATGTTCATGTATTCGTTGATGGAATACCGCATAATGGCGAACAGATAATGAGAACCGAAAAATAGTTTTTCGATGGAAGCCAGGTCCTGGGGAAGGATGGATGCAGCATCAACAGGGTCGCCGTTGAAGTAGTATTCCAGATTCCAGGAAAACATATCGAACAACGAATAATCCATTCCGATCATGATTTCCGGATACAGGCGGTTCTCGTCGAACAGATAGTGCCCTGCCGCTTCACCGTATATGCCTACCACAAGATCCCCTTTGAAATCGGCGCCGAACAGCAGGTCACGTTCTCTGCCTTTGAACACCGCCACAGCGGACATATCGACCCCTGCGAGGTTCGTATATAGTTTCGCACCGGAGGTAGTATTCTCGAAATTTCCGGCAAACCCCGCCGCAGCATCCAGACCTGAAACATCGCCGAATGGAACGAGAAGGCGGAGTACATCGCTCCCTGTCCTGGAAAACGCGAGATCGGATACATTGACTCTGCTGAATGCATCGAGGGGAGAGAATACGTACCCTTTGCCGAAATTGATGATCTGCCTTCCCACGGAAATATCAGCGATATCCGTATACAACGCGAGGTAGAGTTTCCTGATGCTCAAGAGGGCGCCGACTGCCTCATCCGCGAACAGAACGAGCGAGCCGGAAACCGACCGGGAGCCTGCGGCGGCCAGCGCCTCGGCATAGGAACCGTGGAGCAAGGAAAGGAGAAAACTCCCTTCGACCTTTGCGGTTTCCCGGTTCGCGTTCCGGAAATCGAGGGTGAGGCTTTCCACACCGCCATATGCGATCCAGAGGGGTTCAAGCGTATGAGACAGCACGGAACGGTGAGACAGACTTCCGCTCCATTCCAGGCCGCCCCGCAGTTCCTGCGCCGGGAGTGTTCCGAAAGCGAGAAAGCACAGGAACACAATGAAGAACAGGACTCTTTTCATGGTTACCTCTGGAGATTCCTCAGGCTGAACATACCCTCGTCCAGCTTGGTATCGAACCGGACGGATTTCAGATGAAAAACGGTTTTCGTGTTCTTTTTCAGCGCGTCGGAAAGTTCCACACTCACACCGTAGTATCTGCCCTGAATGGATTCCACAGCGAGCGTTCTGCCCGTTTTGAGGAGTTTACCGCTCTTTGCGTACATCTCCTCTTTGAGGTTCACGAAACGTTCCTTGTCTATCCACATCTTCCTTTTGTCGTACGGAGCATCCTTTTTCTTCGCGTCCAGCTGTATCACGTAACAGGGTCTGTCTCCCACCGCCTCCTCGCCTGAAAGCCGGATCGAATAGGTTTGCGCAAAATCGCCGCTTTCCAGAGCATCCTCGTAGGATACATCGCTTCCCATCATACCTTCCTTGAGCATGTGCCCCGATATCTTCACTGTCTCCTGTTCCGAGGGGAAATAAATCCACAGATTCTTGTCTATCTTGAGGTATTTCGTTCCTCTGTCCTCGGGGTTGGTAAAGCGGACGAATGCTTTGCCCGCACCCAGGGCTTTCACATCCATCTCTTTCGTCCTGACCCTGTCGCCAGAATGTATTTCCATGATTCCGACATACTCGATGGAAGAGAACGAAAGGTTTTTGTCCACCAAAGCCAGAATCTCTTCTCCCGAAAGAGCGAACAATTCCGCTCCGAACATCAGACCCATCATGCACACTGCACATATCTTTTTCATACCGACCTCCTATACGCTTTTTATGGCATCAACTGCGTTCATGGTGGCAGCCCTTCTGGACGGAAGCAGCGAAACAAGGGTTGAAACCAACGTCCCAAGCACGATCAAACCGATCACTCCCGCCGGATCGATGACCGGGTACAGCACATTGTCCATGGGATAGTTGAACGAGGCAAGCAGACCGGAGAAATCGATCCCCTTGAAATGCAGAATCACATTCACCGCAAATCCTGACGCGACGCCGATCGCGCTTCCGATAAGACCCAGTACAGCCCCTTCTGCAAGAAACAGGAAAAGGATTTTTCTTCTGGAAAACCCCAGGGCTTTGAGAATGCCGATTTCCTTCTTCCGTTCCAGAACCACCATCATCATGATATTGGTGATGATGAACGTACCGAGAAATACGACGACTACGAGAATAAAGCCGTAAAGCTTTTCGGTTAAAGCGATGAGTTTCGGATAATCACCTATGTCGGTCCACGGAATAATCGCAAGCGATTCGTCATGCGCGAGCCTCCGAATCGTTTCTGCCACTGCGCCCGCTTTTTTGTAATCTGTGAGCATGATGAGAATCTGCTGGGTACCGCCTTCGGTACGCAAGAGTTCTTTCGCATCCGATACTGGGATCTGGAACACGCCGTCGTCCAGCGAATTCACCCCTGTTCTGAATATACCAGTTATGAGAAACTTCTTGAGGTGCAAGGCATAGTCGCTCCCCTGAGTCATCACCTTGAGCGTATCGCCTACCTCAAGATGAAGCGCTTCTGCTGTTTTCACTCCTACAATAGTTTCTCCGGATTTTTCTATATATCTTCCCCCCTGGAGAATCGACTTCTGGAGGTAGAGAAGATCGCGCTCCTTAACCGGATCCCCCGAAAGCGCTACGGCTGTTTTGTTATGCCCTTCGTTTTCCAGGAATACTCCGAAATTAATCCGTTCGGTAATCAGGCTTATATCCCGGCTAATGGTTTGTTCTTGTAAGATACGTTCCATGATGCGCCCTGGTTCCCGGATGTTTTCAGTAACAGGGAAAAACTTCGACCGTTTCGCAAATTCCTTTGTCGTTATGCGTATATGGCCTGTCTCGTTTTTCGTGTAGTTCTTTACCATCGAAGCAGTCATTCCGCCGAGAAACCCCTGTAGGAAAACCAGAAACAGAAGCGATATGCCTACGGACGCTACTGCGAGCAGGGTCCTGCGCCGGTTTCTTCCGATATTCCTCAAGGCCATTATCATGAGTGTTTTCATCCGCTTCCTCCTTTACACGAATTTGAGGGCACTGGTCACGGATATCCGCGATGCCTTTCGTGCCGGAATGAGGCTTGCAACCAGAGCGACTGCGACTCCGAACAGGAATGCGAACACAATGGTTCCTATGTTCCATTCGCCGTATATGGTTCCCCAGAACGGAACCCCTTTCGTGTCTATTTTTCCGCCCATGACGTCTATGGAAAATCCCGAGGTTACCAGATACGCATTCAGGCCGATGCCTAACGCGAGTCCCAGCGAACTGCCGAGAATGCCGATGAAGATGCCTTCCCAGAGAAACATGGAGAGGATCTCCGAGCTCTTGTATCCCAGCGCCCGAAGCACACCGATTTCCCGGATCCGTTCGTACACGCTCATGAGCACGGTATTCACGATTCCCACTGCTGCGATGAGCAGAATAACGAGGATCATGAGAATTCCCCATACTTTCTTCTGCCCCATGACATCGAGAAAGGCTTTCCCCATATCTTCGAAACTGAATGCGACTAAAGATGCGAACTGCGCATTCACAGCATCGCGTACGCTCCGTGCATCGGAGAGCGCATCAGAGAGATTGATCTTTCTGTGAAGCGCAACGTTGTATTCCGTTATCAGACCTCCGAGTTCGAGAAAGTTTTCGGCATCGGCCATGGATATGAACACCGATGATCCGTTCACTTCCGGATCCGTCGTGCTGAGTATGCCCGCCACAGAAAAATCGAGAGCATTCCGTGAACCGAAGCGGGTCTGAGCAGAGAGCACTATCGAATTTCCCACTGCAACTCCCATCTCCTCTGCCAGGTCTTTGCCGAGGAGAACGCGGTGTTCTTCTGTTCCGCCAAGATAAGAACCTTGAAGATACTGTTTCAGAGCGAACACCTCTGCGTCTTTTTCAGGGTCTATTACAGTACCAATCACAGGGAGCCCGTCCTTACCGTTCGAAAGTTCTCCTATGAAGCGTACCCTGGGAGCCACTGCCCTGACCCGTCCGTCGCGTTTCAGGAAGGTTTCGAAGTCCGAAGCTTCTTCGATTCCGTATTTCAAAGGGAATGATTTCCGTTCGTTTTCGTAGTCTCTGGTGAACACTTTTACTGACGATTCTCTGAGATGTATCATGTTGTCGATTGAACCCCTGTCGAGACCGGAGAGCAGCGAGTCCATGAATATGAAAATGCCGATGCCTGCCATCATTGTGACGGAGGTCAGGAGCACCCTTTTTCTATGCCGTATGACGTTCCTCAATGCTATGACCAGTATGGTTTTCATGATTGCTTCCTCTCGTCCGAATCGATGGTTCCATCTTTGAGCCGAACAACCCGTTTCGCGTGCTTCTGCACGAGACCGTCGTGCGTGGAAAAGATGAATGTCGTCTGCATAGTCCTATTCATCTCCTGCATAAGGGATACGATGTCCTCGGCAGTGCCCGAATCGAGGTTTGCGGTAGGTTCGTCTGCAAGCACTACGAGCGGATTCTTTACCAAGGCCCGCGCTATTGCGACGCGCTGTTCCTGACCGCCCGAGAGTTCTCTGGGGAAACGGTCGACCATACCGGTAAGCCCTACGGCTTTTACCATATCATCCGCCATATCCCGAACATCCTTTTTGGACAACCGTCTGTCGATGAGCAGAGGCAACTCTACATTCTCCCGCACGGTCAAAACGGGGATAAGGTTGTACGATTGAAAGATAAATGATATATTATCTTTTCTGTATTCCGATAGCTGCCGCTCGTTCATTATTCCGAGCTCCTGGCCGTCGTATACGACCTTTCCGCTACTGGGACTGTCCAGACATCCGATGATATTCAGAAGTGTCGTTTTCCCGCTTCCGGAGGGTCCCACGATCGCGAGGAATTCGCCTTTTTCTATGATCAGGTCCACTGCTTTCAGCGCTTCGACTGCCTTGTCGCCTCTCCTGTACTGCTTCGTTATATCTTCGAGTTCGAGAATGGCCATACTTTCCTCCTTCAGGCGTTTTTCCGCTTTTTCATATGTGTGATGATTGTCTCCATTTCCTGAATATAATCCTGTAAGGCTTTCGATCCTTTTGCCGTGATTTCCACAGATGTGAAGGGTTTATTATCCTTGAATGTTTTCCTGATCGTCACATATCCTGCCTCGTCGAGATTTTTGAGCTGCACAGAGAGGTTACCCGGAGTGAATCCGAGGATGTCTTTCAACTCCGTGAAGCTTGTTTCTCGTTTCTCGCTCGAAGCCAGATAGGTGAGGATAACGAGCCGCGCCCGCTCGTGGATCACCTTGTCAAGCCGCGGTTGTTTATCCTTCCCCACTGCGCACCTCCTCAACGCTGTTTTCGTACTGAAGGCCTGGCGAACAGAGATCCAACCACGAACGCAAGCGTACCGCCGCCGTAGGTTATGGCTGCCCAGAGGAATCCTGAGAGTTGAGGAAACACTATGTTCAGGATACCGCTCAGGATGATCCAGTAGCCAAACACGAGGTATTCGATGAATCTGAATTGCGCGAACATGAGGTTCGCGAGTATGCCCACGGAAATGGAAATGACCGGGAGTATATAGAACGGTGCGCCGTATATCCCGAGAACTATGGAAGCTGCCGTTCCTGCGAGCACAACAGGGATGAGCACATGTGTCGTGGTATTCGCGTAAAATGTCCTGAAGATGTAGAAAAAGGATATCGTCGTATCGATCCGTTTCGCCTGCCTATTGATAATGAATATCTTGTATACGGTGAGCGATACGAATGCGAAAACCAGACATGCTACGAGAAGAATTTTCACGAACGCCGGGAAAGAAGCGAAATTACCGTATGCTTTGCTGAGCATTTCGAGAAAAATACAGAAAAAAACGGCGATCAATCCCACATACATGAAAAGAAAACGGTAATGGCCGCTATGGGCTATTTCGCGGATTATGCCGCTATTCTTTTTCACCGCTTCCTTTATGTAATGCAAGTCTTCCAAAAGACGTTTTTCTTGTTCGTCACGATCATCCATCCCTTGCCTCCATTATAAAGTAGTTTATAATATAAACTACTTTATAATATATACTATGATTTCGAAAAAAACAATCCTCATATATTGGAAATAAAGTGTATTGTGCTATACAATGGAACAGATACGAAAAGTAATAGAGTGAGGCATCCTATGAAAAAGAAATTATCCCCGGTCGTAGTGGTAGATTCCGCAAAATGTGTCAACTGTCATACCTGCATCGCAGTATGTCCCGTGAAATTCTGCATCAACGGAAGCGGCGATCATGTGGAAATCGTCCACGATTTGTGCATAGGCTGCGGCAACTGCATAGCAGCATGTACGCACAGTGCGAGAATTCCGAAAGACGATTTCGACGTTTTCATGCAAGCGATCGCAAGAAAAGAGCGCATGGTGGCTATCGTGGCTCCAGCGATAGCAGCGAGCTTTCCGGATAAGTTTCTCCGGTTCAACGGATATCTAAAAAGCATTGGGATTGCAGCCGTATTTGATGTTTCGTTCGGAGCTGAATTGACAGTACGGTCGTATCTCGAATACATCAAGGAGAAAAACCCTCCTCTGACTATTGCGCAGCCCTGCCCTGCTCTCGTGACATATATCCAGATCTATCAGCCTTCGCTCATACCCCACCTCGCTCCTGCGCACAGCCCGATGCTCCACACCATCCGCATGATACGGGAATACTACCCTCAGTATACTTCCCACAAAATCGCTGTCGTGTCCCCCTGTGTAGCAAAACGCAGAGAATTCGATGAAACCGGATTGGGAGATTTCAATGTAACCATCGCATCGTTCAATTCGCATTTCAAGGAGAAAGGTATATCTCTCGATACCTTCGCGCCTGCCGATTTTGACAATCCTCCTGCAGAGCGCGCTGTGCTCTTCTCCTCCCCGGGCGGGCTCCTGAGAACAGCGGAACGGGAAGCCCCCGGCATTTCAGCGAAGACGCGGAAAATCGAGGGGAGCGAGGTCGTGTACGATTACTTCAAGCACCTGCCTGAAGTGCTCAAAAAGAATATGAATCCCCTTCTCGTGGATTGCCTCAACTGCGCACATGGGTGCAATGCGGGTCCCGGAACGCTGAACGCCGGAAAATCTCCGGATGAAATCGAATACCACGTCGAACGGAGAATGGAGAAAACACGGGATGTCTACGAGAAGTCCGGAATGCGAAAAATCGGAGCAAAAGGCAAGCTGAAAAAAACCATCGGCGCATTCTGGAAAAAGGGGCTCTACGATCGATCCTACGCCGATCTGTCGGAAAACTACGCGATGAAAAAGCCGAATGCCGAGGAGCTTTCGAAAATATACAAGAGCATGCTGAAATTCAAGGAAGAAGATTTTCTCAACTGCTCCTCCTGCGGGTACAAGAGCTGCGAAATGATGGCTGTCGCCATTTTCAACGGTTTGAACAAACCCGAAAACTGCCAGCATTATAAACACGAAGTCATCCGTCGCGAACACGAGGCAATAATCCAGGTATCATTGCGGCTGAACGAGGAAATAAAAAATGCGGAAGGCACCATATCCAGCGTAAAAAACCTCATCGATCATCTGAATGAAAAAGTACACTCGCAATTCACTTCTATTGAAGAATCGTCCGCTGCTGTCGAGCAAATGATCGCTTCCATACAGAACGTGACTTCCATTTCGCAGCACAAAAGAGAAACCGTCGATGCCCTGTCCGGCATTACGCAGACCGGAGCGAACGATATGATGCAGACAGTTCAGGTTATCAGGACAATCGGCAACTCAGTTCAAGGCATAACGGATATGATAGGGGTGATCAATTCCGTTGCCGCGAATACCAATCTGCTTTCGATGAACGCGGCAATCGAAGCCGCACACGCGGGATACGCGGGCAGGGGGTTTGCGGTCGTAGCGGAAGAGATAAGGAACCTCGCAAGCGCCACGAGGAAGAACGCCTCCCAGATTTCCGCTCAGCTCAAGGAAATCGTCAAGCAAGTCGGTACTTCCATCACGGTTTCTGATAAAACAGGATCCCTTATCAACACTATCAAGAAGGAAGTGCAGGACGTATCGGACAGCATGAACGAACTCATCATGAATATGTCGGAAATGTCCGCAGGGACAAAACAGATAACCGAGACGCTTTCGAGGCTCAAGGAAACATCGATCGATACCAGGACAGCCTATGAAGACATGCGTAACGCGGTGAACTCCATGCAGCAGGCGATCATGATGATCAGCGACATCTCGACTCAGAATGTGCAACAGTTGGAAACAGCATAAAGCAGTATCCGGCACGAATCGCTCCCGTCTTACCGCCGTCATTCACCTGAACTTGAATTCGTTCAACAGCTCGAGCATGGTTTTGTTGAGGCTGCTCGTCTCTTCCGAAAGGTGCGTCACCTCCTCCATCGACGCTTTCACCGCGCTGTTCTTTGCCCGCATCTCGTGTGCATTGGAAAGCGACTGCTTCGACTCTTTGTTCAATTCGTCCAAAGCGCTCAGCATCGCATCGCTTTGCGAAGTCAGCCTTCCCGTGAGCTCCTGAACCTCGTCGGTAAGTTTGATCGTATCCGTAAGGGAAGAGAGTATCCCTTTGTTCGCTCTGTCCTGTTCGTTCATCTGTCCTGAAATCGAACGTGCGGCGGACTCTATGCTTGCTATAGCATCTTTCATGACGGAAAAATTCTCTCCTGTAGTTTTGGAAACACGCAATGTATTCTCGATTTCTTGAACGATCCTTTTCAAATTTTCCCTGCTCTTTTTTGTGTTGTTTGCGGTGTTCTCTGCGAGTTTCCGTATCTCGTCGGCAACCACACTGAACCCTTTTCCCTTTTCACCGGCATGCGCCGCCTCTATAGACGCGTTCATGGCGAGGAGGTTCGTCTGGGAAGCGATCGAAGCGACAAGGTTATTGATCTCCATGAGATTCTTCGAGAGTTCAGCAACAGTCTGAACCGCGCTGATCGTCTTGGAAATATTCTCTTCGCCGACTCCGAACACGCTGATGAGCTCTTCTATGCGGCTTTGTACTTTGTTCGTGCTGTTCGTGACCGAAGAGATGGAGCTTATCATATTCTGTACTCCCTCTGCGGATTCTCTGATGCTTGCGCTTTGCGATTCCGATTTTCCGACTATTGCAGCTATATCGGCGAGCAGTTCTTTACCGGTCTCGATGGAAAGGTTCACGGTTTTGTCTTCCTGCTCCACGATTTCCATTGTCTCTGCGATTTTGTCGGCTATATCCGAAATATTGGTCGACGATTTCTGGATGCTTGCGAAAAGCGTATCCAGAATGCCGTACAGTTTATTATACAGACCTTTCACCTGTCCCAGATTCTTCGAAAGCAAATCGGAAAACATATTGATGGAGCCGGTGATGCTTGCTATCTCGTCCACGGAGCTTATGTACACTCTGCCCGTGAGGTCTTTCTCCCCGGAAACTATCTTGTCCATCCTCTCTATGACCGATGCATAGAGCCTCGAGGTGTTTCCGGTCCATATAACCATGAGAATTATCACGACCACCAGGTATACTGCGAAAAGCGGCATGAATTTCGTTATATAGTAGCGTATCAACCCATCATTGGCGCCGGTTTCGGACAAATGGAGCGAAAGAAAAAGGATATATGAAAAAGTCATGATGAACGTCATGATGAGCATGAACATCGGGATGATGAAATTTTTCTTCTTCTGCCTGTCTTCCCGAATCGAAAGCGGGAAAAATGTGAGCGAGCCGGAAAGCAAATACTTCAAAACAAGCTTATCGGAGAGCACATACAGAAACGCCCCACCTGTCATGACTATTGAGAAAAAAAGGAGCAACATAAGCGTCAATTCGCTCCCAGATGCACCTATGACCATGCGCAATGCGAACGAACCGGGTATAAGCGCTACGAGAAATCCTATAAGATACAGGATGAGGCTGCTCAGCGGGGTCGCGCCGAGTTTCTCAAGGAAAGCGACATAGTCCGTTTCTCTGGTTCCGATGTCGGCAAGTTCGGTTCCGAAAAGCATGCCCTTCTTAACAAGCAGAACATTCACTATGATAACGCAAACGACTGCTATACCCGCAAACACGAGAATCATGGGTAAAAAACGGGCGGCGGCCACATGCGAATACAGATTAAAACCCAAACCGGCTATGGCCAGCATGCATCCGAAGACGGACAACGTGCAAATACTGTGAAATTTTAGACGAGGTGACATACTTTTTCCCCTAAACGTGGCATCTGTTGCAATCGGAATTGCTTTCCTTGCTTCTATGCAAGCATAAAGGCTGGAAGCCGCAATGTAAAGCAATTACGAAAAAAACTCTTCTGCGTTCAAGATTCCATATGTTGTGGCATCCCTCTATCATGCCAGCAGGACGAATCGGAAATGGAGGAGCCTACTTCACTGCTTTCCAAGCGAGCGAACGACGTCTCGGACAATCTTGGCAGTGATGCCCCAAATGATATGTTCGCTCCAACGATACACATAGATAGCATGATCGCGCACAGCCCACGACCTGTGGTACTGCTCCGGCAAACCAAGTTCTTTGGCGGGAAAAGCAACAACTTCCTTCCCCGCATCATCCGTGTATACGGATTTCATCTCCATTCGTGCTTTGTACTCCAGAGGAAGGGTTTCTTCGAAGAATCGCACCGGTACGGAAAACACCATTTCCACTTCATCTGGCGCAGGAGAAAGATCGGCAGCGGAAGCAACGAGAAGCTCGCCCGGATACACATCGATGACAACCCCGATGCCTCCGACGAGCGTTCCCAGCCTGCGGTGTATGCGGATTCGGTGTTTCTCAATCCCCAGTTCTTCATGCGTTTCTCGTAACGCCGTATCCGCAGTGGTCCTGTCGAGTGCAGGATCGAACCTTCCTCCCGGAAAGCTGATTTCCCCTCCCTGGCGTATCCCCTGAGCACGTTTCTGAAAAAGAAAGTGATACTCACCATCCCTGAACACGAACGGAACCAATATGCCGGTAAGCATGAGACAATCATCGCATATCACTCCAGAACAGCGCGGAATGTTCCGCACAAAACGCCCAAATCGTTGTTTGTCCATTGCCTCTCACCGTATGCGCATAGATGACAGACATGGTAAAGAATCGGAGTTAGGTGGGTCAAGGGGGACGGAGGTTGCGGCATGCATTGAACCCTGGCTTATTGACAGGGACGGAGGATGAAGCGAAAGCCAATAAGTAAGCGGCAAATCTACCCGTAACGAAAAAGTGTCTTTTCATTATATTATAAAGAAAACCTTGCATGCGGGCATGAACGAGGAGAACTCATTGAAACTGTATAACACTATGAGCAGGAAAAAAGACGATTTCAGACCGAGGAGCGGAAATTCCGTAAAAGTATTCACCTGCGGTCCTTCAATCTACAGACGGCCGCATATAGGCAATTACCGCACCTTTCTCTACGAGGATATCCTTGTAAAATACCTCGAATACAAGGGGTACACGGTAGAGAGGGTCATCAATTTCACGGATGTGGAAGACAAGGCCATCGAAGAAGCGGTGAAAATGCATATGGATATAGAAAAGCTCACGGGGGAAGCTGCGGACCACTTTTTCGAAGAAGCGAAACTTCTCAATATCAAGCTCCCATCTGAAATCCCAGGTGCCGCGACAAGCATAGACCAGGCCGTCAAAATGATCCAGGCGCTCATAGACAAGGGTGCCGCATATCGGTATAGGGGGAATATATTCTTCGACCCTCTTAAGCACAAGAATTTCGGGAAACTCTTCAGACTCGATATGAGCACATGGCCGAAGCACACGGTACGGTTCAAACGCGACACATACAACGGCAGAAGGTGGAATCGCGGGGATTTCATCCTCTGGCACGGTTATAAGGAAGGGGACACCGTATACTGGGATACGGAAATCGGAAGAGGAAGGCCGTCCTGGAACATCCAGGATCCTGCGATCATCACGAAATATCTCGGAGAAGCGATCGACATAAATTGCGGAGGCATAGACAATATATTCCGCCATCACGATTACAACATCGCGATCATGGAAACATACTCTGGTGTCCCCTTCGCGAACTACTACCTTCACGGTGAACACCTCATTGTGGACGGGAAGACCATGTCAAAAAGCAGGGGCAACATCCTCTATCCTCAGGATGTGTTAAAAAACGGGTATAACCCCCGGCATCTCCGGTTTTCCTTGTTGTACAAGCATTACCGAGAAAAACTCAATTTCACGGCCGGATTCATGAAACGGACTTCCGAAATTCTCGACGAATTCGCTACCCTGTATACGGGCATCAAAAAAGCAGCTGTCGACCGGCAAAAAGGAGATCCTGCTCTGGACGCGCTCATAGAGCGTATTCCGAAAGTTTTCGAAGCCAACATGGACGATGATCTGTCTCTCGGCAAGGCCTTCGATTCGGTGTGCGATGTGCTGAAAACCATCCAAAAAGAATCCCTAACGAAGCGTCTCAGCGCATCGCAAGCCTCGCGGATAGAGACGCATATGAAACGCATAGATTCCGTTCTCGGCATAACGCCGTGAAAACCCCCTTTGCTCCGCAAGGAGTCTCGCACAGGTGGCCGCGACAATCACGGCCGCCGCATGATTCACATCCTGATATCTTTTATGACAATTGTATCTCTTCTGCTATACCGCCGCTTAGCAGAAAACCGGCAGCAATCTCATAAGCGGGAACTTCCAAAAAAACGCAGGGGATTATTCGGACACTTTATTCTCGGGCAGCTGCTACTTCTGCATGAGTCGTCTCTTCACTCACTACTTTATCGAGTTCCTGAGCGCTAAACACTTTGTCGATATCAAGAATGATGAGGAATTTATCCTCGTATTTGCCCATTCCCTCGATGAAATCGGTATCGAGCTTCGTACCGATCCTCGGCGCAGGTTCTATCTGGCCCTCATCGAGTTCAATGACTTCCTGTACCGAGTCCGCCAGAGCGCCGAGTTCCACAATTTCATTGTCGAACCTGATCTCCATGACGATGATGCTTGTATCCACCGTTTTCTCGGTCTTGTTCATGTTGAATTTCGTGCGGAGATCTATCACAGGCACCACGCTTCCGCGAAGATTTATAACACCGAGCATAAATTCGGGCATCTTCGGCACATGGGTGATTGCCGTGTACTCCAATACTTCTTTCACTTTTTCCACTTCAACGGCATATTGCTCGTTATCGAGAGTAAAAGTCAGGTATTGCCGTTTGTTCTTGCCACCAGCCTTCGCATCGTTCATAGAAATCCCCCTTACATCCATACTAGTAACTAGACGTATTATAGTCAATTATCACAAAAATCTCAAATGTTTTCCACTGAAAAAAGGAAAATTTATGCTCTTTTTTCTAGGGAATAATACATTTTCGTTATATTTTCTTCTATCTCGTTCTTTATCCTCCGTTTTTCCTCGAAAAAAGCCTCGTGAGGATTGAAATAGATAGGAGATCCTATCCTGATAGCCATGGCTTTCTTGTTCACAGCAATAGGAATGAATGCGAGCCCTTTTTTCGTCTTCTCATATATCCAGCGTGCGAGTTTGATGAAGCCGGTATCGATCTCGCACATCACCTCGTTTTTCGCACAATTGGCGTTTTCCGGGAAAATGAGGAGCTTTTTCCCTTTTTCGAGGAGAAAGAGGCTCATCTCCATGGTTTTACGGGCCTCCCTCGCCTTTCGGTACACAGGAATCGCTTTCAGCCCGTTCATGAGTCGTACGCAGATGTGTGCGAGCACATCCGAACACCTGATACTCAAAGGCGGTTTGAGCCGAATCTCTTTTTCGATGAAATCCTTTCTGAGGTAGGAG
>CAZWAS010000012.1:17988-19388 GCA_964631915.1 uncultured Spirochaetales bacterium | reverse complement strand
TGCACATCTCCTTGTCCATTATCTCATGGGTAACCCAGGGATGGACTTCCTTAGGGAGGGAAGACATAAGAACGATCGGACCGAAGGAACCGAGATGGTTCGCGACGAATATGACATTCCCCGTATGACGAAGGAATTTTCTTCCCACTATTTTCGGCCTGATGATGACGAAACGGATAATTTTGTATGCGATGCGGTAAAACCGCTCAGCTTTCACGACAAACAGCCCTCTCTGATAAAACTCTACTGCATTTTCCTGCAGAGAGCAAGAGAAAAGCGGTTCACCCATCCGCCATATACGGCCGTAGGTCAGTGAACTCTGCTCCGTATTCGTATTCGAGCACAGCCCGGGAAAGGTCAAAAATTACGGCCCCCTGCACCGCATCTATGAGCGCGGAGTCCGAGGTCGCAATGCAAGGGAACCCGCTCGTTTTCAGTGCATAATCTGCGGACTTTGCAATACTGCAGAAACCGTTCAAACCTTTATCCACCATTTTCTCGCGGATAGCCTGCGCATGAAGTACGCTGTTGGAAACAGGGCTGTCGAGCCATACGAAAACCCTCGCCGGAGCAAGTGTTTTCAGGAATTCGAACAGGGACTCGAGCGTACAGGCAAAGAGGGAGCCGTTTTTTATCCTCCCGTGAAGCCCGCCCACATCGCGGAGAAATCCGTCCGTACTTATGAACAGAGGATTGCCCAAACGGTAATTCATGACGGTGAAAAGCACGTTGTATCCGTCTATACACAGCTCTTTGACATCGCAGGCCTGGACGAGTTTGGCGCTTCTCGTCCCGTCCTTTTCAAAAGAACTCACGCCGCGGAAGAGTATGCCACGTTCCATTTTCGAAAGCCTGTATCTGTCGCCCACGAGTGCAAGGCTTCCCCGCTCTGGGTATCCCTTATCGAGGAGCAGCCTGTAGTCCCTGAGGCCTTCGATGAAGGGCCCTGTTATGAACGATCCACTTCCCATCTTAACCTTTCACAATAACGAGGGGGTGCAACTCCACGAGTTTTTCCACCAAATCTTTCTGTTGTTCCATGACCATGTCGATATCCTTGTACGCTCCGGATGCTTCATCCAGATCCTTTTCGCTCCGCATGCAGTGTATAATGCCCATACCGTCGAGCCGGGCTATCTCCTCTTTGAGATTCAGCCTTTTCTGCGCCTCCTTCCTCCCGAGACGCCTTCCCGCACCGTGCGAACAGGACATAAAACTATCAGGGTTTCCCAATCCCTTTGTGATGTAGCTCTTCGCTCCCTGTGCGCCCGGTATTATTCCGATCTGTCCCGGGAATGCAGCCGTAGCACCTTTCCTGTGCACTACCACGATTTTGCCGAAATGTTTTTCCCGTGCTGCATAGTTATGATGGACATTGATCGGTTCGGCGAACTCCGTAT
>CAZWAS010000012.1:0-17968 GCA_964631915.1 uncultured Spirochaetales bacterium | reverse complement strand
ATCCATTAGTATTTCCATCATCCTGTTTCTCGATGCGTGGGCGAAATCCAAGGCGTACTGCATGGCTTCAAGGTATTCCTGTGCCTCTTGCGTATGAAGCGGAAGATATGAAAGATCCCTGTCCGGAAGCGTTTCCTTTTCGCAGTACTTTCTCGCTTTCCGTTGATATTCCGCAGCGATTTTCAAGCCGAAGTTTCTCGAGCCGGAGTGAAGCATAATCCAGACGAATCCGTCGCTCCCTTTCTGAATTTCGATGAAATGGTTCCCTCCTCCGAGGCTTCCAAGCTGATACCGCGCGGAATCCAATTCATCCCTGATAACCTGTATGGATGGGGCTTTGGAAAACCCTGCCCACTTCTGTTTTTCCTTGTGATGTTCGAACCCGAGCGGAATAGACCGTCGTATCTCGTCCGCAATGCACCGCAGGGATTCGAGACGGATATCCTTGAGAGAAGTGCGAACGGCACACATGCCGCATCCGATATCCACGCCTACAGCGTTGGGAACAACCACATCCAGGGTGGCGAGCACTCCGCCTATGGGCATGCCGTATCCCTGATGAGCGTCTGGCATGACCGCCACATGGCTCCACGTAAAAGGGAGGTTTGCGAGGTTCTTCGCCTGCCTAAGGGCCCCCGGCTCCAGCTCGTCGAGCCAGAGCTTGATAGGTTTCTTCTCAGTGTCTATGATGTGCATGCATCCCCCCTTACATCATGAATCCGGAGCACGGCACAGTCAAGATGCGGCATCCGGCGAATTCCCTGGCGGACGGATTCAGCGAATCTCGCTATGGTACGCTGAACTTTCGGAGGAAGGCAGGGCATTCCGTACGTATATGGATGCAGAAAAAACCGGTATAGGATAGCGGAACTTATGGTACACACTTTATGTTTATGGGCGTCACAGGAAGAAGTGCTGGCTCGTTGACAAGACAGCTATGCTTGTATCATCATGAGAGCACTACGAACACAAAGGACCGGTAATCATGATCCGAATCAATGAAAACTACAACAAACTTAAGGCATCGTATCTGTTTTCCACCATTTCGAAAAAAGTAGCGGAATACCAGAAAGCGCACCCAGAGAAAAACATCATACGGCTCGGTATCGGAGATGTAACGCGAGCGCTCCCTCAGGCGTGCATCAAAGCTTTTCACAAAGCCGTGGATGAAATGGCGGATGATAAAACCTTCAAAGGCTACGGCCCAGAGCAGGGCTACGAGTTCCTCAGAGAAGCTATTGCGGAGAACGACTTCAATTTGAGGGGTTCGGACATACGTCCCGATGAAATTTTCGTGAGCGACGGCTCGAAATGCGACACGGGTAACATCCAGGAGATTTTCGCACAGGATATCCGTATTGCGATTCCGGATCCCGTGTATCCTGTATACGTCGATACAAACGTCATGGCCGGCCGTTCGGGAGAAGCTGAAGGATCGCGATATGCGGGATTTATGTATCTCGAATCCACAGAGCGGAACGGATTCATTCCTGCTCCGCCTGCAGAACCTTCCGATCTCGTGTATCTTTGTTTTCCTAACAATCCCACAGGAGCAGTTGCAACGAGGAAACAACTTGAAGCATGGGTGGATTATGCCAAAAGAAATAAGGCACTCATCCTCTTCGATGCCGCATACGAAGCGTTCATCCGTGACGAATCGCTTCCGCACAGCATATTCGAAATTCCGGAGGCGAGAGAGGTAGCGATCGAGTTCCGGAGTTTTTCTAAGACCGCTGGGTTCACCGGTACCAGGTGCGCGTACACCGTAATCCCGAAAACTTGCATGGCGTACGATGCGAAAGGCGCTGCGGTGCCTCTGCATAATCTATGGAACCGAAGACACACAACGAAATTCAACGGGGTCTCGTATCCCGTCCAGGTAGCAGCCGCTGCAATTTATTCCGCAGAAGGGAAAAAGCAGGTACGGGAATTATCGGATTATTATCTCGAGAATGCAAAACTGATACGGGAAGGCATGAAGTCTTTGGGATATTCCTGCACGGGCGGCGATAATTCGCCTTATATCTGGGTAAGAGCCGGTATGGATTCCTGGCGGTTTTTTGACATGCTTTTGGAAAAGGCCGGAGTCGTAATAACGCCCGGAAGCGGTTTCGGCACCTGCGGAGAAGGATATATTCGCATAAGCGCCTTCAATTCGCGGGAAAACGTCGAAAGGGCGATGGAGGCCGTAGCGAGGGCCCTGTCCTGAAATACCTTGATTTCAGGAATGCAAGGAACTAAGCTTTCAGGCAGGAGGCTCCATGAGTTTTTTTTTATACAAACCGCCTGCCTTTTATATCGGACTCGTATTGATTGCCTGTTTCATTGTGCTCGGAATCACAGGCATAAAACGGAGCAAGAGAAACTTTAAAATACATAGAGCTTTCGGCATAATTACGCTGGGCATCGGTTTTGTGCATGCGATAGTGGCGATGCTCACGTACCTAGGCATTATGTAATCGGGATGAAAACTGCACCGTTCATCCCGATCACGCGGAAGGTCAATTTCATTATCGTCGTATCTCTTGTACTCGGAATCGGGAGTATAACGTTTTACTTCGCCAGATCCTTGTTCCTGACCATCGACAATTCCACAAAGGGGAATCTGAACCAGCAGTCGGAGATTCTCCATACGTCGATCACGAATTTCATGTTACCGGGAGAAGCTCCGCTTGCCGTGAATTTTTTCAATCAGATCCGCACGGTGAATCCGAACTATGAAATAACTTTGTACAGGCGGAACGGGAAAAAAGCCTTCAGCGACAATGAAACAATACAAACCGTAAATAGAAACATAGGGAGAGAAAAGTTCGCACTCCGTGCGGTACAGGAATCTCCAACCCCTGCACCGGCCTCCACCCAATTTGACGCTGCAACGGGGAAGCCGCCGCATACAGTGTTTTTTCAGCAGAGCGAAAACGACCGCGTTCTGTTCAGGATCTATAAGCCGCTCATCAATCTGCCGAAATGCACTGGTTGCCATGGAAGCGATCATACGGTGCGCGGAGTCATAGACATCAGAAGCGACGTTTCTCAGGCTTTCAAGACTCAGCAGAATACGTTGTACATTTCGATCGGTCTGTTCGCAGGTATGGTTTTCCTGTTGGCTTTTTTTCTCGCGCGTTTTCTTCAAAGGAACATCATAGTTCCCATCAAAGTCATCGGAAGCGTATGCGATTCCGTCACAAAGGGTATGTTCGATGCTCACGTATCCATCAAAAACCGCGACGAGATCGGTATTCTCGGACACACAGTGAACTCGATGGTGGAAGGACTGAGAGAGCGGTTTGAGCTTTCCAAATTCGTGTCGACTTCGACTATCAGATCCCTGAAAAACAACGAGAAAGGAAAGAAACTGTCCGTCACCCTGTTTTTCAGCGATATCCGAGGGTTTACATCGTTTTCGGAGAAGCGCGATCCTGAGAAAGTAGTCGAATATTTAAACGCCGTGCTGAACGTGCAAACCGAGATCATACACAAGTACGGCGGGGATATAGACAAATACGTAGGGGATGCCGTCCTCGCTCTATTCACCGGCGAAGATTCGGCGGAACGCGCATGCAGATCTGCTGTGGAGATCCAGAAGGACTTCGAACGGAACAGCGCGAAGCAGTACAGTGGTCTCGTCATCGGGATCGGCATAAACTGCGGAGACGTCATCCTCGGTATGATAGGCTCGGAAAAACGGGCGGATTTCACGGTAATCGGAGATACGGTCAATACGGCGTCTAGACTGTGCAGCGCCGCAAAAGCTGGTCAGATTCTCATATCGAGAAACATATTCAAAGACGTTAGTACGCTTGTAGCTGCAGACGGTCCATACCGCCTAAGAATCCGAGGGAAAGACCGGTACGAGGGAGTCTACATTCTCAAAGGGATACTATGATCGAAAGAAAAAACGCACCAGGGTTCTTCTCCGCTCCGCTCTTTGTGTTTGGGGCGCTTCTGTTTTTTTCTTCCTGCACGCAGAGGAAATCCGATCAGCTTGTACCGAAAGACCATGCAGCATGGAAAAAAACCACGGGAATCGAACTCAATTATCCCATCCCAGGGCACGAGAACACTTATAGGAAGATTTTCATCAATCCCATAGGAGAAGGGGTCAAGATCATCGCCGCCCAGGATAAGAATACATACGAGTATCCGGAAGGCACGATCATCCTCAAGGAGATATACGAAGGTCAGCGCTACGAGCCGGGGATGAAACCTGTCATGCTCACCGCTATGATTAAAAGCTCTAGCGCACCAGAGGCGAGGGGTGGCTGGATCTGGGTGGTCAAGGATACTGCGAGCGGAAAGGAAACCGTGTTCACTGACGAATTCTGCGTCACCTGCCACAGCAATGCGAATGAAGCCCATCCATACGGGGACGGTAACAAAAAACAGGAATTCAGAGACTATGTGTTTTTTCCGTATACTCCGCGTTAGGCTCCCTTTCACCGAACCGCTCGCATGCGGCGAGACTAAAACTCTATTCCTTTCTGCGCTTTGATGCCGTTCTTGAATGGATGTTTTATCTCTTTCATTTCGGTCACAAGATCTGCTGCATCCACAAGGGCTTGAGGGGCTCCCCGACCTGTCACCACTACGTGCACTCCTTCGGGCCGTGCACGCAGGGCTTCGAGGATCTCCGCGTCGGTGATGACCTTGTAATGGATGAGATACAAAAGCTCGTCGAGCACGACGAGAGTGAATTCCCCGCACGAGAGTTTCCTCTTTGCAAACTCCCACGCTTCGAGGCACGAGTCCCTCTGTTTCTCCGCTTCTTCTGCCGTACGGATGAATCCCTTGCCGAGCACATGGAACTCGAGGAGGTCTGCAAACCTCCCAGCTGCGAAAAGCTCTCCGGGTTTCCACGTTCCTTTGACGAACTGGATGAAACACACCTTCTGACCGTGGCCCAGAGCGCGAAATGCGAGCCCCAGAGCCGCTGTGGTTTTTCCCTTCCCATTTCCCGTGTGAATGATGAACAGAGCTTTCCGCATACAGATAATCGCCTCCAGAACCCAATGGTATGAACCGATTCTATCACAGACTGACATGGGTTTCCATGACGCCTACTGCAGAAACCCTCCCTTGTATTGTTCTTCTTTTTCCGGTACAACCCTTCTTACATGAATACGCTGCGGAGAAACCTATGAAAAAGCTCTTGTATATGGTGTTCGCTTTTTTTTGCATCTCTTCATTCCTTCCGGCTCAAGAACAGGAACGCCCGCCGCTCAAGCTGGACCTGGATCTCCGGCTTTTCGGTGCGGACATAGCCTTGGGATACAGAGGCTATTCTTTTGTTCCGGGCCTCGACACGATTTTCTGGGTTTCCGCAGGTGGAGGATACGAAAACCGCTCGTTTTACCACTATCTGGACGACACCTTGTATAACGGCGACGATCCTGCAGTGGATCCGCTCCGGGACCCCTTTTACTGGCGTCTGAACGGTTCGTGGTTTCTGGGACTTGCGCAAGGCATAGTGTGGAATGAAAGGATAGACGAAAATTTTCTCGAGGCATTCCTGTTGTATCGTGGAAGAATCGAGTCCTTCACAAAGGATCCGCTGGTCCCGAACCAGCTCGTGTTCCGTTCGTCATTGCCGGACAGGGAAGGCACATTTCAGAACGCTATACTCTGCGGGTTGTCGCTGAACGATGTGTCCTTTAATAAAACGACCAAAACATACACCGGAATCTACGGAGAAGCATCCGCCGAATACAGCCCCGCATCCTTCAATATATCCACATACGGGAACACGGATTTTTTCAGGTTGAACGGTACAGTCAAGTTCTTCTTCCCCCTCTACGAATCCACCTATGGGGATGGGCTCAACCTTCTGAGCATATACCTGTGCGACTATCTTTCAGCAGATTACCTCATGGGCGATTCCATACCGATCAATGCGAGAGAGACGTTCGGAGGCAGGGACACAAGAGACGGACTCGGCTCCGCCGTGCGCGGCCTGGACAAGCGTAGGTTCGACAGTACCTTGAAAGCAGTGAACAATTTCGAAATCCGCATGAATCTTCCTGCATTGGGGATCCGAGACATCACCTCAGGCATGCTTCTGTACTTCGACACGGGATTTTACGGTGGGATGAAGCAACAGGCCCCAGGATTCGTTTTTGCCACAGGAGGAGGCATATTCCTGAACTTCTTCGACTTCGCCGTGATAGTCGTGTATGCGGAATTTCTTCTGAACGATACCACTGTGGCAGGAGGTTCCATCACGTTTCCGCAGATCGAGTTCGGCCTGCATTTTTAGAAGGGATTCGAAACCTGCCGGGCCAACTTCATGCTGAGGTGCCGTTTCTGGGAGATGCTGCCTGAAGAATCTTTTCCAAATGCGGATTTCATGATAGAAGTTGTCCATGCGTAGTATCATCGACCCAGCAACCGGCTTCGAAATAGGCATTCCCGAGAAGAAGCCGTTTCCCGATCAGTATGTTCCCAACGAACACGCTCTCACCAAAGCGCTCGAACCCCTCATTTTGTCCGCTTCTGGCTGGCGAAAAATCTTCGCCGCCTCTGGCGACGAAGAGAGCAGGGCCCCCGATATCTCGCAGGAAGACAGACTCATCGCAGGCGTAATGGCATACGCATGGGCCGGTTTCCTAAAAGGGAAAACGCCTGAAGGGAGACCCGCCATAGCCGTGGGAATCGATTCCAGGTACACAGGACCTGCCATTGCGGATTGCATGATCCGCCTCTTCCTCTCGAAGGGATTCGATGTCAGATACCTCTTCATAGTTCCTGCGCCCGAGATCATGGCGTACGTGAAACTTCGCGAAGATATACATGGATTCGCGTATATCTCCGCAAGCCACAATCCTATCGGACATAACGGGGTCAAATTTGGCTTAGAAAATGGAGCGGTCCTCGGAGGAAGCGACTCAGCCGATCTCATCCGGCTGTTCAGACAGATTGTGAAAGACTCGAGCACCCTTGGAGAAATCGTCCGTGCCGTACAATCGTGCAACACCGATACCGTGAAAGAGGTATACGAAGCGGTGCCTCGGATGAAAAAAGAATCCGAAACCGCATATGCGAATTTTACGAAAGAAGTGGTGACAGGTTATGCGGAACCTGAAAAGCAGAAACAGATACTGGATACTCTCTCAACGTCGCTGAGCGCCCGACCTTTGGGAATAGTAGCAGAGCTGAACGGCAGCGCTAGAACCCTTTCCATCGATGCACACATACTCGGAACTATGGGAGTGGACATCCTTGCAGTGAACTCCAAGCCGCGGGAAATCCGCCATCGCATAGTACCCGAAGGCAGCTCGCTCGAACAGTGCAAGGAAGAGCTTGAAAAAGCCCACGCTGCGGACGGACGTTTTCTCTTCGGATATGTGCCGGATAACGACGGGGACAGGGGGAATATCGTATATATGGACGAACGGAATGGCAAAGCTTGTATACTAGAAGCTCAGACCGTTTTCGCGCTTTCGTGCATATCGGAGATCGCGTATCTGGTGTATACAGGAACTCTCACGTATACGCCCGAAGGAACTTTATATCAAAAGGCGGCGATCGCAGTGAACGATGCCACATCGATACGCATAGAAGCCATAGCAAAGGCATTCGATGTGAAGGTATACCGCGCGGAAGTGGGGGAAGCCAATGTGGTGAATCTGGCGAAATCGCTGAGAACCCGCGGGTATATCGTACGCATCCTCGGCGAAGGTTCCAACGGAGGAACTATCACTCATCCTTCCACTGTGCGCGATCCGCTCAATACAGTATTCGCGCTTCTGAAGCTCCTCCTTTTGCGCTCCGTTCCGGGCAAACCTGGACTCTTTGAAATATGGTGCGAGCGGTGCGGTAAAAAGGGGTTGTACAAGGAAGATTTTTCCCTCACCGATATCCTGGACAGCCTGCCGCAATACATAACCACCAGCGTATTCGAACCCGAAGCCCTCATGGATATTGGGACCCAGAATCACGGACTTCTGAAAGAGCGGTACGAGTCTTTGTTCCTCAAAGAATGGGACAAGCGGAAGGTCGAACTCAGGGAGCGCTACGGCATCTGCACATGGAAAGAGATCAATTACGAAGGCATAGAAGAAAAGCACGGCATGGGCAGGGCCTACCGCACAGGCAAGGAACGCGGTGGCCTGAAGATTCTTTTCAAGGACGCAGCAGGGAACCACAAGGCCTTCCTGTGGATGCGCGGTTCGGGTACGGAACCCGTGTTTCGCGTCATGGCCGATATCGAAGGGAACAATGCCGAAGACGAGCAGTACTTTCTGTCCTGGCACAAGAGCATGATAGCGGAGGCTGACAGGACCTGTACCTGATGCTCATATGCGGATTCATATACATACATGCGGTCATCGGATCCATCCGAATAGCGTACATGCTTCCCGCTTTCACTGCTACAGGCACCAACGTCAATCCTACTTTATTACGCCTAGTGTGGTGAGTATCGTCCAAACAGCCACCGAGATGGTTGAGAGGGTGGTCACAAAGGGAGCGACAATTCCAACAACGTCGGAAAAGATCTGCGCCGCATTTTTATCGACAAAAATGATGTCCTCGGGCATGGGTTCGTAATTAACCTCGATTTTACGGATTTTTCTTCCGTCTGGCGTCATGAGAAACATCGCATTCTTGTCCCCCGACGTGCGTATGCCGCCTGCATCGATGAGGTAATCGCCTAAGGTCCGCCTGTACTTGTACGCGAGCGCTCCCGGAATCATGACTTCTCCTGTTACGAACACGACCTGCTGCTTCATGGGTATGAGCACATAATCGTCCGGATCGAGCACAATATTCTGCGCTTCCTTCGGATTGTTCCACATGCGGAACACATCGAATTTCACCTCCTGCCCTGAGTTTTTTTTGTATATCTTCGAGCTGTCAGGCAGCGCAAAGGGCGTCGGCCCCCCCATGGTGCGGAGCACATGGTCGAGGGAGATGCCCGGGAAATAGGGAAGCGAAACTTTTATAGAGAGAGGCAGGTACGCTTTTATCGTCTTTGCGGAAATGCTGTTGTTCATAGAACTCTTCGTGGAATCCTTATCATCCTCTTCATTTTCAGAAGGAAATTCTTTCGGTTTCTCCGGCTCCTGAACCTTTCCATATAACGCTCCTTCCACCGTTATCTGCGGCTGGTTCAAGGACTTCGAACTCACCTGGATCGTGTCGCCCGGGAAAAGCTCCACATCCCAGCCAGAATCTTCGGGAAACGCAGCGAGAAAATACGTATACTCACCGTCCGCTTTCACGCGCCGGATAAGGAGGTTGTTCCGATCGGCCTCGTCGAGGAATCCCCATGCGTTCTCTATGAGTTTTCTAAGATGCTCGCCTGGCAAGAGCTCATAACGGCCAGGGACTTTCACCAACCCTGTGAGGGTGACGATACGCTCTGCGAACGGCACTACGATCCTTTCCCCCGCCTTGAGGTACGGATTCTGATCGGGATTCCCACTGCGAGCGAATTCGGAAAAATCTACGACGCGTTTTTCTCCGTTTTCCTTGTACACCTCCACCGTCCTGTAGCTTGCATACTCGGAAAATCCTCCTGCGGAAAGGATCGCTTCGCCGGCGCTCATTAGCGAGTTCCCTATGATGAGGCCTGGCTTGAGAACCGCACCCCCCACATATATTTCGAACTGCGAAGGGGTTATCATATTGAAGTCGACGTAATCGGGGACTATTTTTCTGCGCACCTCTTCGATGATCATCCTTCGCGCATCCACATAGGTACAGCCTTTGAATACTCTATTCCCGAGAAAGGGAATTTCCATGCTGTAGTCTTTCTGAAGCATTAGTTTGTACGAATATTCGCTCGCAGCCTCTTTCTGCCTGTTCAGGATGATCTGTATTTCGAATATGTCTCCAGGCGTCAGGAAATAATCGCGGGCATTGACGAGGCTCTGTAGCACGGATTTCTCGTTTTTATTGGGAATGCCAAGGGGAAGATAGAAGGTAGAAAAATCGTTCTCTTTCTTGAGTTGTTCCTCGGCAAAAACGCCTCCGCACACGATGAGAGAGACAAGATGCACGAAAACCAAACACCGCATAACCTGCATAGCGTATCCATAACGGCAAGCAACAATCTGCCTTTGATTGTGATATATCGCCGCCCAAAATATATATTCTTTTAGCTACATTGTATACTCTCTAATAGTAGATTGCAAGAGAATCTGATGGGATACATAGTGAACCGGAAGTATGGCCGCAAAAACAGTACAGACTCTCCTTGCGACTAACATGAAAAACGCGAGAAAACGGCTGGGGTATTCCCAAATGAAACTCGCGGAACTCTGCAACGTTTCCACCAGTTATATAGGCGAAATCGAGATCAGCAGAAAATATCCTTCTGCCGAAACCCTTCAGAAGATAGCGGATGCGTTGGGTCTCAAACCCTATCAGTTATTCCTCGATGAAGAGGCGTGGATGATTTTCGATAAACGGGAATCCATTCTCAGCCTGTATGATGAATTGAGAGAAAAGATCAACGCAGATCTGGAAGACACTGTGAAGAAACATTTGAAATAAACCAGGTTTCAGGATTCGCACAGCGCGCCCGTACTTTCCGGGAATCGGGAAAAAAATCATTCGCTTAGCCTGAGCGTTCCGCCGTCCTGCGCGATAAAACCTTCCCTCGTAAGCTCATCTAGAACGCGCTTCACCCTGCTCTCCTGCCAGCCGGTGAGCTCTGCGATCTCCGCAGCCGTATATCCCTGCCCGAGCGAAAGCATCTTGAGAATCCTGCCGCGGGCCTGCCTGTTCGATCCTTCGAACCCCGGCTGCTTCGAATACGACGCGCTCCGCATGTTCGGATTCGGAACCGCCTTGGCGAGGTAGGCCCCGTAGTCCATGAGAGCATAGTACCATTCGCGCGGGTTCTTTCTGTCGAGAGTCGCATCGATGATGGGCAGGATATCCCTGTCGTGTACTACGGTTTCCTCGGGGAAAAAGAAATGGATGAATAACCTCCGGATATTCGTCTCGATGAATACAGTAGGCATATTAAACGCGAAAGCGCATATAGAGCCTGCGGTAGCACTGCCTATCATGGGAAACGTCTTGAGGGTATCGGGATTATCCGGCAGCTTTCCCCCGTGCTCTTCGACTACGATACGCGCTATTTCCTTGAGCGCCTTCGCTCTTCTGTTGTATCCGAGGCCCTGCCACACCCGTATCACGTCGCGGAGGGATGCCGCGGCAAGAACATTGAAATCGGGAAATGCCTGCAGAAATTGTGGATATTTGCCGAGCACCCGCGAAGTCTGCGTCTGCTGAAGCATGAGCTCGGATACGACAATGCAGTACGGATCCGAAGTTTCGCGCCACGGGAAACTCCGCCTGTTATCCCTATAAAAAGACTGCACGGTTTCCTTGAACAGAATGATGCGGTCGTGAGGGAACACGGCTGAGTAAGCTGCGGTTTTTTCTGCCGCACGTTCCGCGGAACCTTTCCTCATCTCTTCTCGAAAAGAGCCTGAAGCTGACGGATAACATTTCTGCTGTCCGTCGAAATTGTCCGTATCCTGCCAACCATGCCGACGATTTCCTGATTTTCCTCGGATATGGCCTGGACGCTCTGCATCACCCGTTTCGAAGATCCGACCAAGGTATCGAGCCCGCTTTTTACCTCGCGGCTGCCCACGCTCTGCTTGTCTGCCAGTTTCTTTATATCCTCGGTGGCCACATTGAGCGAATCGAGACGCTCCCGTATCCGCTCTCCCGAACTTTTCTGTTCCAGTACCGCTTGGTATATGGCCTGAATCTGCTCCACGGCCTGAGATGTGCTCCTGTTAATGCCGAGCAGGATGTCCTTCACTTCTTCGTTGATCTTCACCCCTTCGTCAATCCTTCCCAGAATGCCGGAGACGTGAGTCATGATTTCCTTTGATCGTTCCTTCGAAGCCTCTGCGAGTTTCTTGATCTCGCCAGCCACCACTGCAAATCCTTTGCCGAACTCACCCGCATGCGCAGCCTCGATGGCAGCGTTCATGGCGAGCAGGTCCGTCTGGTCCGCCAGAGCTTTCACCGCATCGATTATTTCATAGATGCTTTCGGATACCGCCCTCACCTTGTTTATCGCCTCGGTGGATGCGAGAACCGCCTCTTCCCCCTTGCGCGTGATCCTGGACAGATCTTCCGTGAACCCCGAATAATTCCGCAGATTCACGGTGATGGATTCGATGTTGGCGAGCATGGGCTGCAAAGTCGATGCCGTTTCCTGAATATCCTTCCACTGGATATTCAGCTCCTTGTAGGTCTCTTCGAGGGAATCCAGAAGGTTGATGACCGTAGTATTCGTTCCGGTGACAACTTCAAACTGCTTCTCCATATTGTCGTTGATGAGCACGGAATCCTCTGCGACCCGCTCGATGGAATGGGATGCGGAGCTGATATTCGAATCGAGCTCAGCCGACAGTTTGGTGACTGCCGCAGACGTTTCCTGTATGTTGCGGATATAGCGTTTGAGCTCTTCCGTGTTTTTTTCTATCTCGGCGGAATACCTTTCGAGATCCCGATGCACGCGCATCGACCGTACGGAGAGGGAAACGAACATCGAAAGATTCAGTATGAATATCCCCACTCCTTGGAGCCAAAGCAGGGGTTCCAGGCCGTTCACCTGATGGTATATGTCCCAGGTTCCGAGCATAACGCCTATGCTGACTCCTACGAGTATGATCAGGGCACTCCTGTTTCCGGAAGCGAGGGCACGGATGGTCACATACGCTATGAACAGAATCTCCACCTGACCAGGAAGAAGACCGAATGTGAAAATCGTTCCTATGAGCGTACTCGTCCTGCCGAATACATATATGGCGAGAAAGAACAGTACCCCTGGAGCAACGAGCAGTATTTTAAGCCATCGCTTGTTATGAATATTGAAATATTCTACGAAAAAAACAGATAATATGGAAAAGAAAAGCGGCAGAAACGATCTTGTCACCCTGTAGGCTCCGAGATAAGAAAACAGCTTCATCTCGAGCCCCATGTCGAGAAAATAGATTGCGAAGAAAATATTCGCCAGTGCATAGAGGAGATTCGTCCTCTCCTTTGCCCGGAAAGCGAACTGCAGGAGGAAATAAAAACCGATGAAAAAAGAAAGCATGGAGATGATGAGGTTCATCTTCTGATTAAAAAACCCAATGACCTGTTCATCCGCAAGGAATGCCTTCTCGTCCCCTATTCTCGGAACCTGTAATTTGAAGAGTCCATCGTCCTTGAAAATGCGCATGCACAGGATATTATCTTCTCCGTACTTGAGAAGGCCAGAAGGCAGGAGAACTCCTTTGGGCGCAAGTGCCTTATAATAATAATCCGGCGGGAACAAGCCGTGCTGGTATATCAGAGAGCCGTTGAGATATATCTGAACCGTCCCTTGGGTTTTCCCTGCGAGAAAAAAAAGCTCTTTGTTCCTGAGAGAAGGGTCGACGCTGAACGATGTGCGAAGCCAGATATAGTCCGAAGCCCCTTTTGAGGAAATAACAGTCGGTATGGTACCGTTTTCCCATGCGCCTACGTCAAACGTTGGATCGCTAAATTCGGCCCGATCCTGGAATATCCATCTCCAGCCTTCCTTAAGTGGAGCTGGTGTGGAGATATCGGCGACTTCTTCCGCAGCCGAAAGAAATCCGCCGCAGAGCACAATCAAAAGAACACACAGCGTTGTACGCATCTCCCCTCCACGTTTTTCGGACAGCCCAGATGGGTGCTTCCGCAACCCATCTGGGCTGCGTTGTTCATACAAGTCCTTGATCCATCATAGCTTCGGCGACTTTCACGAAGCCTGCGATGTTCGCACCCATTACGTAATTGCCGGGGAATCCGTATTCTTGGGACGCATTCCAACATGCGCTGTGGATCGCCTGCATGATATTTTTGAGCCGCCCGTCCACCTCTTCCTTCGGCCATGCGAGCCTCATGGCGTTCTGGCTCATTTCGAGGCCGGATGTCGCCACACCACCCGCATTCGCTGCTTTTCCTGGCGCATAGAGAAGCTTCGCCTTTATGAAGATTTCGACCCCTTCCGGCGTGGTGGGCATATTCGCTCCTTCGGCAACGAGTTTACAGCCGTTCTTCACGAGCGTTTCCGCATCCGATTTCTCTATCTCGTTCTGTGTAGCGCTCGGGAAGGCACAGTCGCAGGGAATGCCCCATGGTCTTTGCCCATCGAAGTACTGTACCTTGTATTTGTCCGCATATTCCTTGATTCTGCCTCTCCGTACGTTCTTGAGCTCCATAGCAAATGCGAGCTTCTCATCCGTTATCCCTGTAGGATCGTACACAAAACCATTCGAATCCGACAGCGTGACGACTTTGGCGCCCAACTCATTCAGCTTTTTGACCGTGTATTGGGCGACGTTGCCCGAACCGGAAACCACACAGGTCTTCCCTTCGAACGAATCCTTTCTAGTCTTGAGCATTTCCTGCGCGAAATACACGCAGCCGAAACCAGTGGCTTCGGGCCGAATGAGGGAACCGCCCCAGTTGAGCGCTTTACCAGTGAGCACCCCCGTGAATTCGTTTCTTATCCGTTTATACTGGCCGAACAGATAGCCGATTTCTCTCGCTCCGACTCCGATGTCTCCAGCAGGAACATCTGTATCCGGGCCGACGTACTT
The DNA here is from genome assembly GCA_964631915.1 of uncultured Spirochaetales bacterium. GTDB lineage: Bacteria > Spirochaetota > Spirochaetia > CAZWAS01 > CAZWAS01 > CAZWAS01. The sequence goes on along the minus strand of CAZWAS010000012.1, from coordinate 3,386 downwards.
GCACAATTCCGTCATGAAGGACTGACAAAAACGCATGACTTCATCGTCCGATTTCCCCTTAGGGTCGAAATCCGACCCTCCCTTTCCGCCACCCATGGCCAACGTGGTGAGGGAATTTTTGAAAATCTGCTCGAATGCCAGAAACTTGAGGATCCCGAGGTTCACCGTGGGATGGAAACGCAAGCCGCCCTTGTACGGCCCTATTGCGCTGTTGAACTGAATTCTGAATCCCCTGTTCACCTGATATTCTCCCTTATCGTCGATCCAGGGAACCCTGAACATGATGACCCGTTCCGGTTCCACCAGCCGTTCCAGTATCTTTGCTTCCCTGTATTCGGGATGCCTCTCGATCACCGGTTCAAGGGATTCCAGAACCTCCTGCACAGCCTGATGAAACTCATACTCACTCGGATTCCTTTTTTTCACCAATTCGAAAACTTCCGTTGTGTACGACATAGTGCCTCCTCTTTTCTACCTGCGGAAACGCAGCCGATGGGGCATTATAAACCGTTTTGTTCCAGGCGGCAAGAATATCGCATCGCATGCAGCGCTCTCATGTGCATGCGCGCCTGATTTAGAAGTACCGGCTTTCCTTAAGGCGAGCGTATTATATAGCGTATTATAAAAGAAAGCGAAATCAGCAGCAGTCCACCAGATTTTTCGGGAATACATGAAGCAGCCCACAGCCGGGAGGAGGAAGTTCACCATCCCGCGGTGCATAGAGACAAAGCATCTCAACAGAGCGTCACGAGGCGCATCAAAACCCTATCCTTTATCGGCATCTTTCTTAATGCGCTCATCCCGACTGTTGAAACTCAGTGAAGATGTATTTCAGAATTGAGTTCGTTGGCCATATACTGCCAGTACTCCATTCTGCGCACAAGCTCGGCCCTGCTCTCCTCATCTTCTCGGAACGCAATGGGAACCCATGGCATCTGCTCGAGAGCAGTGACGACCTCGTCAATCTTCTGGTACGGAATCGATATCATCCTCAGTCCCGCCGGATAAGCCTTACGCCTTTTCAGACCATGATAAAAGCCGGTCGTGATGTGGTTGACTTTCCCCGATATTATGGGATAGGCATACATCCACGCACAGCTTATGACAGGCGAAGACTTCGATTCCCACAGATCGCCCGATATGTAGCTTGTCGCCCGCATGATTATATCGGCCTCGGGTAAACCGGCAACGCACATAATAAGGTCGGGATCAAAGTCACAGCTTTCAACTGTCGAAAATTGAACGTAGTTGATGGTACCGGGGACAAGGACAGGCAGTTTCTGATAAAGCTGCTGACCGGCGATAGGTGTGCGGTATATCTCAAAATCGTAACCCACCTGACCGGAGGCGGTAACCGGCGAGGGTGGAATCATCCCCAAAGCCATCTTGCCATAGCAGGCATCATGTTCTGCCGTGATGTAAAATCTTCTCCCGCTGTCCTGTACATGCTTGACATACTGACAGAACGCCAGCTTCTCGTCTTCGTAGGCTGGAACGTTCTTCGGTTTTACCGCGTGATACTTCAATGCGACTGCCGGATATTCCATTCCAAGCTTGGAGAAAAGCTCTTTCGCCTTGCCGCTCAACATAGTCATTTCCTCTCCACTCGACACATCGAAACAGTTCCCGAGTTGTTTGCAAGATACCTTTCAAGCACGGATTTCAGGCGCTTAAGGCCTGCATGGATGTATTTGGTCGGGCAGGCCAGATTCCAGCGCTCAAAGCCTGCGCCTTGCTCCCCGAAAATATAACCGTCGTCAAAAAACAGAAAAGCCTCTTCTTTGAGAATTCTCGCCAGTTCCTTACACTCAATACCCAAACCGTTAAAGTCCATCCAAAGCAGATATGTACCTTCAAGCTCGAAAACTCTGATCTGCGGAAATTCTCTGTTCAAAAATTCAGTTACCAATCTGCGGTTAGTGTCAATGATTTCGATTACCTGTCGAAGCCATTCTTCGCAGCTCTCATAAGCCAGCCTGCAGGCCTCCAGTCCAAGAATGTTGCACTTCGGGTTTCCGTCGGTAGTGCAGACCTCCGCCCAGTATCTGTCCCTAATTTTTCTATTCGGGATAATAATATTCGCTGTTTGCAGTCCGGCAATATTGAAACTCTTGCTCGGCGCCGTGCAGATTATTGAATTCTGTGCGAATTCATCGCAGATAGACGCAAACACCGTATGCCTATGGCCCGGCATGATAAGATCGTTATGTATCTCATCGGAAACGACAAGTACATTATTGTCAACACAGATTCTTCCAATCTTGATGAGTTCATCTCTTGTCCATACCCTGCCAATAGGATTATGGGGGCTGCAAAGTATAAGTAGTTTTGTATTCGGATCCTTCGCTTTCTGTTCAAAATCGTCAAAATCTATCTCATAACGTCCATCTTTGATAACCAGCCTATTGTTCACCAATGTCCTGTTGTTTCTATATATCGCGAAATACATTGGATAGTAAACCGGCGTCATCAGCATAACACCTTCGCCTTCTCTAGTGAAAGCTTTTACCGCAGTGAAAAATGCATTGATCACACCCGGTGCACCCTTAATCCATTCCGTATCAATTACCCAGCCATGCCGCCGCAGCATCCAGTTCTTCACAGCAATGTTGTAAGCTTCCGTAGGCTGCGCATACCCTAAGACTGAATTGTCGATAAAGCGTTTCAGTCCATCAAGTATCTCGGGAGGGTTTTTGAATTCCATATCCGCTACAGAGAACGGTATGACATCCTCTCCTACCCTCTGGTATTTCGTCATTTCATCCCATTTGCCGCTTCCGGTACCGTGTCGCTTTATTACTGTCTCAAAATCGTATTGTTTCATTCAGGTTTCCAGTTTCGTCGAAATTATTGCTCGATCCACGCTATGGCTTCAATCTCTACAAGTGCATCCTTCGGCAGCCTGGACACTTCGACTGTGGAACGTGCGGGAAAAATGCATCCTTTAAAAGCGGCTTCGTAGACTCTGTTCATGGCCGCAAAGTTGTCCATATCGCTCAGGAACACAGTGGTTTTATAGACTTTATCCATTCCAGAGTTCGCACTTTCAAGGATATTTTTCAAATTCAGAAGTGACTGCTCGGTCTGCTCTTCTATGCCGCCCGCCATCTTGCCAGTCGCAGGATCCAGCGGAAGTTGACCGGAAATGAAAACAAGATTGTATCCGGCAACGGCCTGTGAATAAGGACCGACAGCCGCAGGAGCTTTTGAAGTTTCAATTTTCCTTTTCATGTTGCCTCTCTTCTTAATCATAAACGTGTGCGGGCCGAAATGCATCAGCCCGCACTCTTCCACTACAGTTTTGTTTCTGCCAATTCTCCTCTTTATTATATACGGGCACCTCTAAGAACTCTTTATTTTTTCGCATGCGAAAAAATAATTCCTTA
>CAZWAS010000011.1:53001-54435 GCA_964631915.1 uncultured Spirochaetales bacterium | reverse complement strand
AAAAGCGGGATGAGGATATACGGGCAGAAGGTGCATGAGAAGAATCCTCTTGTAGTCTGCAGGAATGGGCTCGCCCTTTTTCTCGAATTCGTTCAGCAGAGTGCCGTAAAACTTCACCGCATCTTCCGTGCCTAAATATCCCGCGATGATCATGATATTCCATACCAAATCGTTCGCACCGGGAAGCCAGCGCGTTTTTCTCATGTCGTTGATCGCGAGTATGTGCCGCCTCACTTCTTCGGACAGAGCTACCGCTCTCTTGATCCTGTCCATGGCATGGGATACCCCGACTTCTTCGGCCATGCGGAAGTAGACAGTTTCTATCTGTCTGCCGAGGTATTCTGCTGCACCGGGTTGCTCGGGATCGGGAAAATCGAAAAGCATGAGATCTGTACCTGTTATGCACTGAAGCTCCTGGAAGGCTCTAATGTTCGAATCGCAGAGCGCCGATGATGCGACAGCAAATCTGGGTGAATTGAACCCTCCTTCGAGCGCGAAGGAGAGATGCATCTTGTGAAACGTGCAGAGGCTGTCGGGCAGTCCTGCTCGGGCGGCGGTTTTCATGAACCGATCAGTGAGACCGAGCGATCCCATAATACCCCCGAAAGATTCCACCATGAGCGGCGATATGCCCAGAGCGGCGAACGGTTCGGACGGCACGAGCAGCGTCATAAATGCCGATTTCTTGGGTCTGAAAAAAACGGAAAAAAAACCCTTATACACGGTTTTACCGAGGAGCTTCTGAAAGGAATACTTCGTTCTCGAACATATCAGAAATACCTTATACAGGAGCACTGCAAAAGCGGAACGGGACGGAGAGAGCCTCGCGCGCGCTATCATCTGGATGGGCGTCATGAGGAGAGTCCCTCTTGTTCCATGCCCAGGATCGCGGCTCCTATGGCCCCTGCGAGCTGAGGATGGTCGGGAACGCGTATGTCGATGCCGAGCTGCTTGCTCAAGGTCTTCACGAGCCCTTGATTGAGCGCACCTCCTCCTGTCATGAGAACCGGTTCGACGACTCCGAGCCTCCTCGCCATGCCTTCGATTCTTCTACTTATGGCGAGGAGTATGCCGCGCGCTATATCGGGAGCGGAGAAGCCTCTCGCTATGAGGGATACCACTTCCGATTCCGCGAATACGGCGCATACGCTCGAAATAGGAACGGCGTCTCCCTCTTCGACCCCGTATCCGCTCAATTCTCCGATGCTCTTTTCGAGCGCATGCGCCATCACATCGAGAAAGCGACCCGTCCCAGCTGCACATTTATCGTTCATCTGAAAGTTCACGACCTTCCCGCTCTCCTCGAGCAGGATGACCTTCGAATCCTGTCCTCCTATATCGATGACGAATCTGGTTCCAGGCGCGAGGTGGAGCGCCCCTTTGGCATGGCAGGTTATTTCGGTGATCGCATGAGTCGCAAACGCGAGGCTCTGC
>CAZWAS010000011.1:45156-52984 GCA_964631915.1 uncultured Spirochaetales bacterium | reverse complement strand
TGGCTACGATCGAGCGCACATCGTTTTCCCCCACCCCGAGCTCGCTGAGCATATCGAGATACAGCTGATGCGCGCTCCTGTCCGCCCCGGGACCCGTCTTGATGATCCTGGAAGCGAGAAGCCTTCCGTCTCCGTTCAAGATCACCGCATCGATCGTTGTCGAGCCTATGTCTATTCCGCAGTAATACCGAGTTTCCTTCATCCGTGTATCCTTTCCGCGTACCGTATGTATGCCCTCCGAAAGTATTTCATGAAAAGCCTGTATGCGCGTATGCACTTGTGCCATGCTCTGCGGAGAGCCGTCCGTTTCTATCTGGATGATCCGGTCATTGCCCACGGCATCGAGAAGTTGGACGAAATCGAATCCGTGGAGATCACAAAACGGCATTCGTACATGGATAATGCCGTCCGCTTCACCTGTCTTTACGGCGCATGCGAGCGCTTCGATATGACTGCGCCTTGCGGGCATCCGTGGGCAGGGTATGCGTCGCAGGTAGTACGAAGCGATCGCTTCGTACGGATCGCAGTCTGTTTTCAATGGATCGGCGGACGGCTGCCAGCGGAGATCGAGACACGAATCGTTTTTCACAATGATGAATCCCGCATCTTCGATGGCGGAAACCGCGCTATCTACCGGCGAACCGCACACGACAACACGCAGCCCGTTTGGAAGGCAGGCAGGGCGTTCAAGCTCTTCAGCGAAAGCTTCAAGGATCGAACGAACCCGCTGGGGATCGCAGGAAAGAACCATGGCGCGTACGCGTACGAATCTGCTCCGCACATCCCGAGGAGAGGAATCTTCTATGCGTAAAAGCAAAGCCCTGATTTCTCCGTATACGTTCATCGCTTCGAGCAGAGCGTTCCTGTCAGGGTCTCTGTCTCTGCAAAGCCGCGCATGGAAGTGTCGGAGCTGCTCTGCATATATCCTCACAGCATCCCCATCATCGGCTCTGGGCGGCTGAAGGAACAGGACAGCATCGTTCCCGACCGCGTCGAGGGAGAGCACCTGAAATAGGCTCTTCATGGCATCGCAGGAATCCGCTATGGCTATACCAGCGTACAGTTCTCTCCCGTTCTTGTATGCTGCGCTTATGCTGTGCACATAAGGGCAGAGGTTTCCCGAAAGATCGGAATCCGTACAGGAACAGGAATTTTCGCATCCCGAAATCCGTACCGGCAGAAATCCAGCAGCATAGAGCAGCTCAACAGGGACGTAGGTACAGGTATAGGCAAACGCCTTACGTACGTGGTTTTGCGATTTCGCAGCGAGTATGCGTTCATACCTGTCGTATACCTTATCCACTTCAGCCATAGACCCATGCGAAGTACTTCTGGAAAAACAAATAAAACAAAACACCTGCGCAGTAGAACCCTATGAGGTAGAACAGCGCATCTTTATTCCCTTGGGCGCAGAGGGTGTGCTGTCTGAGCACGCATCCCCCGGCCATGACGGACAAAAGGCCGAGCAGCCATCCGCCTGCCGCAGTGACCCAGAAAAACGTGTTGAACAGAGCGCCAGGCAGAGTCCGACTCGTCGTACCGTTTAGAAACCGGAACGTTCCATTTCCGCCAGCCGACGCTGCCCTATCGAGGGCGGCATCGCCAGCAGCATGAACCGCGGCTCCGGCTCTAGGCACCGTATATTCGGGTATACCCGCTTTCAGCACATGCAGTGCGAATAAAATGGAAGAGAGAAACCAGACTGTGAGAAAAAATGAGAATAGCCCCATGAGCAGTTCCGTATCCCGAACGAGGATGTAATCCCTGAATCCTGCTACGAAACACATCCGCGATCTCTGCGCGAGAAATCCGATAAGGAGTCCTATAATCCCCAGAAACACCGAAAGCACGATACCCACAGACACGCTCCTATCCTTTGGTCCTGAAGCGCAGCTTCATCACCATAGTGCCGCACCATATGCCGAAGAGCATGCATGCCAGGGCGACCAACGCGTACACATCGCCATACCCTGCCCTGAGTATGATCCTGGTGGGGCATCCGAAAATCACGATGCCGATGATCATGATAGCAAACCCGACGATGAAGTACAGCAGCGGATTCGTTGCTTTCTGGATCTTTCGTTCCTTGAAAAGCCGGGCGGCGATACATGCACCGATGAGCACTGCAGGAGATGTGACCATAAGCACTGTGCCTGCAATGCCAGCCGTTTCGAAATGCGTGCCGAACACGGCATTGATCAGGGTATTGATGAGGTCCCTCGTGTGGCAGGAAAGACAGAACGCATAGGCGGAAGGAGGATAAAACCCCAGGAATGCTTCTGCACTGACGAAAAGCGTGCCTGCTATGACTCCGAAGATCCAGGGCTTGAGATACTTCTTCCTCCCGTCGTTTTTTTCCATAGGGTCACCGTTTCACAGGATACAGATGGATTTCCTCGAACTGGATATGATTCTCATCGAAAAGTTTCTTCACCTCGTCTTTTTCCGCATAATCGAATCTGAGCGCGACACCGCAGTTCGGGCTTATTTCCCTCGGACCCGGAACGAGCACGGAGCGCATCGCATGTTTCTTGAGCGTGGTATCCGCTTTCAGCGCATAGTGCGAAGCGAAAAACGTCACCACCCCTTCGAGGCTGCTGATATCCTGGTTCCGTTTTTTTCCCCCGAACATGGTTTATTTCGCATACCCCGCAATGCGTTTCAACGCCTTTGCAAGATACCGTATATCATGCATCGTTGTAAAGGTTCCCCAAGAAAGGCGGACAGTGCCGTCCGGAAATGTTCCAAGCGTTCTGTGCGCCTCGGGCGCACAGTGCAACCCTATGCGGCTCTGGATTCCGTACTCACTGTCCAACTGTTCCCCCACGGAGGACGGATACATGCCTTCGATATTCACCGAGAGCACCCCTGTCTGCACGCCCTCGCTTTCATAGGTGCGTATCCTCGGATAGCGTTTCAGCTCATCGAGAAGCGCATGGAGGAGCTCCTGATCGTGCAGGTACAGAAGCTCCGTCCCCTCCTTCTCCACGAATTCGATTCCAGCGCGCAGCCCGGCTATGCCTATGACATTGAGGGTCCCGCTCTCGAATCGGTCCGGCATAAAATCGGGCTGCACAATGCTGTCGGACAGGCTTCCCGTTCCTCCGCGCATGAGCGGCTTCACAGGCGCGGGATTCCGTAGATACAGGAATCCTGTTCCCTGGGGGCCGTACAGCCCTTTGTGCCCTGATGCTGCCAAGAAATCTATGTGCATGGTGTTCACATCTATGGGCAGGATGCCTGCGCTCTGCGCAGCATCCACGAGAAAAAGAATGTTCTTCGAAGAACAAAACGCTCCGACAGAAGCTATATCCTGAACAGTGCCGGTCACATTGGACGCATGGCTCATCGCTACCAGTTTCGTGTTGCTTTTTGCGCACCGCACAATTTCTTCCGGAGAAATGACGCCTTTCCCGTCTCCCTTTGCAATGGAAACCTCGACTCCTTGTTCCTTCAGATACGTCAGAGGCCTCAGCACGGAATTGTGCTCCATGCTCGTGGTTACGACGTGATCGCCGGGTTCGAGCAGTCCATACAGCACAATATTGAGCGCTTCGGTACAGTTTTTCGTAAAAACGATGTGCGAAGAATCCTCTATGCCGAACAGGGAAGCGATCCGCTCCCTTGTGTCGAGCACTATCTTTCCCGCTGCAACCGCTTTTCCGTGGCCCGACCTCCCCGGATTTCCTCCGCACCTGCTGAAATACAGGTTCATCGCTTTCATCACGGTTTTGGGTTTGGGCCAGGATGTTGCTGCATTGTCGAAATACAGGTTCACGGTTTTCTCAGATCTCCTAGTTTCACCAGATTAGCAAACCATGCCTGACAATACAAGGTCTTCGGCTCCTTGGTTCCGTCCAGCAGCACGCGGTATGCGCCGTCCTGCCCTATAACCGGAACATCCTTGCTCCAAGAAAAAATGGTGCAGGCGCCCACCATATGCCCCTCGACCCTGACCAGGCTGAGGGAAGCTTCGCCTAGCTGCTTCGAAAGATACGCCGGAATCTCCGGTTTTCCTGATAAAGCGATTGCCCTTATGTTTCTCAGCTTGAGGCTGCCCGCCCCTCCGAGTTCCCACGAAAGGCGCGAGAGAAACGCATCTTTTCCGGTCCAGCCGACGAATGTTGCAGGATCGGCAGTCACACGGTCGGCATACAGGATTTCCTTGCCTCCGGAATAATCCGGCTCCAACGAGCGCTCCCAGGCGCGGTCATACTGCCCCTCTGCGAGCGCGACATAGAAGGACTCTGCAGCCTGTTCTGGACTCCCCGTAGAGATAAAGCGTTCCGAAACCGGAGCTGCACCGCCCACATATGCCAAGTCAGTGAGCAATACGAAATTCCCGCCTGCGATTCTCGCTGTGACGCCGGAGAAAAAAACGATCGGAACCAATGCGATGAAAAACGGTTTCTTCCCGATCCTCATATCAATGCTGTTTCTTGAACTCATCGATGGAGACAGCCAGAATAATGATGGTGCCGGTTATCACGAGCTGCCACATGGTATCGACATTGAGCATTCCCAGCCCGTTTTGAATGATGCCCATGATGAGTACCCCGATGAACGCACCCAAAAGCGTACCCGTTCCGCCCGAAAGGCTCACGCCGCCGAGCACGATAGCGGCAACGACCTGAAATTCAAAGCCCGTACCTGCGAGGTGGTTCGCGGAACCGAGTCTGGACGCCAGAATGACCGCAGATACCGAAGCCAATGTCGAACAGATGACGAATGCGCTGAACTTCATGCGCTCGGGGTTGATGCCTACGGACCGGGAAACCTCCGCATTACCTCCTACCGCATATAGTCTTCTGCCGTACGTCGTATTACGCATGATATACATGAACACGAACAGAACGATGAACATGAGGATGGCGGAGTACGGAAGAATCCTGAACAGTTTCGCGTTGCCCAGCATGAAAAATGCATCGCTCTTAATCTCGTCCACGATCGCGACTTTTCCCGTGATGAGATACACTGCTCCCCTCAGCACATAGTACATACCGAGCGTTGCAATGAGGGAATTGATCTTCAGCTTGGTGACCAATACCCCGTTTATTACGCCTATCACCGCTCCGGTCACAAGGGCAGCCACGATTCCGAGCCACATGAATCCCGTCTTATTCATGAGCACGATGAGGGGAAGCGACACGAATGCCTGCAAGGAGCCTATAGATATATCGACTTCGCCGCTGATGATCAGGAGAGACAAGCCGACTGCGGATATGAGCGGCAGAGCGATCTGTCCGAGTATGTTCGTGAGATTCTTCACCGTGAAGAAATACGGCGAGGCTATGCTAAAAAAAACGAAAAGTATGATCAGCACTATCAAAAGCCCGATCTCTCCCACTCCCGATACTTTGCGGAAGAATCCCGGTTTATTGGTATTCGTCAGTACTGTTCCCTGCATCGTTGATTCCTCTGATTACTGTTGTTTTATTGCGGCCGCCAAAATCGATTCCTGAGTGACCTCATCTCGCTCGAACTGACCGGTTATCCGCCCGTTACTCATGACTATGATGCGGTCGCTCACGCCGAGGAGTTCCGGCATTTCCGACGTCATGACGAGTACCGCAACACCTTCCTTAGCCAAATCGTCGATGAGTTTGTGAATCTCTGCCTTTGCTCCCACATCGATTCCCCTCGTAGGCTCATCGAGTATGATGACTTTGGGCTTCTTCATGAGCCAGCGGGCGAGGAGTACCTTCTGCTGGTTCCCTCCCGAAAGGTACATCACCTTTTGTTTGAGGGAAGGAGTCTTGATGCTCAGCTTATCCACGAATTCCTGAGATCTTGCTACCTCGAGGTTCCGCCGTATGAATCCGAGCGAAGACAAGTCCTTTATAGAAGGCAACGTCATATTCTGGGTAACCGACATGCCCAGCACGAGCCCCTCTTCCTTTCTGTCCTCCGTGAGAAGGCCGAGCCCTTTCTTCGTCGAATACGCCGTGGAACCCGCTTTGAGTTTTTGTCCTTCGACGAATATCTCTCCCTTCGTGACCGGATCGAGGCCGAACACCGCCTTGGCCAATTCCGTCCTTCCTGCTCCGAGCAAACCGAACACCCCGATGACCTGGCCTGAATGAAGCTCAAAGGAGATATCCTTCAGTTTCTTTTCCGTCGAAAGACCCTTCACGTGGAGCACCGGAGCGCCCTTTCCTGCGTGCGTCTTGGGAAACAGGGTGGTGATTTCACGTCCCACCATATCGCGCACCACGTCGTTCGTATTCGTGTCCGTAACCATGTTCGTGGATACGAATTTACCGTCTCTGAACACGGTGACTCTGTCACAAATTTCGAATACCTCCTCGAGTTTATGCGTCACGTACAGTATGGCGATACCGATGGTTTTCAGCTTGCGTATGACGCCGAACAAGGCATCGATCTCTTTCGGGCTCAAGGCCGATGTCGGTTCGTCCATGATGACCACCTTCGCCTCATGGGAAAGCGCCCTGGCTATTTCAATCATCTGCTGCTGCGAAACCGTTAGCTTCCGAACCGGAGTTTTCGGGTTTATATCGAGCCCTATGGTCTCGAGAAGTTCCTTCGTCGTTCTTATCATTTTCTTCCAGTCGATAGAACGTCCTTTCAGAGGAAACGATTCGAGAAACACGTTCTCCGCAACGGATAGGTTCTGGATGAGAGAAAGTTCCTGAAACACCACCTTTATGCCGAGCCCAAGCGACTGCGAAGCGTCGTGCAGTGAAATCGGCTTTCCTTCGAACAGAATGTCGCCCGAATCCTTTTTATGAATGCCTGCAAGTATCTTGATGAGCGTCGACTTTCCTGCTCCGTTTTCCCCCACCAGCGCATGAGCTTCTCCGCGTCGAAGCGTCAGGTCTACGGAATCGAGAGCTTTCACTCCCGGAAATTCCTTGGTTATGTTTTTCACCTGGAGTATAATATCGTCCATATCGCATTATTCCTCTCTAGCGAATAGTTCATTGCTCAGATCCTGTTTCCGTTTGTTGTCTATGAATACCGCTGCGATTATGACTATGCCGGAAATCACGATCTGCCAGTCCTGGTTCATGCCGAGTATGAGAATACCGTTGTTGATGACGCGCAGGATAAGCACTCCAATAAGCGTACCGACAAGAGTTCCCTCGCCGCCCGCGAGGCTCGTTCCTCCAAGAATGACTCCTGCCACAACATCCAGCTCGAATCCGGTCCCCGAATTCGGCTGTCCGGAGTTCATACGCGAAACGAGGATAATCCCCGCAAGAGCGGCGAACATCGAACTAATGACAAACGTGCTGATCTTAAGCCTGTCGACTTTTATTCCCGAAATTTTGGCCGCCGTATAATTGCCGCCCGTGGCATACAGCTGCCTGCCGAGCACCGACTTCCCGAGCACAAACAGAAACACGACATAAAGGATGATCATCATAAGGAGTGGAACTGGAATGAATCCGACATACCCATTTCCAATCTGGTAAAACGCATCCAGTTGATGAAAATTCTGTATGGCGGCGAGACTGTACAGATATACTCCACCTCTCAGGATCATCATCATCGCTATGGTACCAATGAGCGAATTCACTCGAAGTTTCGTCCGTACCAATCCATTCACGAATCCGACCAGGGCTCCGAGGGCGAGACCGGCTATCACGCCCAGCGCTACATTCATAGTCTTATTCGTTATATCCATGGTGACGACGCCGACAAACGCAACGAGCGATCCGATGGAGAGATCGACCTCTCCCGTTATCAGAAGCATCGTCATACCGATCCCGGCGATGAGCGCCATGGAACTGTCCCTGAGAATATTCATTATATTCGTAGCGCTGTAGAACCTGGAGGAACCAATGGAAAGAATTATGGAAATGAC
>CAZWAS010000011.1:25807-45146 GCA_964631915.1 uncultured Spirochaetales bacterium | reverse complement strand
AACAAGCATCAGTTCGTTGAACAGGATCAACTTCGTGGATAACTTCTGTTTCTGCAGTTCAACCGTCGCCAAGATACATCTCCTTAAAACCATGGCCCCTTTCGGACAGGGAAGGAGCCATGTCGTTGTTATCGATCAAATACGATCAGTATTTTTTGCACTTGTCCTCGGTCTTGATGGCGCGGACAGCATCCCATTTGATGGTTCGGACGTTGCCTTCGAGGCTATAGTACTTATTCCAGGTCGATGCAGTCATTCCGACGGTCGCGGTGACATAGTGCTGGGGTACCTTCTGTCCCTGGAAGAGTTTTACCGCCATGTCGATGCATTCGAATCCCACGTTTTCCGGGAACATGGCTGCTTCGACCTGGTAGGGTCCGTTTTCTTTCATGGCGTTGATAAAGGCATTTCCTTCCCCGCCGGTACCGCATACAACGAGTTTCTTGTCGTCGAGCTTCGCCGCCCTGTATGCCTGGAGCGCGCCGAGGGCGGAATCGTCGTTGCATCCGTAGATGATGTTGATGTTGCTGTCTCTGGTGAGCGCATCGGTGGCGGCCTGCAGCGCCTTGTCCTTGAGACCCTGTCCGTCGATTCTGTGCACCAGTTCAGCATCCGGAATGACGGATTTCAATCCGTCCATGAAACCGTCCACGCGGAGTATGCAGGGCCGCAGCGCTGGAAGATCGACTGCAAGCACTCTTGCCTTGCCTTTGCGGTTGGCCTTGAAATATTTTCCCGTCTCGACTCCGCCCTTGTATCCGCAGTCATAGTCGCAGATCGCGACGAGTGTAGTCATGCCTTCTATCGGACTCGCTTCCACGACGACCGGAATTCCTTCGGCTTTCGCCTTTCTGAGAATCGGTTCCGCTCCCTTCTGATCCACAGGGGTGATGATGAGAACATCTACGCCTTTTGCCATGAGGTCTTCGGCGGCGGCAACTTCTTTCGCCATATCCAGGTTCGCATCGATGATTTCGAGCTGGATGTTGAGCTGTTTCGCCCTGTCCTTCATACCTTTCATGACATTCTGATACCATTCGTGCATTGCATAATTAGTTACGTACCCGACTCGTTTGGGCATTTTCTTCGACTGAGCGAATACGGCACCTGCAACGAGAAGCACAATTATCAGCAGAGCGATCGCTTTCTTCCACTTCATGTTCATGGAATCCTCCTTAAATATTTTTTACCTGTTCTATGAACAGTATAATCGCTTTCCCCCAAACAGCAATACGACGACAGTACCGGTCTCATCCATTCAGAATTTGAACATCATGAATGCCTCGTACATCGCCTTAATATTGTCGACGGGCGTATCCCGTCCGATTTCTCCGCACGCTATGATTCCGCCTTTCTCCGAACCGAGGCTCGTAAAAACCTCCCGTATATGCTTTTTTACATCTGCGGGTGTACCGAACACCATGACGTTCTGCCTGTCCAGATCGGTACGAAAACAGATTCTTCCCTTGAATTTTTTACCAAGCACATCAAGCCCCATGATGCTGGACTGACAGTTGATCACCTTCACCCCAATGTCCAGAAGGTCGGGAATGATGTCCAGGATAAATCCGTCCGAATGAAAGTGTACGTCCAACCCAGCTCCGTTCACTTTGTCGAACATTTTCTTGTACGCGGGCTTGAAGAACTCCCTCCACAGGTCAGGGGAAATCATGAGTCCTGTCTGCGTACCCCAATCATCCGCGAAATGCAGGCCGTCGTAATTCCATGCGAGCCACTTATCAAGCTGCTTCAAGCTGAATTCCAGAAGATCGTCCCTGAGTCTGTATGCCTGTTTCTCCTTCAATACGATATCCGTGAGCACATTCTCGAAACCCCGCAGTTGTTGCATCTGTTCGAAAAACTGAAACCACGCACCCCGTGCGTAGTACTCTTCGTTTTTGCCGTTCATGTGTCCAGAATACAGCCGGTAGGAAACAGGTTTCACTTCGAAATCGGGCCATACATAGGAATCGTACTTATTCCAGTCCTCGAACGGCAGCTTGATCGGAACCCCGTATTCTCCGTCGGTCTTGCAGGACCAGAGAGTGCCGAATCCGTCGTAGTGTTCGCCCTTTTTATAATACGGTGGATATTTATCAACAGGCAGATCGGGAAGAAAGTCCCAACCGAAATCCTCGTGCACAGTCTTGAGGATATCCTGAAGCACCTTCCCATGGTGCAGTATTGCGGAGGGAAGAATTGCATGGGATATCGGAGGTCTGTCCGGATAGTCGAAATTGATGGCGCGCAACACTCGTTCTCTGCTTTTCACGCTCTACGCTCCTTATATTCCTTGCAAGATTTTCTTACGAACAAACGCGGTTCGAGGACGATATGCTCCGCCTTTCCCTGCCCTTCGCCCGAAAGTCGTTCCAAAAGCTTCCTCGCCGCGAGCTCTCCCATCTTGAACTTCGGCTGATGTATTGTGGTGAGGGGAACGCGTATCAACGCTGCTATGTTTATATCGTCGTATCCTATTATCGAGACATCCTCCGGTATACGGATTTCATGCTCGAGCAGGCATTCCATAACTCCGATGGCGGTCGCATCGTTCGTCGTAAGGATCGCAGAAGGGAGATTTTTTTTCCCATGTTTTTTCAGATATGCGCGCACGACCTCGTAACCGGCCTTGCTATTCACCGCATCGCCGAGAATCACATTATCCCTCATGTCGAGACCGTATTCCGCAATAGCCTTCTCGAACCCTGCGTATCGCTGTCGGTTGCCGAATAGGATCATCGATCGAACGAACATGAATCGCCTATGCCCGAGCTCGAGAAGATATTTCGCAGCGAGGTACCCGCCCTTGAAGTTATCCGTGTCGATCCAGCTCACCGTATCGTCTTCGCTCTGTGCGTTCATGATGAAAAACGGCACTTTCCGCTGTTTGAGAAGTTCGATGGTGATGGATTCGCTCGAAATAGGGGTGATGAGCATGCCGTCCACCCTGTTTCGGATGAGATTCTTCGTCAGGGAATACTCATTCTCTGCGTTGAAATCGGAGCTGGTGAGTAGCATCATGTAGCCTGCCTGATTCATCACCGTCTCGATTCCCTTTGCAACTTCAGTGAAAAAACTATTCGAGATGTCTTCGAGCAAAACCCCCACCGTCCAGGTTTTCTTCGTAGTCAGGCTACGGGCTATATGGTTCGGTTCGTAATTGAGAGCCTGGGCTACCTTGCGTATCCGCTCTTTCGTGGCATCGCTTATTTCAGGAGAATTATTGAGAGCGCGGGAAACCGTCGATTTCGATACTCCCAGTTTTTTCGCCACATCGGATATGGTATACGGTCGTTCCATGGATTAATACGCTCCGTACTCTTCGACAAGTTCCTGCACGCGCTTAACCCTTCTTTCGGTTCCATCGGGCGGAACCTGATCCGCCACTCCAAGCACATACCGTGGCTCCGAGCGCATGACCGAAAGCACGTATTTCACGTGTCTGTCGAACTCCTCATCGCTCACCGCAGGCGTAAAATACGATCCCGGTATGCCGCCCCAAAAAATCGTTTCCGTAGCTCCGGCGAGTTTCGACCAGTCCCGTATATCCATATCTCCGACAGGTTGCGGCGTAAGCGCCTCAATGAAAGAAAGCCCTATGCCGCTTTCCTCCTTGAGAAGCCCGGCGACTGTTCCGTCCATGTGGATGCAGGAAAACTTACCCGCAGCCTTTATCCTGTCCGACCATGTTTTCTGGTAATCCTTCATATAGGTTTCGAAATTCTTAGGCCCGACCATCTCTGCGGAAAGATTTTCAGGAATCATGAGGATCTCCGCAGGGCTTGCGACAGCGAGTTCGCAGGCCTTATCCAGCGTAGCACGCATGACGCGAATAGTCTCAGCGAACTCATCGGGAGCAGCTGCCTGCATGAAGGCAATGGCTTCTATACCCGCATCGAGAGCGAGGAGATGCATAAAAGGGCTTCTGGGGAGGTAGCAAAGCACCACTCCCATTTCTTTCACTTGCGCTGTGCGTTTTTCGGCAAACGCATAATCGGCCTCGTACCTCGTATGCTCCATGAAAAAGCGGTACGCGGGCAGGTCTTCCTCGGACTTAAGCAGATGCTCCACAGGGGCTTCGGAACAGGAGACATCGAGCCATTTCCAGCATTCCCTCAGTGTACCTTTGGGAGTCCGTATTTCCCTGTACCTGTTGTTCCCTTCTTTCCAGGTTCTGATATCGCAGCCTTCGATAATCTCCCTGAAGGGGAAATATCCCTGCAGATAAAAACCAACACCGAGCTCTCTGTGCCAGTCGATGTATGCATCGCTCGCCTTGAAATCTTGTGGCTTTTCCCCATGAAATATTTTCGCCGTTGCCAAGTAATCGAGGTCCCCGAACCAGGGAACGACATCGGGCTTCTTCCCGCGAAGAATCGATAAAACGCGCGCTCTCGGTGTCATATTCGTGCGCCTCCTGTTCTGTTCCGTGTTCCTGTGATGATTCCCCCCTCGCCTAGTATGTTTTTCAGCTGCACATCCTCATGAATGAGGTGTGAAGCGGTTAAAACCGGCCTGCCACTACATAACCACAGTCGTCATGTTTACGGAACCGGTTGCATACACAGTATCATCCCAGTTTTTTGTGTTGTCAAGCAGTTTTTTGTCGATTCTTGTGAAGGAGGTGATCGTTTCCATCGCTTTGAGCATAAAAATCAGAGCAACAAATCAGCGGGGAAATCGACGGGGCTTCACATCTCAAAACCGTTCAGAACTTCAAAGGATAGGTGCCGTATTTTTTCACTGTTTCTATATACGCATGCACATTTTCGTTCGGGATGTCGTCGTGAATGCTGTGGTCGGTAGCGAGGATGTAGCCTCCACCAGGAGCAGCGATCTTCAGGCATTCCAATGCCTCCCGCTCTACATCTTCAGGCGTACCGTTCACCATGGTCGTCTTATTGTTTATATTCCCGATGGGGCAAAGCCTGCCCTTGTATGTTTCTTTCACTGTTTTCAGATCCATGCCAGCCGATCGCTCCACAGGATGGTAGGCATTAATGCCGGTATCCACCAAATCGCCGAGCACTGCCCAGAGGTTCCCATCATTGTGCATAATGACCGGAATGCCGAATTTCTTAAGACCGTGCGTGATTGCCCGGAATGGAGGAATGAAAAATTCCCGCAGATGATCGGGAGACATGAGAAGGGCATTGGTCCCTCCCCAATCATCCGCAAGGAAGAATCCGTCGATCTTCCCCGCATCGTACGCGAGCCGGGCTACTTTGAGCACCCAGTCCACATAGGCAGTGTTCACCTCATGCACCAGGCCTGGATCGTCGTACACCAGGAGGGACAAGGCAGCGAGGTCGAAAAAATACCAGTATGCCATGGTGAACGGTCCAAGAACTCCTACGAGTATGGCGATGTTTTTGTCGTTCGCCTTGATGGCGTCTGTGAGCATGGTGAGCCTATGTGGAGCATCCGCCTTGGGGAATCTGTACTTTTGCCAGTCGGCCCTTCCCTTCAATGCCACATCGATCTGTGCCATGACAGGCCAACCGTTTTTCACATACGTGACTCCCCATTCGTCCACGTATGTGCTTCCTTCTTTATGAGGTTCGTCTTCGAAGCCGCAGTAGCCGTTTATGGGTATGAATACCCCGTCAAGGCCGAGCTTCGTCGCGAGTTTCACCTGTGCTGCTCCGTCATAGAGGGGAGTCGTATACCCAAGATTCTCCTTCATAAGTCGGAGACTGAACAGAAAATCGTACACCGGTACTCTGTCCGGCTCTGTGCATCGTAGGGCAGCAACGACACGTTCTCTCGATGTCATAGAAAGCCTCCTGATAAATCGTGCGTCGGAACCGGTTGCATAACAGGTTAGATTATCGTATGCAATTGTCCTTTTGTCAATTTTTTTCAGGAATGTGGCCCGAGTGCCCGTTTCCTAGAGGGACTTCCACCTACACATAGATCATCCGCTTCGTCATACCGCCGTCAACGATGAAATTCTGTCCAGTGATAAAAGAGTTCTCTTCCGCCAAAAGAAAAAGAACCATGCGGGCGACATCTTCCGGTTTGCCGACCCTACCGGCAGGATGCTGTGCATGGTCTTCTGCCGACAGAACCGGCTCCTTGCACAGGGAAGCCTTCTTATACGCCGAAACTTCGATCCAGCCGGGGCTGATGGCGTTGACACGTACCCGCGGACCAAGGCTCACTGCAAGGGAGTGGGTCAAGGCGAGAAGCCCCCCTTTGGATGCACTGTACGCCTCCGTGTTCGGTTCGGACATGAGGGCCCGTGTGGAACAGATATTGACCACCGCCCCTCGGGCGATTTCCAAGTACGGTGCCGCATGTTTGGCCAAGAGAAAAGGACCGGTCAGATTCACGCCCAAAACGGCATTCCAGTCTTCCAGGGAAAGATCCCGAATATGCCGATTTCGGGATATAGCCGCATTGTTCACCAGGCCGTACAAACAACCGGATTTCTCTGCAACGAAGCGAACCGCAGTTACGACGTCCTCTTCCCTAGATACGTCTGCAGGGAGAAAAAAACATCCTGATCGTCTGAATACGTGTGTCGGGATTCGGCCAAAGCCTCCTCATCGGCATCCAACACGACTACTGCATAGCCTGCTTCGAGGAGGTACGCAACGGTAACGCTTCCGATGCCTTGAGCTCCGCCGGAGACGATGACGGTTTTTTTCATATCAACTCCTCTGTGGGGATATTTCGACACACGTGATATCTTTAGGCGACGACAGTGCCGCAGATCTTTTTGTCATCAGCCTTTTCCTTGTTTCGCACTGCACTCCGAAATCCACCATAGCAGCCGGTCTTGATATTTCCCCAAAAGCATAGTAAGCATCCTCTTATGGCTAAACAGAAGCGAATGGTGTTCATCATCATCCTCATATACATCATATATTTTTTCATAGGTTTTTTCACCAATACGCTCGGGCCCCTCATTCCGGACATCATAGCGAGCTTCAGGCTGAGCTTCACCATAGCAGCAGTGCTTCCGTTTGCACTCTTCATTTCGTACGGCATCGTTTCCATACCTGCAGGCATGTACCTCGAAAGAATCGGAGAGAAAACGCTCCTCCTCGCATCATTTGCGCTTTTGTTCGTGAGTTCCGTACTGCTTGCGCTGTTTCCGAGCTATCTCACATCCGTCATGACCCTGTTCCTCTACGGAACCGGCATGGCTGCCGTTCAAGTGGTGCTCAATCCCCTGCTGCGGATAGCCGGAGGAGAAGAGCATTTCGGATTCAATCTCACAGTCGTTCAGCTCACATTCAGTTTTGCATCGTACTTAGGACCCTTTCTCTATATGTATCTGGTATCGAACATGTTCAGAACCCGCTCGGGAAAATCGGGATTCATTGCTGTGCTCGAACGGATCGTCAGACCCGGCTTACCCTGGACCGGGTTGTACTGGATTTTCGCATTCGTATGCGCGGGGCTTCTGATATGGAGCGGATTCGTCCGGTTCCCCAAAGTCAACCTCAAACAGGAAGAGAAAACGGCATCCCTGTCCTTGTATGTATCTCTCGTCAAAAATCGGACAACGATTCTCTTTTTCATCGCCATGTTCATGTATACGGGAATCGAGCAGGGAATTGTGAACTGGCTGTCGGAGTTCCTTAACACCTATCACGGTTACGACCCGCAGACAAAAGGAGCGGAAGCGGTGTCCTGGTTCTGGGGTGCCTTCACGCTCGGAAGTTTCATGGGGCTCGTGCTGCTGAAGCTTTTCGACAGCAAACACATTCTCATAACGCTGTGCTGCCTTGTATATGTCTCTCTATCTCTCGCGCTTTTCGGAGGACCTGCCCTCTCTTTCGCCATGTTCCCTGTGACAGGCCTGTTTCTAGCGCCCATGTGGTCCATCATCTATTCGCTTGGCATGAATTCCGTGACCTCCCATCACGGTGCATATTCGGGAATTCTCAATACCGGGGTTGTGGGCGCAGCGGTATTTCCCCTCATCATCGGCGCAGTGGGGGATGCCTTCGGCCTGAGGGTCGGCCTCTTCGTGCCCCTTGCAGGGCTTGCGTTCGTGATGAGCGTCGGATTCTGGGCGAAACCCCTTATACAGAACAAAAGAATCAGGTGGGCGGAAAGGGTGGAAGGGCGTAATGCTCCCTGATGTCTTCCGCCAGTTTTTCATTGGACCGGAACACATGTCCGTACATGCCGAGATGCCTCGCAGCGTCGATGTTTTCCTCGGTATCGTCTATGAATAGAGCCTCGTCCGCCCGAATACCGAGTTTCCCCAGGCAGAACAGGTAGATATCTTTTTCGGGCTTGACCATGCGCAGCTCGCACGAAAAAAACGTCTGATCAAAATCATCAAGCCATGGAGCGTTCTTTCGGAGGAATTCGAGAAAAAAATCCGGCATATTCGAAAGCACCGCTATGGAATACCCGGCGGATTTCAGGACCCGAGCCCAGGAGAGCATCGCTGCGTTCGTCTGCGACCAGCCCCTCACATCCAAGTCTATGAGCGTTCGTATGAGCTCGCCTTTGCCGTTCCGCTGTGCCGAACCGAGCATTGTATTCCAATACGATTCGGCGGACAGGGTACCGCGGTCCAGTTCGAGCCGCTGCGCCTTATACCGCTTTGCGAACTCCTGGGAAGAAAGTCCGCAGATTTTCGACATGACTTTCACGCATTCCATATCTTGGGGTCGGGAGATGACATTCCCGAAATCGAAAATCACTGTGGTGACCGAATGTTTCATGGTAAAGGCATAGTACCAGAAAAGACGATGTGTGACCATGCCGGCAATTGAGGCTGTCCAACAACTCGACCGAGGAATAGTCTGATCCGGACCTGCATGCGGAGCACCGACCCATCTGCAACCCCCTCCCGGTTCCGTCGTTCATCCCATTCCGCGACCATACCTTATCCCCTGTTGCAAGAGTATCAGTAAACGCTGCCTCCTCTTGTATGGAGCTGCGAAATATTACGGCAAGAATTCATCGTTGCACTTGGTGCTTCACCTCAAGAGTTCTCTATGTTGGATTGAATTTTAAAAGATCAATAGTTGGAATGAACTTGTAGTGTTTTTCATTTGCGGTAAATAATCTCTCACTATTTTGGATCGCCGTTGCAGCAATGAGCGCATCTGCCAGTGTCATTGAATGGCTAAATGCATATTCTTGAACATAAAACATCGCCCGTGAAGAAATATCTTTATCAATTTGTATGATTTCCGTGTTCCATTTCTTTATCTGCTTTTGAATTCTTATGAATTCTGCTTTATTTTTCATTCTTTGAACAAGCTCAACGTAGGTCACAACAGAAATGGAAAACGGAATATTTTGTTCAACGGCACTTTTTGCTTTTAAATTCCCTCGAAGATACCAAATAAGAATATCCGTATCGATTATCAAAATTTGCGCCCTTTTCTCAAATCACGTACTGTTTCATCGACTGTCTTTTCGTCCGCGCGATTTTCCCAAAGCCCGAATATAGAATCTTTTTGATCTTCATTCATTGCTGTTGAATCTTCAATAGGGACTAGTTTTGCGATCCTTTTTCCTCTGAAGGTAATTGTTATCTCTTCCCCATGAGAGACTTGTTCAATTATTCTTCCGGGTTGGATTCTGAGTTCTTTGGTAGTAACTTGCATAAGCCGCTCCTGTGTACACTCTAAAGTATACACTATTTGCGTCAAAGGCGTCAAGCTAACGATACCTTATAGCGCCGACGCTTGTGCGAATGCAGCCAGCGAGGCGAACGCTTCGCTGCAGACTGCGTTGAAGAGAACCTCATGGTCAGTCACGAATGACGGATCATCCCTTTGAGGATCGATGATGATAAGTTTTCGGGTGCTTGAACGGCATTTATCGGCCATGAGCTTATTCAATTCACGATCGGAGTTCCTGAAACTCTTTCCAACCAAGATCAATCGCGCGGTTTCTGCAAGATGAGACAAGAATCCGTCAATGTGAGCTTTGAAGATCGGATACTCGTTGTAGATAACGTCCTTCGTCAGCGTCGGAAGAATAATCGGGAAGAATGTGTTTCCACGAGGAGACTTACCGGCGGCAGAAGCTTTAGAAACGAGGCAGTAGTAGACTTTCGATGTATCTCCGAGATTGGTCCACCAATTGAATGAACCGTGAACCTTCAAATAGTGAACAGGCTTGCAGTCGGCAACAACAGCGTGGGAAAAGACAATTTCGGAAAACGGGAGGCCTTTGAAAGAATCTCTGCTGAGCCGATTCATCGAAAAGAGTGTGAAGTCGGCGATCTCGTATTCGGACTGACCGAGTGCTTCCTTCAACCGGCTGGTTGCAATTAGCCCCTTGATCTCGTTTTCCGCCATAAAGACGGAAGAAGGGTTTATCTCTCTGGAAACCAGTCCCAATACGTGTAAAACAGTCAGGTATTTTTCGAGATCTCGACGAGTACCAGTCAGATCCAACAGCGTATTGAAGTCTTCTGCAAAGGAAGGACCATCCTTGCTGCAATTCAAAGTATAGAAAATCTGCTTTAACAATCTTGGGGAGATGCTTTAGAAGCGGCAGCGGGAATCCCGGCTTCACCGGCAGCGCGCCGTAATTAGCTCCGGCACCAAGAATGATCATAGTCTTCATCGAAGATGTATTCTAACACTGTCTGGGTTCTCTCGCAAATAGGAGCACATACTATTTGTTCGGGGGAACCTCTATTTCCGACCGTCGTCCGGCACTCTATATCCTTGTACCTACAGTACCATAGTACACCGCATGTTTAGGCACACCATGGTGAATTGTCCGCGGCCATATGCTTGAAAACATGGAAAACTCCGGCTATTATGCCCCTATGAACCTCCGCATTTCCTGCACCGGCTGCTCCCTCATGGATTATATTTTTACCGACATCGACTTCTCCGCTCCTCGGTTCAAGCAATATATGTCGTGCGTTGATGGCGACGGGGGATTGGTGCCCGGGAAGCTCGTGTTCACCGAAGAATTCGAAACATTCGCAGGCAAACCTTTCAACGAAGTTCTCAGAGACATCATCGGTGACAGAAGGCCTTCGGGAAGGAACCTCGGCGGACCGGCCATCGTCGCTGTCATCAATACGGCGCAGCTCTGCTACGGGAAAAGCATCGGTGTACGGTTTTACGGCGGGCTCGGAAACGATGCGACGGGAGCGGATATTCTGTCGATCATCGAGAAAACCCCTGTCGATACTTCGCAGTACAAACAGGTTTCAGGCCCTTCTCCCTGCACCTATGTGTTCTCCGACCCCCTATACGACAATGGGCACGGAGAACGCGCTTTCGTCAATACGATAGGAGCGGCGTGGAACTATGCACCTCAAGATATCGGCGAAAGTTTTTTCGACGCCGATATCCTCGTATTCGGCGGAACCGGTCTTGTCCCCAGGATACACGACGGGCTCACAGGCCTGTTGCGAAAAGGGAAGAAGCGAGGTTCGGTCACTGTGGTGAACACGGTCTACGATTTCCGCAATCAGAAAAAGAACCCCAATGCCCGCTGGCCGCTCGGAGAAAGCGACGAGACATACAGGTATATCGATGTGTTGATAGCCGATAGGGAAGAAGCGCTCAGGCTGAGCGGTACGGATACGCTCGAGGAGGCTGCTTCCTTCTTCGCACGTTCAGGCGTGGATACCGCAGTAATCACACACGGTGCGTACGACACATACGTGTTCTCGCAGGGAAGCCTTTTCCTGAAGACCGAGCTGCTGCGTCTCCCTGTCTCAGAAGCGATAAAAGAAGAAATTCGAAACAGGCCGGAACAGAAAGGCGACACCACAGGATGCGGGGACAATTTTGCAGGAGGGTTCATCGCTTCTGTGGCGAGGCAGCTTCTCGACACAAAACGAGGAACCCTGGACGTGTTCGATGCCATGGCATGGGCCACTGCTTCTGGGGGCTTTGCCTGTTTCTATGTGGGAGGAACCTACGTGGAAAAAACTCCGGGAGAAAAATTGAAACAGATACGTCCCTATGTAGATCTGTATAAGAATCAGATCGGGAGATTCCTATGACAAGAAAACTCGTGCAGTTCGGGGCAGGAAACATAGGCAGATCCTTTATCGGTCAGGTATTTGCGCGCGGAGGATACGAAGTGGTTTTCGTAGATATCCAGGAGCCGCTGGTACGCGCCCTGAACGAAAAAAGGCAATACCGCGTCATCATAAAAAGAAACGATCTGCCGGACGAGGAGATGCTGATAGACAACGTCCGTGCAGTCGACGGTAGGGACAAGGACAGAGTTGCGGAAGAAATCGCAGATGCTTCCTATGTGTCCACTTCGGTCGGCAAAGGAGCACTCGCGCACATACTGCCTGTCCTGGCAACAGGAATCGTAAAACGGGAAGCTGTGCATCCAGGAACCCCTCTGGACATCATCATAGCCGAGAACATACGCAACGGCTCGGAGTTTTTTCATAAGGAACTGTCGCACCTTCTTCCGAAAGGATTCGATCTTGAAAGACTCATAGGGCTCGTGGAAACGAGTATCGGGAAAATGGTTCCTATCATGAAAGAAGAGGATATCCGCAAAGATCCCCTGTGGGTATTCGCCGAACCGTATAACACCCTTATCCTCGACAGGAAAGGATTCAAAAATCCGGTACCTGCGATCCACGGCATCCATGCAGTGGAGAATATCGCCGCGTATGTGGATAGGAAACTGTTCATCCATAATCTCGGCCATGCGGCGACCGCCTATTTCGGATACGTGCACAATCCGAAGTTCGTCTATCTGTACGAGGCGCTGGCTGTCCCTGCGCTGCACAGCCGCGTCAGAACAGCCATGATGCAGGCGGCAATCGCTCTGAACAAAGAGTATCCAACGGACCTGCGGCTCGAAAGTCTGATCGAACACATAGACGATCTTTTGCTCAGGTTTCAAAACAAGTCATTAGGAGACACCATATTCCGCGTCGGCAGGGATCTCCTTAGGAAACTCGACAAGGAAGACCGTCTGGTCGGTGCAGTGCTTCTCGCGCTCAAGCACTCCTGCGCCTGCGATGCGATCGCCGCAGCAGCGGCTGCGGCATGCGAATTCAGAGCATGCGACGAGCAGGGCGCCATGTATCCGGAAGACCGGGAATTCGCGGACAAGATCTATCCGCGCGGTGTGGCGTATATACTCGAAAACGTCTGCAAATTAACGAAGGACAATCCCCTCGAAGTGCGTGCCGCCGAAGAAATCGCCCGCGTGTTCGGCACAGTGCAGAGGGGCGGTTTCAGCGGAACGAGTAGTTCTTCTTGAACCAGAAAATCGTATCCCTGATGGTATCCACGATAAACCCCAGATGTTTTTTCGCCTTCTCGTTGCTCAGATTGCAGTTGCTCTGAAGGATGTACAGGGACTCTGATGTAAATACTGGTTCTTTCCTGAAGAGTTTCGAGACCCATGTGACCAAGGAAGCCGCAGCCTTACACAGGGAAAGCGGTACCTCCAGAATCCTTGTCGGCAGCCCCACAAGCTGTTTTACTGTGTATTCCATATCAGCCACGTTGATGATTTCTCCCGAAAGGATGTATACTTCCCCTGTTTTGCCCCGCTTTGCAGCGAGTATTTCGCCCCTCGCGACATCGCGCACGTCGACGAAATTGTATGCCCCTTTGGGGCAGAGATTCGGGCTTTTCTTAAGGCAACTCAGTATCACCCTGCCCATTCTAGACGGCCTGAAATCGAAAGGCCCGATGACGCCTGCAGGACAAACCACCACTGCGTCAAGGCCGCGCTCCACTCCTTTCAACACTTCGATCGTGGCCTTTGCTTTGGATTTTCCGTAATCGCCCACTGCGAGATCCGGGGATATCGGAATATTTTCATCTATAGTCGCCCCGAGCGGAATATCGGCGAGCGCGTGCACAGAGCTCGTGTATATGAGCCGTTTCACCTTCGCCCGTATGCATGCTTCGACGACATTTCGCGTGCCTTTCACATTGATCTCGTCGAGAAGGTGCGCCTTGCCCGGAATGATCGCTATCAGCCCTGCCACATGAAACACCTTTTCCGCTCCTGCGAAAGCGTCTTCGAGCGTGGATACGTCCCGCACATCCCCTACCCGGTATTCGATATCCAGCCCTTTAAGCGCGCTGATGTCCTCGTTCTGCATGATGAGGACTCTCACCTGTTCTCCTTCATTCAACAGCTCCCGCACGAGTACGTTCCCCAAATGTCCGGCTGCACCGGTTACAACGACCATACAATCTTTCCTCCCATTCACAAAAAGTGATCGCTCACTCATAGTATGATTCCGGCAACCCTTCCCCTCGGAGGGGTACTGGTAACTCCCGGAATCCGCATTATCAATCAGGCGAGCATTGCATAGATCAAGTCCACGATTTCATCGACTTCCCCAGATTCTGTCGAACGTTTGTTGTTGATCATCTCCCGTTTCCAGAGCATGTCTCCCAGTCCCCACAGCATCGTGAGTATGAGCTCTAGTTTTCTGTCCGAAATGCTCAACCTTGTTTCTTCCATCCCCCATCCTATCATCTCGCGTATGATCTTGATGCTGGAATCGTAGATAGTTGCAAGCTCCCGTTTGATCTCCTCGTCTTCGACCTCCGAAAACGCCTTGTACATGATTTTGTACAAGCCTGCAGTCTCTTTTTTCCTGATATAGAAGTTTTCTCCGAGCAGTTTCAAATTCTTTCTCAGGGAATTCTCCGGCGAAACCCCCTGTATGAAGGACGAAGCGAGTTCCTTGCTGATAAAGCGCAATACTTCTACGAACAGATCGCGCTTGCTCTTGAAGTATCTGTATATAGTTCCTTCCGCGATCCCTGCATCCTGAGCAATAGCTGCAGTCTTCATGTTCTGATAATTCTCTTTCTCGAGGATGCGAATTGCGGATCGGATGATGAGCTCTTGCTTGTTTTCGTTCATAATCACTAGAGTGAGCAATCACTCACTCTTTCATAAAGATAAACCCTGAAAGTCCGGTTGTCAAGAGAAGTTTTAAGGATAGTTCTGCACTAATTCTGCTTATGGTTTGCATACGCATGCAAGGAGAACGGGAAAACACATGCCGAACGCATCGGACTGCTATCCCTTTACGTAAGGCATGTCGATTTTCCGCTCCTCTTGTGAATATGTGAATATTACGCACACAGGTTCACTGCTGCCTGAGTTGTAGGAGACAAGGAGAGGCCGATAGTCCGAGCCTATGTCCTTTTCCGTGACGGAGAGCGATGATAAATTCATCGATTCCTAACGCTTCTTTCATCGCTTCCTTGCGCTCCTCGTCCAAGCTTCGGACGGAGGTACAATGCCATGGTATCATTAAAGAAATTCTTGACACTCATTCTTCTCACGTTTCTGATCGTTTGTTCCGGTTTCGCGCAGGATAGCAGGACGCGCGCCGGCCAAACCGAGAACAGTGCCCCGAACCGCATAACAGGCATCAGCATTGCGCACGGGACCCCCAATCCTCGAGGCAATCTGGAAAAGCTGTTTTTGATCACCAAACAAGAAGGTTCCGCTTCCATTCCTGGGGAATTGGCTCCTGCTGCGACTATGGCCGATAAACGCCTGACTGTTTTTCATATCAATGACCTCCATGGCCATATCACGGATCAGCATGCGATAAGAGGCGACTCTCATCGTGTTGCTCAGATGGTCAAACGCATCGGGGAGGCGAAAGCTCAAGGAGACAGCAACACCGTATTCCTCTTCCTTTCCATAGGGGATGAGCATACGGGGACCCCGTTCGACGAACTCGTGGGCTGGAACGAGAAAGAGTTTGCCATAGATCCTGTGTACCATGTGCTCAGCAGCGCGGGACTCGATGCTTCGGTGATCGGTAACCACGAAGTGGATCGCGGCTACGCTATGGCGGCCCTCACCATTCGCCGCAATGCCGCATTTCCCGTATTGAGCGCGAATATAGCGGATTCGAGGTATCTATCGCAGGCCACGGTTCCTCAAGCTGCCATAGGCATTGCCAAGGGGCTCCGCATAGGCTTCATCGGTACTACCACCCCGGAGGAGACAAAAACCCGCACTGCGGACGACCCGAATGCCCTCATTGTCGATCCGTTGGAAGCTGTCGGTTATTTGATCACGAAAATGAACAGCATGGTCGACATATTCATACTGATGAACCACCTGGGCAACGAAGGGGAAACCAGACACCGCGTTCCCATAGGAGATCGAGCAATCGCGGCTTTAGCAGCGACCATGACTTCCAAACCCGTCATCGTGCTCGGCGGCCATACGCACAGCATTCTGAATAGAAACGGCCTGGAGCCGGACACTATAGTAAACGGCATACCCATAGCTCAGGCTGGTTCGTACGGCCAGTTCCTGGGGAAGGTAGACATAACTCTGAAACCTGCCATCGATTCGTATACTATATCCCGAACCGAAGCCACGCTGATTCCGATAAAAGCGAGGGATAATCGTGTTTCCGCAGACAAACCAAATTACAAGGACTTCGAGCACGATGAAGATTACGATGCCGCCTTCGAACGCACCGTCGTCCAACCTCTCATCCAGCGTTTGGCGGAAAAAATGAAGGAAACGCTGGCTAAGGCGGCTCCGGATAAAGAGCTATCGACTTCCAGAGTCATAGAAACCCGCTATACAGGCGAGTGCGGTATAGCCAATTACATGAACGATCTGGTCGTTTCCCGAAGCGCTTCGTTTCCAGGCGGAGGTGCGGTCGACTTTGCTGTGTTCAACGCTTCCGGCCTTGCAGGAGGAGTTGAACCGTCCTCAACCGTCACGTTCGGCGATTGGTTCACCGTCATGCCCTACGCTGACAATATCGTTGTTACGGAATTGACAGGCAGACAATTGCTGAAAATCTTAGAAAGCAACGCGCAACGTCTGGTTCGCCCGGAAGAGTTGAAAGGCGATAAACCGATAGATCTCAACGGTTTCATTTCCCGGGGATTCCTGCACTTTTCCTCAGGGATTCGATATACCATAACGCTCGGCAGGAACGCTGCAGATGCGAAGGTCGAGAATGTCACCTTGCATGGGAAACCCATAGGAGACGTACTGGACAAAACATACCGCGTGGCTTTCAGCAGCTATATAGCCAGCGGATTCGAAGGCTGGAAACAAACGGCCATCGGAGCAGGATTGCCTGAAACCATCAGAGGGTGGGATATCGCGTCCCTTCCCAAACTGGATACCGGTCTGGTGTACCGCAACGAGATCATAGCCGCCATTCGAGCGCAAGGCGCGATCAAGGCACCGGGCAATCGGCCTTCTCTCTTGGACGGAAGGCTCACAGTCAAACCCTAAGCTTCTTTGTCCGCCCGGTCCGTTCGCGAGCCGGGCTACGGACATCTCTGTTCTGCTACTCGTACGCCCGCATACCTGCGGTACAGCGGCCCGGCGGCCATCATCCACCGCGTTTCCTTTCCACCAAGTCTCGGTATCTCCAGGTTCTGAAATACCGCAGAGCCATGTCCGCAACTCTGACTGCGGAGTCCGCTGCTCCGTGGGTTCCGAGGCCGTGCCCTGTGGAAAATCCCGCATAGTACAGCCCGCGGATCGGCGCTACAGGCGAAGGTTTCCGTTTTCCGCACTGGCCCACGATCTGGGCGAGCCCGTACACCTCCCCTCCCTGACCCGGAAGAACCTGCGCGCTCCCAAGGGGCGGTACGGAACCGGGGCCGAAGGGTTCTAGCTCTTCCGCATTCGGCAGAATATCCGGCCACACCCGATCGACCACCGCTCGCACCCGTTGGAGATAAGGCTCGGTATCCGTCCCTGGATCGGCAGGGCAAGTCATACCGATGTACGCGAGCTGCTTGCCCTGAGGCGCCATACCCGGATACACGGAATTCGTGCCTGCGAATACGTAGGCTTCCTCCGGGATCTCCCCCTGCTCCGCCTTTACCCACTGCTCGGAGGTGATGACTGTTTTATGCGAAAAATAGATGTTCGTGTAGTATTCCAAAACAGGTTTGCAGAGGAACGCGCGATATCCTGCATACCCCCATCCGGGGTGCAGATCCTTCACGTAATTGATGTACGACTTGTCAAAATGTTCCTGCCCTACAAGCGAAAGCACAGTGGTCGGAATGCTCGCGTTGCTCACCACGATCGGTGCGTAAAACGAACCTCTGCCGGTTTCAACGCCCCTGACCCTCCCTCCATCGACCAAAATCCTGTCGACAGGGGTGGACATGAGCACGTCCCCGCCGCAACGCTTCACTACATCCGCAAAAGATTCAAACATGCTGCCGTATCCGCCTTGCACATACCTGCTCGACCCCTTGAGCGAAGACTGCTGAAACAGCCGAATGAACTCCCCCGTGCTCGCAAGATCAACAGGGGTTTCCAATGCCCCTTCGGCGAGCGTGCCGAGAAACGCATAGAGGGTTTCCGGCGGATCGTAGCGCCTGAGGAATTCCTCCAGAGGAACATCGTCCAGTTCTTCTGTCCGGTCCTGCCTCATGCTCATCATATCCTTGAAAAGCCGAAGGCTCATGCGCGCGTCTTTCAACTTGATTTCGAGAAATTTCAGCATATTCACGGACGAGGACACGGTCGAAGCTATGGGCATGCTCCGTACTTCACCGGAAGGCAAGCCGAAACTCATGGTTCCAGCAGGAACGGGTCTGATGAGTTCAATTTCCTTCTGCAGGCCAAGCTCCGCAATGACAGCCTCGAAACAGGATGCGCGCGCAGGCACGCCGTTGATGGGGAACGGCTCATACGTGAAACCGTTTCGCTTTATGTTCATCATTCGGCCACCGGCTCGCGGATTTTTGTCGAGAAGCAGCACATTCAATCCCCGCTTGGCGAGCAGGGCACCGCATATGCTCCCTCCCGGGCCAGCGCCGACTACAATCGCATCGTATTCTTTTTTCATACTAGTACTCCATGCAATGCCATATCGATATGTGAGGTTTCCGGATACCTTCGGCACCCTTGAAGGTTTGTTTACGTATATAGTACTATTGGCGAAACACGGCTTCAACGAACAAACGAAAAGCGGATGTCGGTTAAGCCACAGAAGAAGGACATTTGTTGGCTGACAGATCGGATCTACGGATCGTCAAAACACGGAAAGCCATCAGGGAAGCGTTCATATCCCTTGTCTCCGAATCCAGTTTCGATGCCGTGACTGTCTCGATGGTCACGAAACGGGCGAATATAAACAGATCAACCTTCTACGACCATTACACGGACAAACATCACCTGCTCGCCATGTGTCTCGTGGAATGGTTCGACGAGTTCATAGCGGGTTCCGTGTCCTTCAACAAACGCGATACCCAGGCTTCTTTGAGCAAGAGCATTCGCGATGCGCTGTCGTACTTTTCGGCTAATCGGGATTTTTTTCTGAAAGTATTGGAAGACGGCAGGTTCCCTGCGTTTCACAGCACTATCAACGAATACCTCGAAGATAAATTCCTGCTATTGATAAACGAAGTGTATG
>CAZWAS010000011.1:13937-25797 GCA_964631915.1 uncultured Spirochaetales bacterium | reverse complement strand
TCGCAGGCCGGCGCCGCTCTAGCCTCTCGCTATCCGGCGAGACCAGGCTCTTACACCGGAGCTGCTCTCCGTATTCCTGAGCTCCGCGTACATGGGAACCGCAATACGGTGGCTCAAACGCGCAGGCAATGCCACTGCGGAGGATATATCCGTCTCCCTGGCAAACATCACGATCAGACTGTTAGGTGGCGCTGCATGCTGAAAACCTCGTAGAAAAGCCTTTGCACCTCACATTCAAAAGAGTGCCGATAGCCATTATGCAATTGCCATTAAAAAACAATTAGGATACTATTAAGTTTCAGTTATACAGCCAAGGATAGAATACACCATTGAATCTACGCAACCATCCCAGTTTTTCTAACCCGCAAACGAACGAACTCTTCAAACTCTGCATAGGAGTGGTACTATTATTCGGGTGCCTCAGCATGGCAGAACCTCTCGTTCCTCTCCTCATCCGCGACCTGGGAGGTAGTCCCGCAATCCTGGGAGTAATCATGAGCGTGGCCGCTGTCGGATCATTATTCACAGCCATCCCTGTGGGGGTCGTTGTCCAGCGGTTCGGGACCAGGGCTCCGGTTCTCGTTTCGTGTGCATGCATAGCGGCGAGTTACATCGCCCTCTATTGGATTCCGAGTCTCTGGTTTCTGTTCATCGGATACTCGATAGCAAAAACAGGGGAAATCGCCATTATCGTGGCCGTTCAGGCCCATGTTGCGAATCTCGGCGAAGGAAGAAATCCGGATCTGGATTTCGGATGGTACGGCTCTGCTGCTGCGCTGGGGCAGATGATCGGTCCTTTCATCGCAGGGTTGATCATAGATCATTACGGCACGAGGAATACGTGGGTAGCGATTGCTGCTTTTCTCCTTGTGTCCGCCGTAGCGTTCAGATTCCTCGTATCGGCGGGCAACACGTATAAGCCGACATCATCCTCCAAGCCCTCATGGAAGGAACGGGTGTCCGGCATCCTTTCCCTGCTCAACGCGGAAGCCTTTGTCGCAATTCTCTCAAGCTTCATCGTGCTGTTCGCCATGGGCGTTCGGGGAGCTTTTTTCCCATTGTACATGAGCGACCTCGGTTTCAGCGCCACGCTCATAGGAACCATGCTGTCCCTGCGCGCCCTCGTGACCATAGGGACGCGGGCCTTTATGAAGTTTTTCATAGCGAAGGCGGGAGGAAGGTTCCAGGCGCTCATCATCAGCCTATTCGTGCTCGCGATCGGCATAGGAACCATCCCTCTCTGCTCTTCGATCGCCTTGCTCATCGCCAATTCCGTACTCATCGGATTCGGCATAGGCATGGCTCTGCCCCTGAGTATGGCTACGGTTGCGGGAAGCGTTCCCGAGGAGAAACGCGGCATAGCGATGAGCATACGGCTTACGGGCAACAGGCTCGCTCAGCTTCTCAATCCTCTGTTTTTCGGAGCAATTTCCCAATGGGCAGGGCTCATCGCCGCTTTCTACGCAGGAGGGGCATTCCTGTTCGTCTCGGGATTACCCATACTCGTCTGGTGGCAGAGAAAAAAACGAAGAATGAAAAACGAGTGACAGGTCCGGAAACGGTTATAACGTTATTTCCAGTTTATGTTCGGCCAGCGAAGGGATATCCTTCACAGCCTGTTCGTATCGCTCTTTTCCCGTCATGACCACCGAACAGGCCTGAGAAGAAAATTCCCTGAGTCGCTCTGCCGTTTCCGCAATGTTCTTGCTGCTCAAAGCAAGCATGGTCTCGCGCCTGGCCTGCCGCATTTCATCGGTAATCCCATACACAATCCGTTTGAATCCGATAAACCCTTCCTGTCCCGGCGCATAGGGCCTCACCTCTTGGCCCACGCAACCGATAATTGCCTGGCTCACCGTCTCTTCCGCAAGGTTTCCGTTTGCCAAGAATTCGAGAGAAGAAACAAAGATACGGAGCGTTTCCACAACTTCCGGATCCCTATACGAAGCGAAGGAGAACACGCCTTCAGTGCCGGAAGCGGAAGCGAATGCACCGTATGCGCCGTTTTTCATGCGGATATGCTCCCAGAGATATCCGGTTCTGAGTATATGGGCGAGCACTGTCTCGGCCGCATTCTCAGGAGTCCCGAGCCTGAACCCTGGAAATGCTGTGGCATTGTATCCGACGCTTGCCGGGATGAGTATCGTTTCGTACTTCGGCGCGGCACGGTCTATGACTGAGGAGACATTCCCTTCGGCCGGCGGTTCATGAGGAAAAGAACCCACATGCTCCAACACGATCTGCTTTGTCTTTTCAAGCGATTCCGGATTGCATGTGATATTGAGCTTCAATCTGCCGTGCGTGAAAACCGCTTTCGATGCAGCGGAAAGAAGGGGAATAATCTCCTCAATATTATTCCCGGCACAGAGTTCATTGAGATACAAAAGCTGAGCGATTCCCTCCCATTCTTCCTCCCGAAACAGCGACGTGGCTATGCGGCTTCCCGCCCGTAGCGCTGCGTACGCATGCCCTCGCGGAAGTATCGATGATGTATAGTCATTTCGCATCTCGAGCAAAAGATCCTTGATATGCGCCTTGTCCGAAAAATCGGTTTCTAGAAGCAATTCCACCGCGAGCGAAAGCGCTTCCGGCAATATACTTTCCAACGCCTTGAGCCTGAAGACCATATGCTCAGCGCTCTCCCCGGATTTCAACGCCATTCCTCCGATATCCAGCGTCGGAGAAAAACCGCCCGTATACAAAGCGAGCTTTCTCGCGACCTCGTAATACGGTAAGCCGGGAAGCCCTCCCCGCGTTATGCATCTTCCAAGGAAAGGAAGAATCTTGAAATGGACAGGATCGATTCCTTTCAAATCAAATGCGATATCGACATATGCGATGCCGTTCGAAAAGATACCGTGTTTGAAAACAGACAAACCATCCGCTGTTGTTTCGATTTCAGTCGGAATAACGGCGACCCTTCGGGGAAGATCGCCTATTGACAGGTGGGGAATTTTCCTGGTGTCTTCAGGTCCATCCTCTTTTTCCTGAAAATG
This sequence comes from uncultured Spirochaetales bacterium, assembly GCA_964631915.1. GTDB lineage: Bacteria > Spirochaetota > Spirochaetia > CAZWAS01 > CAZWAS01 > CAZWAS01. The sequence continues at coordinate 22,801 of CAZWAS010000011.1, read as the reverse complement.
GACTAAAGACTCGTTATCCGCCCTCAGCTCAGCGATGCTCTGGGGCAAAAGCGATTCCTGTTTTGCCCGCACGAACGCTTCCAGTTCTCTTTTTTCCCGTTCCGCGTGATTCGCATCCGGTTTTAATACAATACGTATTCTATGCTGATTGCGTATAAGCTGCGTATCGATGAGATTCTCGAAATATCGTGCATCCGCTTCCGCCCTTTTCTTGATTTCGAGCATGATAGAGGCGAACTTGAGCCCCTCTTCGGGAAGGAACCCGTGCATCCACGTGCGGTATGCTTTCCTCATGAGCCTGAGGCCGTACGGCCCACCACCTCCCCTCACTTCTCTGTTCCGGAATTCGAAACGCCTGATTGTGCCTTCCAATACTTCTTTCTCGATCCCCTCATCGCGAAGCCGGCTGAGTTCCTGAAAGATGAGGTTTTCTATATCATCCGCTTTTCCCACATCGGTACCTCGGAGCCCAACGCAGAACACTTGTTCTCTGAGATCGGACTCTATGCCGCTTACAGGCGAAAGATCTTCTCCGAGCCCTGATTCCACGAGCGCCTTTCTTAGCGGAGAGCCGGAGTTTCCGATGAGCGCCTCGGAAAGGATTTCCATGGACAGGGTCTCCTTGGTATTCGATACGGGAACAGTGAGCCAACTCATGAATACCGAAGCTTTTTTGGTAGGATCGTCTTTTCCATCGACGGGGTAGGTTTTTTCAAGCCGCCCGGGATTGAGCCACCGTTTCTGCTCCAAAGGCCAGGACTGAAGAGAAAGCGAGGAGAATTTCGAGAGAAATCGAGCATGCAGGAATTCGAGTTGTTCTTCAGTCGGAATATTGCCGTAGAGAAAAATTTTGCAATTCGAGGGATGATAAAAAGTTCTATGGTAATTCACGAGTTTTTCGTGCGTAAGCGTGAGTATGCTCTTCGGCTCCCCGCCGGCGTCCCATTTGTACGGAGAATCCGGGAACAAGGATCTGTAAGACCATTCGCTCGCTATGGAATCTGGATTCGAATAATTGCCCTTCATCTCATTGAACACGACGCCTACCGGAGAAAGGGTTCCGTCCTCCGCCGCTTCGTATCTGTACCCCTCCTGCAGGAACACTTCTTTTCTCAGGAGAGGAAAGAATACGGCATCGCCGTATACATCCATGATATTGAAATAGTCCTTTGTCACCGTGCTGCTTGCAGGATACACAGTCTTGTCGGGAAACGTCATGGCATTGAGAAACGTATTCATACTCCCTTTCATGAGCACGAGAAATGGATCCTTCACAGGGAAGCGGAGGGACCCGCAGAGCACCGAATGCTCTAGAATATGCGCCACCCCGGAATTGTCCGAAGGTACGGTGCGGAATCCGAACGAAAAGAGATTCTCCTCGTCGTTGTTGCATACATGATAGACCTCGCAGCCACTGCTGCGGTGTTTGAGGAGTATTCCTTTCGCCTGGTATTCTTCCAGATCACGTACGGATACGACTTCAAAGCCAGCGCACATATCTCCGGGGTTCATGAGCGGTTCTCCTTGCAGGCATCTTACCGGTAATTGCTGCGCTCTGCAAGGCGAAGTACAGGGATGTACCGCAGGCCATAGGTGCCACAGATGACTGTAAGTACGAGTGCCGGGCGAGATCGCAGGTTGTAGGTACAGAGAAATCCATAGCCTAACTGAGGGATAGCGGAAAATCGACACATCTCACTTTAACGGACATAGTCCGATGCCGTTCGATGTGTGATTTTCCGCTATCCGTGTGTCTGCAGTACATACTGTACCACAGTATGTACTGTGCACAGTGCGCTCATATTGTATTGCTGGCAGAAGTACTGCAGACCGCAGGTACAGGGATGCGCAAATTCCGGCACGACAGGGAGAACCGATTACACCTTCACCGTTGTGCCGGTTCTCTGCGATTCCAGAGCCGCAGTGAACAACGCATGGCTCAGCGCTGTTTCCTCGGGCGTGACGCATCCTGCGAACGGTTTTTTCGGTTTCTTATGCTCGAGTTCATAGAGAAACGCGGCCCACATTTGGAGTATCGCATCAGAGAAACCGAACTCGAAAATTGCGCCTGTCACGGACTTGAAGCTCGTCTCGTGCCCCATGTCTATAGTCTGCCACGCCTGTTCCCCGCCTGCATACTCGAGTATCTGTATGGAGTTGATGTTCTTCGTGGAAAACCGAACAGAGTATTTCGTACCCAGCACGGAGAGATACCATGTGTTCTTCTCGCCCGGAGCGATTCTCTGCGTTTTAACAGTCATGGGGAACAGATGCCCCGTCTTCGTATCCTTAGTTTCGCAGAACAGCGTTGCGTTGTCCCATGTATCGCAAGGAACCATGTTTCCTTTACCGTCTGGTCTTTCTTGCATTATGTTCGACAGTATCGCGCGTACATTCTGAGGAATCCATCCTGCCCGAAACGGAACATGACAGGGATGCATGCCCAAGTCTCCCATGCAGCCATATTCGCCGTTGAACTCGACCATCCGTTTCCAGTTGATCGGTTTTGCAGGATCGAGGTCGCTCGAATGGATAAATCCTGCTTCCACTTCGAGAATAGTGCCGATTTTGCCGGCTTCGATCATGTCGCAGAGCCGCTGCATGGCAGGGACAAAGGGAAACTCAGAAGAACAGCGGACGAACACATCGGGCCGTGCGCGTGTCGCGGCGAGAATCGCGTCATTCGCTTTTTTATCGATGCCGAACGGCTTCTCCCCCATAAGATGTTTTCCCGCTTCGATGATGGCGATATAGAACTCTTCGTGAAGGTGGTGCGGTACGGCGCAGTAAACCGCATCCACTTCCGGATTTCTAATAATTTCTTTATACTCCTTGGTTGCCTGTTTTATGGAAGGGAGCATGTCGCGGTACCACCCCTCCATCTGAGCGTTTAACGCGTTGTCGCAAACGGCAACGATCTGCGGCCGCACATCCATATCAGGCAGATGGTTCCAGCGGGCGGCTGCGCTTGCGAATTCCCTACCCATAAGGCCGAGACCGACGATCGCAAAACGGACTGTTCTCATGCATCCCTCCTATCTGTAGCCGAACTCTTTTTCCACCTCTGCTATGGATTCTTCGATCATGTCGAGGCCCATGGCAGCATATTTCTCATCCATGATCAGAGGAGGGGACATGCGGAGAATGTGGCCTGCAGGTATCCAAGCAAGCCCTTTTCTGAACGCTTTCTGATATACAAGTTTTCCCGCTTCGTCGAATGGTTCCTTGGTTTTCTTGTCCTTCACGAGTTCGATGCCGAGGAGGAATCCTTTCCCCTTCACGTCTCCGACGATCGGATGATCCTCCTTCATCTTTTCCATGCGCTTCATAAAAAATCCGCCCACGGTCCTGACGTTTTCAAGTATATCCTCTTCTTCGATCACCTCGAGGGAAGCGAGAGCCGCAGCACACGCCATCGGATTTCCACCGTAGCTCGAAGAAGCAGAAATCTTATCGAGGGCTCCCCCATTCTCGCCTTTTACAACCATGGCAGTGACCGGGAACCCGTTTCCGAAGGACTTACCAAAGGTCACGATATCGGGCACTACATTCCAATGGCTCATGCACATCCATTCGCCCGTACGTCCCATGCCAGCGAGCACCTCATCCGCGAATAGCAGAATTTTCCTCTTTTCGCAAAGGGCTTTCAGTTTGGGGAAAAAATCGTCAGGCGGGAATATGGAGCCTGCCCAGCCTTGCGCAGGCTCCAACACGAATGCAGCCACATTGCCCACTGTCCCCTCGGTAATGAACTCATCGTAGAATGCGATGTACTTATCGGTATCTATGGTGCCGTCCGTTTTTGCGAACACCGGTCTATAGGGGTTGGGCCTCGGTACCATGTAAAAACCGGGCGTACGGGTAGGTCCATAGGTGAATACATCGCCTCTGTACATTTGAGCACAACTCACGGCAGCCTGCGTCTTTCCATGGAAATCCCTGAAACAGGATATGAACTCCTGCTTGCCGGTGATGGCTCTGGCTGCGCGGATTCCCGCTTCGACGGCAGCCGTTCCGTCAGAATAGAACTGCATGGCATTGAGGTTCCCGGGAAGAATCCCTGCGAGTTTAGTCACCAAAGCATCCTTTATCGGCGTGGTAAAATCATGCGCATTCATCAATTTCTTTGCCCAGTATGCGACGGCTTCAGAGATTTTCGGATGACAGTGTCCGAGAGATGTGACATATATGCCAGAGGAGAAATCCAGATACGTGTTCCCGTCCACATCGGTCAGCGTGATGCCGTATCCTTCCTCGAAGCACACGGGAAACAGCTTCACCTGGCTCGACAGGCCGTGGAAATATTTTGTCGTATTGGTATGCATGGCCTTCGATTTCGGTCCCGGAATTTCACTCGTCACGAGGTGCGGAATATGCTCTGCACTCTTTTTCCACCAGTCTTTCGGCATAAAAACTCCTATTAATGATCTTATTTATCATTTTTTTTGATCGTTTTGTTCAGTATAATACGCATATCCTTCCTTGTCAAGCATCCCCCTAGTGCACGTATGGCTGAACCAACAATGGAGGTCCAGCGACATGTTTCATCGTCGCTCTGAACGTCTATGTTTCGAGAAGACCGTTGCGGAACCGATGCATATCAGCCGAGTTCGCGGATGGAAGTCTGCTTTGCGAACCGCACAAGAAGGGAATGCGCTATGCCCTTTGTCGTTATCCACATATCGAAATCCGAAAGCGCACCATAGGGCATATGAGCACTCCGGCCGACTTTCGTATGATCGGCGAGCAGGATCTTCCGCCTGCCGCGACTCAGCATGATCTGCGTGAATCGGGCCTCCTCTGGAGTTCCGACTAAACAGTGCCCCGCGTCGTCTATGGCATCCGCACCGAGAAAGACCAGATCGAAACTCAGTTTCTCGAGCATAGTCTCCGCGAAACTGCCGCGGAGAGAATAGTGCTCGCTCATGTATTCGCCTCCGATGATGTATAACCGTATTTCGGAAAACCTGCTCAACTCTGAGATCATGGCGAGGGAATTTGTGTACACGCTGAGAGGCCCGATCCCGCCGAGATGGGAGGCGAGATGAAAGGTCGTGGATCCATCGTTTATGAGGAGCGCATGGCCTTTTCGCACTTCTTCGGAAGCTGCGCGTCCGATCGCGTTCTTCAGTTCGAAATTCAAAGCGACTTTTTTGTGATACTCCGTTTCCAAAGCGGCACGGCCCACTGCGAGACAACCGCCGTGCGTCCGGATAATAGTTCTGTCCTTTGAAAGCTGTTCGAGGTCACGGCGCACCGTAAGCGGTGAAACATCCAGCATGGCTGCGAGCTCTTCCACGCGAACTTCTTTCTGCATAGCGCGCAGAATCGAAAGTATTTTGTTCCGCCGTTTCTCTGTTTTCATGGCGATCATTTGACAAGCGTTCCAGGATAGCGATCGACTGCACCGAAATCGACGACATTGGTGTAGCCGATGGATACGAGCGTATTTCGTGCGCTCGAAGATCTTCTTCCGCTTCTGCAGTATACGATGATAAGCGCATCCTTGTCCGCTGTGGGAGGCCTGGTACCGATGATGTCGTACGGAATATTCACAGCACTGGGGATATGGCCGGAGGCGAACTCTTCGGGGGTCCGCACATCCACAAGCACATAGGGTTCCAATCCGCTCTCTATGAGTGTGAGCAGATGCTCAGGTACTGCGTAATGGGGAACCGCGGCTTCCTGGGAACCCTGGGCATTCAACGAATTCACCGATATGCAAAAAAGCAGCGAAAAAAACAAAACGCCGATACCGCCTGATTTTAGGACTCTGCTCATGCATACCTCGCTTCAATTTTTCTTTCTCTAATTATTATACGCAAGTATGTGCGGGCTTTGTCAATTCGAAACCCATAGTCCGTACAAAAATCCGTTCGAAGGGGAAATATTTTTTTGTTGCGCGCAGCGGGAATTCCGAGTAATAATCAGAGACCTGATATGAATACATTGTCGCTCCTGTCATTCACCGCGTTTCTCACAAGTTTCATACTCTGCATATATATTCTCAGGCTTTCGCTCAAATCTCCTCTTACCGTCACGTATGCTCTGCTCACCCTGTGCTCAAGCATCTGGTCTTTTTGCTACACATTCATCTATGCGGAAACGGACATATCCCGTATCTGGGGATGGTACAAGGCATCATCGTTCGGATGGGTGCTCATGCAAGCGCTGGGTATCCATTTTTGTCTTCTCATGACGAGGAAGGAAAAACTCGTACGCTCATGGTGGGTCCATACGCTCCTGTATCTGCCCGCTGCGGCGCTCATAGCCCGCATTTTCACAGGTCCGTTGCTCGTTAAGGATTTCAAGATAGGAACGTGGGGACCAATCGAAATCGTGGCGGACTTCGGCACCTGGCTCATATTCTTCATAGCGTTCTGCGGTTGTTCGTTCGTCATCAGAATACTGCTCCTTACCGTGTATGCTCAAAAAGGTGAAAATAAAAATTTAAGAAACCAGGCATTGATATTCATCATAACAGACATCGTGTCTTTTATTGCGATTATCACGCTGAACGTGATAGTGCCTGCCTTCCTGCAAATCGACATACCAGCGCTCGGAAGCATCATTATGGTGATCACCCCGCTTTCTGTCTGGTATGGCATAAAGCAGTACAAACTTTTCTACTATAATCTTTACATCAGCTCTCCGGGCATAGAACTGAACAGGAGGGTACTGAATACGCTTTTCGATATGGAAAGCATCTTTGATGCTATAAAAGCGGCTGTCGTGGTGGTGGATGAAAATCTTTACATCATCAAGATGAATACCATAGCAATCAATATGGCAGGGAAGAATCCGAACGAATCGGAAAAGTGCTACGAATACCTGTACGGCTATCAGAATCCGTGTACGGATTGCCCTCTTATCACACGGGAAAGCAAAATCGGCGGATCGACGCTTTTCCTCAAAGAAAAGAACACCTGGATCGAAAAAAACATGTTTCTCCTCAAAGGCGACGACGCAGGGGTGAGCGGTATTGTGGAAATCGCCGTGGATAAGACGGAAAAAATGCGCAATTCAATGCTCAAGGACGATATCGAGCGGATCATGCAGCACGACCTGAAGAACTCCCTGACGGGCATCATCGGTGCTTCCCAGATGCTGAACGAAAGCGGTATTTCGAGCGATCAGCACCTGTACACCGACCTCATTTATTCCAATGCGAAAGATATGAATAACCTCATTACCAATGCGATAGAATTTTACAAAATCGAAGACGGCACATACCGCCTCGTGCCGGAGAACATCGAGCTGATAAAGCTGTTCAAAATCATCAGCGACAACCTCATCAAGCACACATCGCAGCGATCCATTCGCATCCGCATACTCATCAACGACAAGGAGATTGAGAAAACCGATACATATTATATTTCCGGTTCCTACCTCCATATAAAAACGATGTTTTTCAATCTGATCAAAAATGCCGTGGAAGCGTCGCCGTTCGGAAAGACGGTCACTATATCCCTGCAGGGCGGTTTGCAGCATACGATCGATATTCACAATTTCGGTTCCATACCCGAGGAAATACGGTCGGTATTCTTCCAGAAATATGTGACCTTCAACAAGGACGGAGGTACCGGCCTCGGCGCCTACAGCTCTCTGCTCATCGCCCGTGTGCACGGCGGCGACATACGGTTTTCCTCGAACGAACCTGAAGGCACGCACCTCATTGTAACCTTACCCCATACCATCTGATATGTTCTCCCTATCCAGCAATGCTTTCATGGCAGAGCAAAGGTCACCGAGTGCAGTTCCGTAGGCGCTTGCGCCGAGAAGCGTTTAAGCACAGATGGCTTTTGCTCTGCTCGGAAAACCTAGTAATATGTGCAAAACCGGGAATTCCCAAAAAAAAAAAAAAAAAAAGAAAACATGGTACACTCTTCCACAATCGGAACACAGTATGCAGGACACATTTTCTGAGACAATGTCCCAAGGCAAGGAAAGCCTCCACGTAGAAATAATACGGGAAGTATTCGTGTATGCGAGCAGATACCAGGGCAAGCTGTTCGTCTTTAAAATCGACAACAGCATTATCGATCACCCGTACTTCGGCGTGCTTATTAAAGACTTGGTCATGCTTCATAATCTGGGCATCAAGATCGTCATAATTCCCGGTTCGACGCAGAGGATCGACACGGTGCTCGAAAAATACGGTATCGTGTGCGAAAAAAAGCGCGGCATACGCATATCCACGGCTGAAGCAATGCCTTTCATCAAAATGGCGGCATTCGATGTGGCGAACGAGGTTATGACCCGCCTTGCTGGAAACAATACGAATGCGATCATAGGCAACTGGGTCAGAGCAAGGAGCATCGGCGTGCAGGACGGAGTGGATTTCAAATTCTCCGGTACAGTTGACAAGATCAAAACCGATCTTCTGCGGAATGTTCTAGCAGGGGATCACATCCCCATACTTCCGAGCATAGGGTGGAACCTGCTGGGGCAGCCGTACAACATTTCCTCGAACGAACTCGCCTGCGTGCTGAGTGCGGAGCTCAAGGCGGAAAAACTGTTTTTCTTGTCCGACTTCCCTGGAATCGAGAAAGCTAAGTACGACAATACCGACGAGTATGATTCAACTCCCGAAGGGCTTATACCGCGGCTCAATATCGACGAGGTGACTTCATTCCTCAAGGACAACGGCGCAAGAAACGATCCTGCAGTGGAATTCCTCACCCTGGCTTTGCGTGCGTGCTCAGGGGGTGTAAACCGAGTGCACATCCTCGACGGTAGGGTGGAGGGAGTTATACTCCAGGAAATATTTACGAACCTCGGCTCCGGAGTAATGATCTATGCGAACCAGTACGCGAACATCAGACAGATGAGGCATGAGGACATCGCGGATGTATTGCGAATCA
>CAZWAS010000011.1:0-13912 GCA_964631915.1 uncultured Spirochaetales bacterium | reverse complement strand
ATGGCGAAAGGCATACTCGTCCCGCGGAACGAAGCCCAGCTCGAAGCCACCTGCAGCGACTATATCGTGTACGAAATCGACAATACGATACAAGGCTGCGGTAGCCTCCTGAAATACGCGGGCAACCAAGCAGAGATAGCGGGCATAGCGGTGAGCGATGAGTTCAAGGATATGGGAATCGGTCAGAAAATTGTGACGTACCTGCTTGAAAAAGCAAAAAAACAGGGCATAGCCCAGGTATTTCTCCTCACCACCAGGACATCGGACTGGTTCGAAAAACTCGGCTTCAGAACAGGACAAATTTCCGATCTTCCGGAAGAGAAACGAAATCACTACAATACTGCAAGGAATTCGCGGATTCTCATCTACACGAGATAGTCCGCGCCGAACAAGGAAACACTCATGCTGATAGAACAGGTGAAATCTGCGAAGGAAGCGAGCTTCCTCCTCGCAGCGGTGAAAACCGAAACGAAAAACAAAGCGCTCGCAGCCATAGCCGATGCACTAGAGGCGAACAGGGAAGCGATCATCGCAGAGAACAAAAAGGATCTAGAGCGAGCGAAACAGCAAAATGTAAAGGATGTTCTCGTCAAACGGCTTGCCATTTCGGACGAAAAGGTGAACGACATGATCCGCAGCGTCAGAAGCGTGATCGGTCTCGACGATCCTGTGGGAAAAACGATCATTCATCGAGAATTGGACGATTCTCTCGTGCTCAGGAAGTATACGGTGCCCATCGGCGTCATCGGCGTCATATTCGAAGCGAGGCCCGATGTCTTGGTCCAGATTTCCTCCCTCTGCGTGAAATCGGGAAACGTCGTCATCCTCAAAGGCGGTTCCGAGGCGAGCTGTTCCAATAAAATCCTCTATGACATCCTCAAGACGGCAGCGGAGAACACCGATCCCGTATTCAAAAACACAATTCACCTCGCGGAAACCAGGGAAGAGATCCGCAGCATGCTCTCTCTCGATGCGTATATCGATCTTCTCATTCCGAGAGGTTCGAACGAGCTGGTAAAATACATCATAGATAACACCCGCATACCGGTTCTCGGTCATGCGAGCGGCATTTGCCATCTGTACATCGACGAAGATGCGGATCTGGACATGGCGCTCTCGGTCGCCTACGATGCGAAATGCCAATACCCTGCTGTGTGTAATGCCATAGAGACTCTGCTCGTGCACAGAAACGCAGCAAGGGATTTTTTGCCGCGCGTTGCGGAAAAACTCGCCGCGGTAGAGCTCAGAGGGGATGCAGAAACACGCTCCATTATACAGTGTCGAGCTGCTACTGAGGAGGATTGGAGCACCGAATACAACGATCTTGTGCTTTCGATCAAAATCGTGGATTCTTTACACGAAGCGATACATCATATAAACTTGTTCGGAAGTCACCATACCGACGCCATCATTACCCGGAACGAGAGTACCGCATCCCGTTTCCTCGAGGAGGTGGATTCTAGTTCCGTCATGTGGAACTGTTCGACCAGATTCGCAGACGGTTTCAGATACGGTCTCGGAGCCGAAGTCGGCATTTCGACGTACAAGATACACGCCCGCGGACCTGTCGGTCTCGAAGGGCTCACGAGCACGAAATTCAGGCTCGAAGGCAAAGGACATATTGTAGGCGATTACGCAACAGGAAAAAAGACATTCAAACATCGGGATATATCATGAGAATACTGATCAAGATCGGCAGCGCCCTTATAAGCAAGGGACATAAGCTCAACAACGATTGGCTCGAAAAAAAAGTGAAAGAGATCGCAGCCTTGCACCACGAAGGGCACGACATCCTTCTGGTGACTTCCGGAGCGGTCGCCGCGGGTATGGAAATCGAAGGCCTTGAGACAAGGCCGAAAGATACGCTGAAAATACAGCTCCTCTCAGGTGAAGGGCAGATCAAGCTCATGAAGCATTACAAAGATTACTTCAAAAGCGAACATATCATCATCGCACAGGTGCTTCTGACGCATCACAATTTCGACAAGAAAAACGAAGAGAAAACCATCAGGACCATCATAGATGCGTACCTTGGCCAGAGGACAATACCTATCATCAACGAAAACGACCTCATCAATAAAGAAGAGCTTGAGTACAATTCCAGTTTCACGGACAACGATATTCTCGCCGCTCTTGTCGCGATCAAGATGCAAGTGGACCTTCTGCTCATACTCACCGATGTAGACGGACTACATATGGAAGATCCGAAAAACAACACGAATCCCGGACTCATCGAAACTGTGGAGCACATTGATCAGAGCATAAAGCAGGCAGCATCCAAGAAAGCAAATCCTCTCGGTCTGGGAGGCATGTATTCGAAGGTACGTGCAGCGGAGATGGTCACCGCCCGCGGCATAGACACGATCGTCGCGAACGGGAAATACTCGATCGCGGATATCTTGTCCAATTCCGTGAAACGGACGCTGTTCAAAGCAGGAGCGGGAAAGGAGACGGCTGAACGCGTTTGAAGGAGGCAGCATGAATATCGGAGTGCTGAAGGAAATAAAAACCCACGAGTACAGGGTCGGCATGACTCCGGCATGCGTAAAAGCCTACTGCTCGCGCAACCATTCGGTGTTCATAGAACAGGATGCAGGGACCAACGCCGGATTCACGGACGAGGAATACAAGGCAGCCGGAGCGCGGGTACTGAGCGACAAGCGGGAGATATTCGCATGCTGCGACATGATCGTGAAGGTGAAAGAGCCGCTGCCTGAAGAGTACGACCTATTCCGCGAACACCAGATCCTGTTCACCTATCTCCACCTCGCTGCGAACCGCACGCTCACAGAAATCCTTATGCAGAAAAAAGTGAAAGCCGTCGCGTACGAAACCATAGAAACGGATACCGGCGAGCTTCCCTGCCTGAAACCTATGAGCGAAATTGCAGGCAGACTGAGCGTCCAGGAAGGTGCCAAATACCTTGAAAAACCCTTCGGAGGCAGAGGCATTCTCCTGAGCGGAGTGCCGGGCGTGCAACGCGGGAAGATCGCGATACTCGGAGGCGGAGTCGTAGGAACCAACGCGTGCAAGATCGCCATAGGTCTCGGAGCAGAAGTGACTGTGCTCGACATAAACGCTTCGCGGCTCGCATATTTGGACGATATATTCCCCAGGCAGATCACTACCCTCTACAGCACGGAAGCGAACATAGAGAAAGTGCTAGCAGAAAGCGATATCATCATAGGAGCGGTACTCATTCCAGGAGCGAAAGCACCGCTTCTCATCAGAAAAAAACATCTTTCCATCATGAAAAAAGGCGCGGTGATCGTGGACGTTGCGGTGGATCAGGGCGGGTGTGCGGAGACGAGCCGCCCCACCACACACGACAAACCGGTGTTCGTAACCGACGGCATCGTACACTACTGCGTTTCCAATATGCCCGGCGCGGTTGCTCTCACATCCACCTTGGCTCTGACGAGCGCTACTCTTCGGTTCGGTCTGCTCTTAGCAGAACACGGAGTCGAAGATGCGTGCGGAAAATCGCGCGAACTCTGCCGCGGCCTAAACACCTACGAAGGTTTGTGCGTGCACAAAAGCGTTGCAGAGGCATTTGGCATCCGATATTCCGCATCGGGGTTGGGCGGCGATCCGCGATGACCGTCGAAACTCTGAGGCAGCGGGCCTCCCTTGCGCAGAGCGTGCGGACTTTTTTCATTGCAAACGGTTACATAGAAGTGGAAACTCCGATTCTTTCCCCGGATCTCATACCCGAGGCGCATATCGAAGTGTTCAAGACCCAATTCGTCGATCCGTTCCGCGGGGAGAGGGACCTATTTCTCATACCATCTCCGGAACTGTGGATGAAACGGCTCCTCGCTCAAGGTTCGGGGAATATCTTTCAGCTCACGAAAGCTTTCAGGAACTGCGAATCCATAGGTCGACTGCACAATCCGGAATTTACCATGCTCGAATGGTACACTGTAGGAGCCGATTACAGCGCATCGATAGAAATCACCGAAGAGCTGTTCCGCCATCTCCTCGCGGGAACTACCCGAAAAGACCTGGCTCCTCCGTTCAGGCTCATGACCATGGAAGAGGCGTTCCGCACATATGCAGGCATCGATCTTTCCGCCTGCGCTTCGATCGGGGGTCTGCTCGAAGCTGCTCTGAGCAAACCGGATATCTGTGCAAGTCCTGCGGACACATGGGAAGAGCTTTTCAACAAGGTGTTCCTCACCTATGTGGAGCCTAACTTGCCGCAGGACCGTCCCCTTGTGCTCTGCGATTATCCGGCGAACATCGACACACTCGCAAAACGCATTCCCGGAACTGATTACCTCGAACGTTGGGAGCTGTACGTACGAGGCATGGAGCTCGCGAATTGCTTCACCGAGGAGACGAATCCCGAACGGATGCGGAGTTTTTTTGCAAGCGAATCGAAAGCAAAGGCGGAGGGGATCGTGCCGCATCCTGTGGACGAAACGTTTCCCGATCTGTTCGCTCGAGGCTTTCCAGACATTTCCGGCGTGGCCCTCGGGTTCGACCGCTTGGTCATGGCTTTCACAGGTACTGAATCCATCAGGGGGGTGATTTCTTTTCCGTTTTCTGATAAAGTGTAGCGCGCAAATTCAACATCATACTTATGTAGAAAGAGGATTTTATGATCAAAGCAGGACAGATAGACAAAGGCATGTGCCTTCTTATAAAGAATGACCCGTATCTCGTAGTCGAGCGCGAGTTTGTGAACCCGGGCAAAGGATCGGCGTTCGTCCGCCTGAAAATGAAAAACCTGAAAACCGGTCTCGTGCTCAAACAAACCATGAAAACCCAGGATAACTGCGAAGAAGTGAATGTACAGACGAAGCCGTGCCAGTTCCTGTATGCGGATGCGGAAAACTGCCATTTCATGGACAACGAGAGTTACGAACAGTTCACGGTACCGGTGGCAGGTATGGAAGAAAAACGTCTGTACATGAAAGACGGCGAAACCTTCGACGTCGTACTGTGGGATGACAAACCGATCGATGTGAAAATCCCCTATAAAATCGTGTTCACGGTCACCGAAGCGGAAAACGCAATAAAAGGCGATACTGTGACAGGCGCAACAAAAACCGTGACTGTGGAAACCGGACTCAAAGTGCGAGTTCCGATATTCATAAAGCAAGGCGAAAAAATCCTCGTGAATACCGAGACAGGCGAATATGTGGAACGCATAAATACCTAAAAACTTGACTTATTTGAATATCGATCTAGATAATTCGTGAAAAAAAATACAAATTCCGCTTGATTTTTCCCAAAAAACGGATACAATGGGTAATCGATGCTTGACTAAAATGGAAAGGAATTGAATCAGGAAAAGTCATGAGGATAACAACAAAAGGGCGATATGCGTTACGTGCCGTGCTCAATCTTGCAACCTCCAGCAGTAGTCGACAAAATCAACCGATATCCATCCGGCAGATCGCGGCTGCAGAACAAATTTCTCCTGAATTTCTGGAACGGATATTCTTCAAGCTGAAAAAGGCGAAAATCATCGATTCATTCAGAGGACCCGGCGGAGGTTTCGTGCTCCACAAAGCTCTCGAGGAAATATCGGTCAAGGATATCTTCGATGCCGTCGGAGAGACGCTGGAAACTGCGCCTTGTGTCGGATGCGAAAATCGAGACGAAGAATCCTGCCCTCGCATGCAGCGATGTACCGCGTATCCTGTGTGGAAGGAAACGGCAAACCGGATCCAGGATTATTTCTCGTCTCTGACGCTGCAAAACATCGTCGCTACCTACAATTTAGCGCTGAGCAACAACTGAACTTCACTGATGGATAAGAAGCACATACCGATGCGGACGCTCTTTTTGCGTATCCGCATCGGCTATATTTTCAAAACTCAATGGGGAGAGTGGTCTTTGCATTCGCAGAAACACTCACATCCGAAATAGAGTTGCGAGTCGTTAATATCCCTTCAAATGTACCATCGGAAGCGTAACTCGCTGCAACCAGATCATACACAGCAGGAGTCCCATCTATCTCGGCTGCGAGAAACGCAATGACATAGGTATATGTTCCGTCCTCGAGTTTTTTCACTTTCGCACTGGTAACAGCTCCTGGAAACCGTACTGCTTCAGACTCAGGTTCCGCTGCTTCTGCAGTCGTATATGTGTCGTTTTCATATGCATAGATCACAACATCTTTTCCTGCCGGTGGGTTCGTCACGGTTCCGCCGATCTTCCCTGCCTCGCCTCCAACAATGAGTCGGAACGCGTTAGCCGGTTTCAGCAGATAGTCCCCGTTCCCCTTTCGTACTACTGCTTTCCTCACATCAAAATCCGCAACAATAGCCACTGTCCCATTGATTGGAACTTCGAACGCACCTGTCGCTTTAAACCCGGAATCAGAACCGCTGGGGACGAAAAGCGGTTTGGTGGTACCATCCGTAAACTCAATGTAGCAGGCTGGTGACACCGGATTAGTTTGGTTACTTTCAGGTGCATCAAGCATGAAACGTATCTGATTGTATTGTCCTGCTGCAAGGGACATACTTCCTAAAGATGCGACAATACCGCCAGAAAGATCGAGCAGGTCAAATTTTTGCGGTCCTTGGAATCCTGAAAAACTCTGCCAGTCGTCTTTCGTTTCATCCATGCTGAGATTGTACCGTATATCCGTGACCGTTATCCATACTCCTTTCACCGTTTCCGCATCCACAGGAGAGTCAGTGAGGTACAATGCAACCGTTCCTTCATCGGAAGAAGAAGTAACAGCCGAATTACAACCAAAGACAAACCCGAGTAACGACAGGGCCATCGCCCATGCAAACACCGTCATATTCTTTTGTTTCATATAATTCCTCCTCGAAACAGGTGATTCTGTATATATATACCTTACGAAAAAAATTCGGTTGCATTGAAATACTCCGAATTGCTGCTATATTTAACCGTATCTATGAAAAAATATTCGGATGCTGAAATACTGGAATCCATAAGCGCAACATTGAAAGGAGATACATATGCATTCGGGAAAATTGTCGAACAGTATCAGAATACGGTGTTCCGCATCTGTTTATCCTACCTCTCCGACCGGGAGGAAGCGGAAGATGCCGCACAGGAGGTGTTTCTACGCATCTACAAATCGCTTGCAGGATTCAGATTGGGAAAAAGCTTCACCCCGTGGGTGTATGCCATTGCACTGAATTGGGTAAAAAGCAGGCGCTCCGTTCTGAAACGCCTTGCCGATACGAAACGGAAACTGATTCTCGTCGATGAGCCTGCAGCAGAGACACCGGAAATAATAACGGATAAGGAAATGCAGAAGAAAGCGCTACAGGATGCCGTGAAGAGCTTGCCCGCTCCGCTCAAGGATGTCGTCGTGCTCTACTATTTGGAAGATGTATCGGTCGACGATATCGCGGAAGCCCTCGGCATCGGGAAAGAGAACGTGAAATCAAGGCTTTTCAGGGCAAGGAAAAAACTGAAAGAGATTCTGGAAAAAGATGCAACCAAACAAGAGAAATAAGGTATACTATTGATGATGGAAAAGGAATGTAGCGCTGTACAAAGTTCCATTGACGCTTGGGTGCAGGGGAAAAAGGTGGCCCCCCCCGCATTTCTCCATATCAGGAAACATATAGACGAATGCAAGGACTGTGCAATCCGCTATGGGGCTTTGCTTCCGTTTATTGAAAAGGAAACGGGGATGCAAGGGGAATATCTTTTCCCGGAAGATACTGTCGGACCGGATTTCACCAACAGTGTGCTGAAACGCATAACGCTTCTTCCTGTCGGTAAGAGAAAAAAGTCTCAGTTCTTCGTTCCTGCTGCCGCAGTTGCGGTTTTCCTGCTCGCCCTCGGCAGCGTACTGTTCATTACGAAAGGTTCTTTTGGAGGTGAGCCTGACGAGATTCTGGTCCGGTTCACACTCACTGCTCCTGAGGCGAAACAGGTTCATCTCGTCGGGGATTTCACCGACTGGAATCCATTGAAGCTGAGACGCGAAGGCTCCGACGGAAGCGGAACATGGCACGTGAATATCAAGCTCAGGAAAGGCGGTATTTACTTGTATAATTTCATAATCGACGACGCCCTATGGATTCCCGATCCATCCTCAGACACATCCGTGGAAGACGGATTCGGAGGAGAAAGTTCTCTCCTGAAATTGTGAGACAGGAGTACGATATGAAAAATATACTGATCGTCGCATACCTATGCCTGCATGTTGCATTTGGATCCGCCCAAGATTTAAAAGAAAAAGGATTCGACAATTTGGTAGGCTCCTTGACGATTTCGCAGGATGAGGCGTGGGTTGGCCGTTTCGAACAAGAACTCAAATACGGCCTGAACGGTCATATCATATCAGAGGTAACCATGGAACTCACAGGGAAAGCTCTATCCGGCCTTAAACTCCCGGAAGACCCGACGGAAGCGGCACGGTTGATGACTGAGCTGCTCATACACACCGACCTTACGCTGAGGAGAGGGACTCCGCTGCATGCAGCGCTGATTCAAGCGCGAAAAATGATAGAAGCCGCATATCAGAAGATCGACCTTGTCAAAGCGGAACGGAAAAACATAGATGAAAAAATAAATACGGCCAGGAAGCAAACCGGAAAAAGCAATGATGAAAAAGAAAGGCAGGAAGCAGCACGAAAGAATCAGAATGCCAAAAATAAGGAGACTGAAGCCGATTCCCAAGGAGGTGGCGATCATCAAAATGACGAGACCAGCGGAATATAGAACATAACCTATGAGAATGGCACAGAACATGTCCGGATACACCGGCAGAATGCTCGCAACTCGTCTTTTTTTCACAGCGCTCATATTCCTCTGCCCCCTCATCATCTCCGCACAAACGGAAGAAGCTCTTTCAGTGTGGTTCCAAACTCAGCAACAGGCAAAGCGTTACGAAGGAATAAAAGATGAGCTGGGAGCCATGCTATCGCAAGCGGGAAAAGCGGGGATTCCCATAACGCTTCTCATCGAAAAAATGAATCAGGGAGCTTCCAAACAGGTACTGCCGGAATCTTTGCTCAAAGCGATGGACGAAGAACTTGCAAGGCTCATCTCGGCACGGAACCTTATCGAAGAAAGCGGCATCATGACGAAAAACCACCAAGAGTATCAGCAAACCCTGAAGTTTCTCAGCGTATCGTTTCGAAGCGGCCTCGAATATGCCACATTGAACACGCTGTTCGCCATCGCGGCAGCAGAAAAACGCCCTCTCAAGGATACTCTCGCTCTCTGTTCGGTATTGATAAAAATCGCATCCATCCAACGGCTTAAACAGGATGATTACCTTCTTTTGGGAAAGGCGTTGGTAACAAGCCGGTTCCCCGAATCGGCATACGACTCCATCGCATCATTCTTTCTCAAGGCAAATGCATCAGGTATCAAAGGCAGTGATACAATTTTGTTCATGGCCGGAGTCATAGAGAAGGGGGGAGGATTGATTCAGATGGAACAGGAATTGGCGAGGAGAACACGAAAAAAATGAAAAAGATCATATTCTTCTGCCCACTCATATGCTGTATTGCAGTATCGTCGTTTTCAGAAATTGCCATAAGTGCGGGACCCAGCGCAAGCCTTTCCATCGCGCCTGAAGTTGTATTCCTTCCCGAAATTACGTCAGCTGCTGCGATATCAGGTTATCATGTATGTACGGATATTGTAAGCATGTTCTTCGATAGTACGGGGGAAATCGGTTATTTCCCTTTGACGAACAGGGTCGACGGAGAAATAAGCCTTTCAGGCGACCTCAGCTTCCGTACCAACCGATTTCTAGCTATGCTCAAGGCGAGTTCTCTGCTGTGGTTATCTACATCGGCAGCACTGCCGGATATGGACACCTCGCTCGAGGCGTTCCTGTCTCTTGATGATTTCTCTGTTTCCTATTACGTATCGCCGAAACTAGTGGCATCATTCGGCATAGAACAGTCCTTGTGGATTCAAGGCGAAGCCGGTATGACCGCTATGGTTTCAGACGAACTTGTACTTAAAGCTGCTTTCGGTGCAGGCATACTGATACCGCAATTTACAACAGGATATTTCCTGAAGCCATTCCTCGACATATCGTGGTATCCTGGACCTCTCGCCACAGTCATGTTCGATATAGGTGTACAGAGGAATGTATCATCCCTAACGGAGGTCCTTGTATCAGGAATGGATGCTGTATTCACAGAGACATATTGGAAACCCTTCCTCGCTATCGAATCCTCCATACTCATCGATCCTGTTTCGCGCATTTCAATAAAACTGCCCGTCGATTGCATACTAAAGGAACATAACGCCGTTTTCGAAGGATCATACGTCGACGCTCCTGAATGGTCCGTAGGTTTCTACCCTTCTTTCGCTCTCACGTTCGATATAACTGAGACGTTCTCTCTGGTGGGTAAAATGACGTTCACTTCCATCCTATCCAACAGCGACTATCTTCGGGCACTGTGGGCCGAATTCGGAATTAATGTGGAATTTCACATAGAGTGAGGTGCCCTTACTGAGCGGCGAATTTCTTCATCGCTTCGAGTTGCGTGTCGTCGATGACGCCAAGCTCTTTGCATACCTCGAAGAGCTCCTCCACATGGGCATAGGAATGGAGCCGAATGCCTGCAGCAGACATATCTCGCCTCCCTTGTGCGCCCCGCTCGAGCAGTACCGCGAGGTCGTTCACCGCAAGTCCGGAAGCCTTCAGTATTTCGACAGCCTCCAGCTTACTCTTTCCTGTGGTGATGAGATCGTCTATGAGGAGCACCGTTTCGCCCGCTTCGTATGTACCTTCTATGCGATTTCCGGTTCCGTGATCTTTGGCAGCCATCCGCGGATAAATCAGCGGTATGCCTGTCTCGAGCGAAACCGCAGTCGCTAAAGGAAGCGCCGCTACCGGTATACCCGCTATCCTGTCGAAGCGAAGCCCCTGGATAATTTCCGCATAAGCCTGCCCCACTGCGCGGAGCAAGGAAGCGTTAGAAGAAATCCTCCTGAGGTCTATATAGAACGGGGAGGTGATGCCGGACTTGAGCACGAAACTTCCTGTTTTAAAACATCCGGTTTCCACGAGTCCTTTCAGCACCGCGCGCTTCTTTGCGGATACGAACGTCATACCGGGGCATACGACGCGTTTCTTCCGTGCCTTTCTGACCGCTTCGACATAGGCTTTCGCCTTCGCCGCAGGATCATCGGCATGTGCAATATCCCGAGCCACTACCGGAAGCACACCGAACCCGTCCTTCCTCAGTCCACATGAGAGAGCCTCCTCCACGGAACCGCCCTGAGCTCCGATGCCAGGGGCGAGAAACCACGCGTTTTCATCTATGGTACGCACGGCCCGGAGCGCCATACCGTCGTTCCCCGCTACCACAAGTCCTACCTGCTTTCCCCAGGAAAGGCACTCCCGGGCCACGGAAAGATAGAGCGCCTCTTTTCCGCACGGGCCTTCGACCTGAAGGTTCTGAAACCTCGCTGCGTGCGGGTTGGATGTCTTGCAGAGCATGAACACGCCTTTGTCGCGGAATTTCAAAAACGGCTCCGCTGAATCCTTCCCCATGTACGGAGAAAGCGTCACGGCATCCGCAGAGAAGTGTACGAATGCTGCATGCGCATACGCTTCCGCAGTGGAACCTATGTCTCCTCGTTTGACATCCAGTAGGAGGAGCGCATCCTGAGGGATCAACTTGAGCGTCTCTTCGAGCGCTCTGAACCCTTCTCTGCCGAACGCTTCATAAAAGGCAATGTTCGGCTTATAGCATACAGCGTACGCTGCCGTAGCTTCGATGATGCGTCTGTTCTCCGCCACTATGGCATCGAAACACGACTGACCCGTTTCTAGAACAGGGCGCGGATCCAGTCCCACGCAGAGAACGCTGTCCTTGTGTTCGCATAACGACTGCAATGATTCAAAAAAACCCATGTACTACCCTCACGTTTGTTGTGTATTCCATTCCGTATGGAAAAACTCGCCCCGCGGTCTATCCGTCCGCTCGTAGGTATGCGCTCCGAAAAAGTCCCTCTGTGCCTGGAGGAGATTCGCGGGAAGACGCTCGCTCCTGTATCCGTCGTAAAAACTGATCGCTGAAGAGAATGCCGGCACCGGAATGCCGAGCTCTACGGATTTCGCGACGACCCACCGCCACGAAGGTTCGCAGTCGAGCATGACCTTTCTGAAGTGATCGTCCAAGAGCAGATTGGAGAGGTCAGGATTTTTCGCGAACGCCTCTTTTATCTTTCCGAGGAAAACGCTCCTGATAATGCATCCCCCTCTCCACATGAGAGCGATATCGCCGAAGTTCAAACCCCACCCATATTCTTTCGATGCTTCGCGCATGAGCATGAATCCTTGCGCATATGAAATGAGCTTCGAAGCCAGAAGCGCCTTTTCCATGTCTGCGACGAATAGTCGGGAGTCTCCTTCGAACACCGCTTTGTGCGCAGGAAGCAGGCGGGAGGCCTTTGTCCGTTCATCCTTCAGTGCGGAAAGGCATCGGGCATATACCGCTTCGCTTATGACGGTGATGGGAATCCCCAGCTCCAGGGAGTTTATGCCCGTCCATTTCCCCGTACCTTTTTGACCTGCGGTGTCGAGGATTTTGTCCACCAAAGGAGTTCCGTCTGAGTCCTTGAACGCGAGGATCCGGGCCGTGATCTCTATGAGATAGCTTTTCAACGCACCTTCGTTCCACGCAGCGAATACGCCTGCTGCGGCTTCCGCCTCGAGGCCGAGCCCTTCGCGCAATACATGGTACGCCTCGCAGATGAGCTGCATGTCGCCGTATTCGATCCCATTGTGAATCATCTTGACGTAGTGGCCGGCACCTGCCGGGCCGACCCAGTCGCAGCACGGTTCCCCTTCATCGGTCTTGGCACTTATGGCGCGGAACAGATCGCGCACCAAAGGCCATGCAGCTACATTCCCACCAGGCATGAGCGACGGCCCTGTGCGCGCTCCCTCTTCCCCGCCAGAAACTCCAGTGCCGATATACAAAATGCCCCGCTTTTCCAAGTCGGAAGTGCGCCTTCCTGTGTCCTCGAATCGGGAGTTTCCGCCGTCGATGATGAGGTCTCCTTTCGACAGAAGCGGAAGCATCTGTGCGATGAGCGCGTCCACAGCCTCTCCCGCTTTCACCATGAGCATGATTTTTCTGGGCACGGAAAGCGAATGCACCAGCTCTTCGATGCTCTTTGCACCTATGATCGATATACGCCCGTTTGCAGGACCGCGGAGAAATTCCTCGGTCACCGAAGCGGTCCTGTTGAACACCGCGACCGTGTATCCCTTATCGCTCATATTTAGGACAAGATTCTGTCCCATAACCGCAAGGCCGATGAGCCCGATATCAGCTTTCCGTGCCATGGCAAGCTCCTTGATATTTTAAGCGATTATATCCGCAGTCTAACCTTTTCGGGAAGCGGGGAAAACATGTTTTCAACCCCATCATCATGCGGTACAATATGGCTGTGTACAAGCTTCGTATGCGGGATCTGCGGAAAGCCGTGGATACTGCATCTTTGGCATTTCAGAACGACCCACTCATGAAGCTTTTCCTGCCTGATCCTCAAAAAAGGAAACAGCACCTCGGCATACTGCTGAAACCGGTCATAGGTTTCGGCATCAATCGCGGCGAAGCATACGCCTGTTCCGAACGCATAGAGGCGGTCGCTCTTTGGCTCCCACCGGGGAAACACCTCATGTCCACAGTATCAGCGATCAGATTCGGAGCCTTGGTCATGGCATGGCATTATCCGTTCGAAACGATCCGCACCATGCAAAAATACAGCGCATTCGCCGGGGAACTCCACACAAGACTCATGACTGTACCGCACTGGTATCTGTCGATGATATGTGTGGATCCTGCATACGAAGGCCAAGGGTGCGCCGCACGGCTCATCCGACCCATGCTAAAACAGTTCGCAGAGCACAACACATCCTGTTTTCTTGAAACGCAGAATCCGAGGAACGTCTCGATCTACGAGCATTTCGGATTCGGAG
>CAZWAS010000010.1:38767-55157 GCA_964631915.1 uncultured Spirochaetales bacterium | reverse complement strand
TTTCTGCTCGCGCAGTTTTCGCAGATCTTCTAATGTCATTTTTCCCATTGTCATCTCCTTCTGTATGCGGTCATCCGCCGCTTACGCATAGTTCCTCTTCCTGGGAACGTATATATCGTTGCATGAGAGCGAGGTTCGAAGCTTCTTCGATGTTTCCAAGCGTCTGGATCATGTCCGATCTGACGAGCGTATATCCGCTTTCCTTCCCTCCGCAGGTACGGGTTCTCCGTATCACGATCTCGCAATCTCTCTGCTTCGAGAGCATGGCGAGAAAGGTTCCTACGACGTCCCCGACAGGCGGGCAGTCTATGTGCGAAAGCGGAAAACGGATGAATATCGACGTGCCTTCGCCTTCGTGGGAATCGATATCGAATGTTCCGCCCGTGATTTCTACTGCCTGCACGATGAACGGAATGCCAAAACCGACTTTCCTCTCGGGATGCTTCTCCCCGTCCGTATAAAAAGGGCTGCGGACTTTTGCAAGCTGTTCTTCCGTCATCCCTTTTCCGTTATCAGCGATATACGCACGGATGTCCGATTCGTCCTGCAGGAAATCCACCGCGATAAGGGAAGATTCTGCTTCAACGGAGTTTTCGAACAGATCCAGCATGTAATCGCATATCGTGTAATGCACTATTCGCCCCGATATTTGGCGAGAATCTCGGGCAACTCCTGTTTCGTCAGCTTTCCGTACACTTCGCCGTTTATTGTGAGCACAGGTGCAAGACCGCAACATCCCAGACAGCGGACAGCCTCGATAGAAAACTCCCCGTCCTCGGTGACACAGTTCACGCCGATTCCGAGGAGGTTTTCCAATTCCTGAATGAGGTCCTCTCCCCCTTTCAAGTAGCAGGCCGTGCCCATGCACACAGCGATTTTATGCTTACCCGGCTTGGTGAGCTTGAAAAAATGATAGAACGTGACCACTCCGTAAATTTTAGCCAAGGGCACATCGAGCATCTGGGAAAGTTTGATCGCAGCTTCCCTCGGAATATAACCGAACTCCTCCTGTACCTTATGGAGTATCATGATCAGATTCCCCGGCTTGTGCCTCCATGCTTCTATAAAAGCATTCGTAGCATCGGAAAAAACCAACTCAGCAGTTTGTACCGCCATATATCTTCCTCCATATAGTTTCATGTAAAGACACCTGAGTGTAAACAAAAATCGAGGGAATATCAAGGATATCGTGCCTTTTTTCTTTAAATAAAGATGCGAATTTTAAAATATAGTTGCTTATTTTATCAAAATAACATATACTAACTTAAATATTGTGATTTCAAGCACAACTAATTTATGTGTCATAAAAGGCAACAAGGGATTCGATATGAATAAATTGCTCATCCTCAGATTGTCCAAATACAAACGGGTGACGCAAAAACTGAAAACCCTCGGGTTCGAGAAGGTGTTTTCCAACAATCTCGGGGACGCCTTGGGCATTACTCCTGCACTTGTGCGTAAGGATCTGTCGCGCATCGATCTGCCAGGCAATAAACGGGGGGGGTACAACATCGATGTGCTCCTTGACCGGCTCAACACAGTGCTCGGCCTCGAAGAAAAACAGCGGATCATCATAGTCGGATGCGGGAAAATCGGGACCGCACTCATGCAGTACAAGGAATTCGCCAAGGAAGGCATATCCGTTGTGGCAGGATTCGACATAGCGCCCGAGAAATTCCGCAATTCCGGTAACATTCCCATCTATGATATCCAAGAGCTTCCGAATTTCGTACAGGAACAAAATATCAAGGTCGCCATACTGTCGGTGCCGGATGCAGCTGCCGCACGAGCGCTGGATATTGTGACGCGATCGGGCATAAAAGGGGTCCTCAACTTCGCTCCAGTCGATCTCAAGGCACCTCTTGGATGCATTATCCACAATGTAAACATAGGGCTCGAGATAGAAAACCTTACCTACCTCGTCAATTTGTCCGAGAAAGCGGAATTGCCCGTGGAGTAAGACTGGCGATGAATGTAAACGACCTCGAACACATACCAGGATTCAAAACAGTGTATGTTGCCGATTCCGAAACCGCTATAAAGAACGCATACACCGGCGACCTTTTGAGCGATGTCATGGCGAACGCGCCCGCGGATTCGGTGCTCATTACCATACAGGCACACAAAAACACAGTGGCTGTGGCGACCCTCGCGGGAATCCGCGCCATCGTCGTCTGCAACAACCGGTCCGTTCCGGACGATGTGATCGAAGCGGCCCGAGCCGAAAAAGTTTCGCTGTTCAGAACAGCAGAAGATCAGTTTTCCGTATCCGGGAGGCTCTATGGCCTGCTCGGCCGCGGAAAAAGCTGAGCTGGCGTTCGGTCCTCCGGCTTGAGCCGTATGCGTTTTTCATACTTTTTCCTCTGTTCGCTTCGCTCAATATGGATGTTCCGATTTCTTTCCTGTACCATATGGTACGCACTGACCAATAAAGAAATTTTTGCGCTGCTTCTGAAAAATCTTCCACTCAAAGGCTTGAATCCTTCGGAACCGGGCAGCTTCCTCCGCTCATATCCGTATAGGCGGAAATCGTTTCATACGAGGGCGATCAGCCAGGAAGACAGAACCGCTCAGACACTGAAACCGAGGATGCTCGAATATCTGAAAAACGAGCCGTATGCCATGCTGATCAAGAGCAGAGACAAGCTGCATCTGTTCAGCGCAGCTGTGGAATGGAGGTTCTCATGACCATCAGCGCCGACCTCCACATCCATACCTGCTTAAGCCCCTGCGGATCTCTCGAAATGTCCCCGAATGCGATAGCGGCTCAGGCGAAGCAGCTTGGGTTCGACCTCATAGCGGTGACGGATCACAACAGCGCCATGAACTGCCCGGCATTCGCAGCAGCATGCGAACGGCACGGAATCGCCTGTCTGTTCGGAATCGAAGCGACTTCCGTGGAAGAAGTGCATATACTGTGTCTCTTCGAAACAGCGGAAGCAGCGCTCGATATGGGCAGCTACCTGTACGGATATCTTCCCGACATGCGCACTATCCCCGAGAAGCTCGGCGATCAAGTCTGGGTGGACGAGCACGATTCGATTCTCGGCGAAGTCGAGCGGTACCTGGGAAACGCGCTCTCCTTGACCATAGGGGAGATAAAAGAGGCGGTATTCGGCCGCAGCGGGCTCTTCATTCCAGCCCACATAGACAAGCCGGTGTTCAGCATGGTGTCGCAGCTCGGATTTCTGCCAAAGGACGAGTACAGCGCTGTGGAAATCACCTGCGACATCTCTTCTGCAATATACGCAGAATATACGACGATCGCAAATTCGGATGCGCACTACCTTGCGGACATAGGCAAACGGTGGTTCGAGGCGGAATGCCGGACACCCTGCTTCGAAGAGCTTAAGGAAGCGCTTGCGCGCGGAGCTGTGGAATGCAGAGGACTTCCGTAGAATCCGCTGATCCGCGATCCCGCAGGTCAGCGGACCGCGAGGCTCTCCGCGCATGTCAGCCTATACCGTATTCCTTCATCTTATTGAAGAGGGTCCTCCTGTTCATGCCAAGCTCTTCCGCGGCTTTCGTCCTGTTGCCTTCCCATCGTGCGAGCGCTTCCTCTATGGCCCGGCGCTCCAGTTCCTTCACGGTACCAGCCTTCGGAAGCACGCGCTGCTGAGACGGCGGCGCTATGGAAAAATCCCTCGCCTCGAGCGTATCGCTCTCCGTCAGTATCATGGCACGTTCTATGAGATTTTCCAGTTCGCGCACATTTCCAGGAAATCCGTAGGACTTCAGAACTGCAAGCGCTTCCGGGGAAATCCCGACAACATTCCGTTTGATCAGCGGGTTCAACTTATTGATGAAATGAAGCGCCAAGGCAGGTATGTCCTCCGGCCGTTCACGCAGGGGAGGAAGCTCGATGCGTATGACGTTGAGCCGGTAAAACAGATCTTCTCTGAATTTGCCTTGCTTCACCAGGGTTTCGATGGTTTTGTTCGTGGCAGCTATGATCCGCACATCTATGGGTATGGGCTTCGTACCCCCAAGCCTTTGGATCTTGCGGTCCTGTATGACTCTGAGCAGTTTCACCTGGAGGTGTATCGGCATATCGCCTATTTCGTCGAGGAATAGTGTTCCCGAGGATGCGAGCTCGAACATGCCTGTCTTTCTCTGATCCGCTCCGGTGAACGCTCCTTTCTCATACCCGAAGAGCTCGCTTTCGAGCAGGGTATCGGGAATACCTCCTATGTTGATAGGTACGAAGGGGCCTTCCGTCCTGGAAGACATGCAATGCACCGCACGGGCTACTACTTCTTTGCCGGTACCGGACTCCCCAGTGACGAGCACCGTGGAGTCCGAAGGTGCCACTTTTTCAACAAGCCTGCGTACGGTTTTCATGGAAGGGCTTTCTCCTATCCATTCTTCCGCACAACGTGAATCGGTACGAGGTGCTGCGCTGTACCTCTTCAGCCGGTTTTCCTCCGCTATCCGTCTGATCCGCATGATCAGTTCCTCGGGGTCAAAGGGTTTTACCAGATAATCCTTTGCCCCAAGCTTCATGGCCTGCACCGCATCCCGCACATCGCCGAACGCGGACATCATGATAACCGGCACAGCGGGACCGGATTCGCGTATCCAGGCCAGAAGGTCGAGTCCCGACATGCCAGGCATCTTCAGATCGGTGATGAGCAGATCGAATGCCTCTTCGCTCAAAAGCCGCTGCGCGGAGAGTCCGTTCTCCGCCTCCTTCGCTTCTATATGCTCAAGGGCGAGATATTCGGAAATCGACTGCCTCAGGTTTTTTTCGTCGTCAACAACGAGTACTTTCATATTCCCTCCGGCCGTTTGAACAGGAGGACCGCCTGCACTCCGCCGCCGTGGCGCTGCTGAAGTTCTACAGACCCTCCCATGGCTTCCATGAACCGTTTTGTGATCGCAAGTCCGATACCGGAACCAGTCGGCTTCGTGGTGAAAAATGGATCGAACACCCGATCCCGATCGTCCGGTGACAGACCGCTTCCCCGGTCGAATACCGAAGCTCGTATCCAATGCTTGCCTTCCTCGACCCCGATTTCCACAGGCTCGTCTTTCCCCTCCATGCTTTCATGCGCATTGCGTATGAGGTTCTCGAACACGGATCTGAGCCTGTTCTGATCGAAAACGATATGTATGGGCCGCTCATGCGCTGCGTTTAGAACCACCGGATAATCGAATCGCGTTATGAGATCTTTCAGAAATGCGGTAAGATCTATGGAAACAGGAGTGCCCTGCGGATTCCGCAGGAATTCCCCTATCCGTTCCACGAGAACGGAGAGCCTGCTCACCTCGTCGTCTATGACCTGTACGTGCCTCTGATCCTTTTCCGGAAGCAGTTTTTTCAATGTCCCACACTGGATCCTGATGATCCCGAGGGGATTTTTGATTTCGTGCGCCAATGTCCGAGCAGCTTCCCCCAGCTTCACCAGTTCGCGTTGGGATGCCTCCTTGGCTCTCAGTTGCCTGTTCTTCACATACAGATGCACAATAGCGAATAGCACGCCCGCCAGCGACAAAGGCATGAACACGGCCATGAAAAGCATGAACGTGTTGCCTTGGCTGTACGAGGAGACATCGTATTCGAGGAAAAGCAAAGCGCCGATCCTTCCCATCATAGACATCCGTTGCCGATTGCGCATCATGCCCTGCCCGCCACCGAGACCCTGTGTAACGCCGATCGGCCGGACTATCCTCAATACACGGCCCCGCTTTTCGACGGAGGCTCGGCTGAGCATGGATTCCTCTACTGCCAGAGAATCCGGGGCAGTGCCTTTTGCCAGGATTCGCCTTCCGTCGAAAGCATAAATGCCGAAGCCGAGCACATTGGCCCCCATATCCCGATCTGTAAGCGATTCCTGCCTCGCATAGAGCTCTAAAAGAGCGGAAGCCGCTTTCGAGGCTTCATACTCGGAAAGAAGCTTGTTCCTCCCGGATTCCTGAAGCACGAGGAGCGTAAACAGGGAAATGATGAGTAAGAACAGAACACCGATCGAACCGAAAAAAAGCACCTGCTCTTTTCTGCTAGAAGTCATGCGAATAGGATAGCACGTTTTCGAAAACTGTGCAGGGAGCGAAAACCCAGGAAATCTTTCCGGTTTTCGCCCCCATGTGGAATAGCACGAACGACAAAGAATCAACCAGGGAATATCTTTCCTGGTATCTTGTAGAGCTGTTTTTCCGGACGTTTGCCCGCAAAATATTCTTTTATCAGACCGACAAGCAGCTTGGCCATGCCGTCGAAATCCTGTTCAATTGTTGCAACGAACGGACCCTTTTTCTGTATCTCCGCTTTGGCGAAATCTGTACCGTCGATGCCTACAACCCGTATTTCATTTCTACCAGCTTTTTCGATAGCCTGTACCGCACCGTAGGCCGGCTCATCCCAGCCAGCCCATATGCCGCTCAACGACCCTTTTCCGGCATGAGCGGTAAGCAAATCCTCCGTGACTTTGCGAGCGTTTTCCACCGGTCCCGGCACGTTTATGTGGATTTTTTCGACAATTGTAATACCCGGATAGTTTTTGAACATCTCTGCGGCACCGACCGCCCTTTCTCGGACACCCGGATGAGGATCATGCGTGAACAATACTACGTTACCTTTCTCTCCTATGGCTTTTATCAGTTGTTCGGCGCTTTTCTTTCCCAAATCCGTATTGTCGGAGGTGACATTCAGCAAAACCCCTTCGGAAAGCCCCGCATCAAGACCGAATACCGGAATATTGGCTGCGGAAGCGGCTTTCAACCCCTTCACCATCTGAACAGGATCCCCCATTCCCAAGACAATAGCGTCAGCCTTTTGAGTAATGGCATCTTCGATTCTACTTACCAAAAGTCCGAAATCCCCTGCAGTATCCGATACCGATACTTTGAAAGACTCCTGTTCGGCGTATTTCTGAAACTGCTTGATCACGTATGCAGTCGTGGCGTTCGCCATATAGGGAGTAACGACTGCTATTTTTTTCTCCACAGGTTTCCCTGTTTTTTCACCTTGGCCTCCGCCGAATAGAGGAAATGCCATAAGGCCCATAGCAACGACGAGAACAATTGCTGATGGTATACATCTGCTTTTTTTCATGTTTTTCTTCTCCTTTTGCCATACATGAAATATCGGAAATAGGCTTTCGCCTAACTCCTTTCTCTGAACATACGCAGGGCTTGAAAGCTTTCGCGTAAAGTCGGATACAAAGATAGGAAAACGGGATAGAGCAACTCATACCGCTTTCGGTTCGCCTCCTGCGGTTTATAGGAAGCATGCAGCGGGAACAGACCGTCGGGCACCGACTGCCCCGAAAACCAACCCATGGCGTTCGCCGATAGGATATAGGATCCTATCAGACCGACCAGTTCCGAATGTTCCGGCACGTTCACCCCGCAACCGAAAACATCGGCGAGAATCTGCCCCATTGCCGCCGATTTCGACCCACCACCGGAAAACGTGATGGATTTTGCATGCAAAGCCGAAGCCGAACCGGAATCGTAGATGGACTTCATCCCGAAAGCCACGCCTTCCATAACGGAACGGTAAAGATCCGCTTTCGTCGTGGTGCGCGAAATGCCGATGAAAGCTCCTCGTGCTCCTGCATCTCTGAAAGGCGCACGCTCCCCCGATAAATACGGCAGGAACACGACTCCCCCCGAACCTGCTTCCGCCAGCGCGGCTTCCGCAGCAAAAGCCTCATAACCGGCGCTCCCTCCGGTATCATGACCTATGCTTTCGATAATCCAATCGACAGCACCTCCCGCGAGAAGCATGGGACCGACCTGGATGATCTTCGAAGGATCGGGATGTCTAAGGTTGTATATACCCTTCTCCGGATCCGCCAAAAGGTTGTTCGTCGTCATCGCGAGCCAACCGCTCGTTCCAATGTAACAGGAAACGCCGCCGGCAACTCCGGCATTCGATCCTATCGTGTTCGAACCTACGTCTCCGCAGCCGTGAAAAACCGGAAGTCCTTCCGGAAGCCCAGTTTCCGCCGCTGCCAAGGATCCTACGTATCCGCCCCCAGAACCTGTTTCGACTAATTCCGGCAGAATATCCGTACGGAGAGAAATCCCCTTCAGCATATCGTACGCCCACGCATTGTTCGCGATGTCGAGAAGACCTGTTGTAGAAGCCGTAGTAAGATCGCAGCTTCTTCGCCCTGTAAGCTTGAAAGTTACATATCCATGGGAACCAAACAGAATGCATCTGCTTCGGTTGTAAAGATCGGCATCATTTTTTTTGAGCCACAAAAGTTTGGCAATGAGGCTCGAGGCATCCTGAAGGTTTCCCGTTATGCGTATCAACGTCTCTCTTCCCAGAGTCCTTTCAACCGCTTCCATCTCAGCATATGCGCGGGTATCGGAGTACAGAATGGCGTTCGATAAAGCAGATGCTGAATTTCCCACAGGAATGAGATTCTGCATCTGTCCGCTCACCATAAGGGCGGCTACCCTACTCCGATCACAGTCGGCCACCACTGTTTTTATCGCCGCAGCTGTTGCATTCCACCAATCCTCCGGAGACTGTTCCACTTTCATGCCGTCATTAAATGTCGCATAACGCCTATAATCTTGAGCAAAAATCCTGCCGTTTCCGTCGAAAAGAGCAGCCTTTGTTCCTGTAGTCCCAATGTCCACTGCGATCATGTAGTGCATCGATCACCCCGCTCACGCTGATAAAGAAGAACAATTTCTTTGGAGTTCCGCAAGATAGTCTTTCAACGCTTCTTTCGACTTACCCGCAGCCTCCACTAGAGCCGTACCGATAACCGCCGCATCGGCTCCGAGGGACTTGACTTGAAGCACATCATCCGCCGTGTGAATGCCGAAGCCGATTGCAACGGGAAGGTCCAGTTCTGAAGCGAGAGTTTTCACCGAGGGGAATCTCGCCGCGAGCCGCCCATCCAGCAGAAACCGCTGCCCGGTAGACCCCTCATACGACTGAAAATAGATGAATCCGCCGGCGGATTCCACAATGCCCTTCACGGTCCTTTCATCGGCCCATGCCGGTATGAAACCGATGAGTTCAATGCCCATGGCCGATGCCTGTGCAAAACACTCCTTCCTCTCCGAAAGAGGCATGTTCGGGATAAGGAGCCCTTTCAGCCCGCTCTCCTTGATCCGCGAAAGCACTGTGTAAGGGTCGGCCTGCAGAAAAGCCTTGTAATAGAGCATGCAGATTCCGGCGATACCGTGTTTCACGGTCTCGTTCCCCCCTATGTCGATCGCATCCCAGAGTCCGATTCCTTGCGAAGCGCTTTGTTTCAGTGCATCGGCGATAATGCTTCCATCCAGAGACGGTTCTTCCTCAGGTACTCCGATCTCGAGCAATCGGATGCCTTCCGCCGCAAGGGACGCCACATTTTCGGAGAACCGCCTGCGGGAAGGATAGCCTGCAGGCAGATATCCTATCAACGGCAGGCAAGCGTTTTTGTTCTTCAGGAGGATGATTTCACGTATAGTCATAAGGTGCAACCCGTATTCGTCTCAATTCCGTCCTTTCACAATGCTGGATGAAAGCACGGCTAAAACAATGATGACCCCAGTCAAAATCGACTGCACATAGGAGTTCACGCCCAGTATGTTCAAACCGTTTCCCAGCACCCCCATGATGAGAACACCGAGAAGCGTTCCCAAGATATGCGCTTCTCCTTCCCGATAGACCGTCATGCCGAGGAACACTGCAGCAGCCGCATTGAGCATGAAGGGATTACCGGCCTGAGGGTGCGCGGAAAACAGGCGGCTCGACAGGATAATGCCGCCGAACGCGGCAGTAACCCCCGAGAGGCAGAAACCGACGAGTCTGAGAACCTTTTCATTGATGCCGGAAAGGTGAGCCGCTTCCTGATTGCCCCCTATCGCATACAACCTCCTGCCGAAGGTAGTTTGTTCGAGGAGTACCCATGCGAGGAACGCCACCAGAACCATAAAGAAAACAGGGACGGGGACAGGGCCACAGGTTCCCTGGCCCAGCCACTGAAACGATGCGGGAAGTCCGAATATAGTGACGCCATCCGAAACGAGAAGAGACAAGCCTCCGTAAGCGGTCATGGTGGCCAACGTCGCGACAAAAGCGGACAGCCCGCCGTATGCGACCAGGACGCCATTGAGGAGCCCACAGAGGCCGCCAAGAACAAGGCCGACCGCAATGCTCACGAATACATCGACTCCATGCTTCATGAGAATTCCGGTTACAATACCAACAAGGCTCGCCAGAGAACCCACCGAAAGGTCGAAATCGCCGGTCACCATGACAATAGTAACCCCTGCGGATACGATAGCGAGTGTAGCGACCTGCTCGAGGATATTTCTCAGATTTTTCCATTCTGGAAACGCATCGGGCCGCAGTACGGAAAAGACCAGAAACAACACAACAAATCCTATGATCGTTCCCCATTTCTTCAAAATGAGGGAAAAGTGGGAACCCATACCCTGTACCTTCGATCGTTCCATCTTATCCACCTTTTCCATAGCAAAGATTGAGTAACGCCTCCTCGGTAATACCATTGTTCTCGACTATCGCGAGCATCCCGCCTTCCTTAAGAATCAGCAATCTGTCGGAAAGACCAAGCAATTCGGAAAAATCCGATGACACAAGGAGTATGCCCGTCCCTTTGTCTGCGATGTCTCGGATGACCGAGTATATTTCGTAACGGGCACCCACATCCACACCTTTTGTAGGTTCGTCGAGCATCAACACATGAGGCCTCCGCAATATACACTTCGCGAAAACGACTTTCTGTTGATTACCTCCTGACAGCGTTTTCACTGCATTCCTGTAGTCGGCAGATTTCAATTTCACCGCAGCACCGACTTTCTCCGCTTCACGTCTGTTTTTTGCATGATTCAGGAACGGGCCGCGTGAAAGGAGTCCGATATGGCAAAGCGTTATATTCTCATAGATCGATCTGTTGAGGATCAATCCCTGCGATCGCCGTTCTTCCGGCACGTACGCCACACCGAATCGGGCGGATCTTTTCGGAGATCGAGGGGAAAAATCCTTTCCTCCTATGCGAATATTCCCTTCAAGCACTTCGTCAGCGCCGTATACCGCGCGTAAGAGCTCGGTTCTTCCCGACCCCATAAGGCCGGCAATGCCGAGTATTTCGCCTTTTGCCAGTGAAAAGGAAATGGCTTTCAATTTTCGACTGCAGAGGGACTCCACCATTAAGATGCATTCTTCTCCGACGGGAGCTGTTCTCTGCGGGAAAAGTGACGTCAGCTCTTTGCCGGTCATAAGACCGATAAGGCGCTCTTTATCGAGGTCGTGGACATTCCATGTTCCCAGAACCCGGCCGTCGCGCATGACAGTGATCCTGTCGCACAGCAAAAATATTTCTTCCAAGTGATGCGACACATATACGACCGTTGATCCGAGAGAGCGTAAATTCCGTATAAGGTCGAACAGTCTATGCTTCTCTGCAGCCGTCAAGGCCGTAGTCGGTTCATCCATGAAATAGATACAGGCCGATTCGGCGAAAGCTCTGGCTATGGCGACAATGGAACGATTCACCGTACTGAGTTTCGAAACCGGAACACCGAGCGGCACATCCATGCCCAAACGTTCGAGAATCGATCGAGCCTGCTTACGGAGAGTTCTCCAAGAAATCGTACCCCAGGCGGTTTTCGGATAGGGGCGCCCGAGGAAAATATTTTCTTCGGCATTGAGGTATTCGATGAGATTCAATTCTTGATGAATAAAAGAAAGGCCGTATTTTCTTGCATCCCTCCCCGAGTGTATTTCGACTCTTTCTCCTGCGATGAGGAGATCGCCACAATCTGCCTTTACCACACCAGCGAGGATTTTAATGAGGGTGGACTTTCCGGCACCGTTCTCCCCTACAAGACCATGGATCTCTCCGGAACGGAAATGAACCGTCGCTCCTGACAGCGCTGCGACGCCCGGATAAGTTTTTGAAAGATTATTTATCGCGAGCACCGTCGTTCTCTCCCCGTTCATGTTTCCTCCCAAAAAGCCGGATTGAGCAGCTGAGCGAAAGGAGCGGATCGTTCATCCACAATGATGCTGTAATTGAACAAATGTTGCCTTCCCGTCTGCCTTACGGACAACAACACGTTTGTCCCAGTCATGACCGCCTCATCGAAAAGAATAACAGTATGCGATATGTTGAAGCTTGCTCTGTAGGACACCATGCCGGCGCTTTTTTCTTTTTCGCCGAGTAATGCCGCTTCCTCGGCACCGAGGAGAATTGGAACAATAATTTCTCTTCCCTCCACCACTCCCCCGGAAACTTTATGCAGACACTCGTACAGCGACGCACTCTCTTCGTATTCTTTGACGACATTCCTGTATTCCGACGAAACATATGAACGCTGAAGAATGATCGGAGTATCGCCGAGGAACCTCAACCGGGTAAGGCAGCAACACGGTTTATCCCCTGTTCCCAAAAGATGCTGCACATGACTGATTCTGCACGAATACTCTTTGTTCAGGACTCTCGTCGTTATGCTCACTCGATGACGCTCCATCTCGTCGGAAAATCCTTGAAGACGAAAATCCCTCCCTTTCATATCTCCGGAGGCTACAAAGGTTCCGAGCCCGTGCACCATAGAGACCAGTCCTTCTTTCTCCAAAAGCGAAAGCGCCTGCCGTACCGTCATGACGGTCGTTTTGAAAACAGTGGACAACTCTTTCTGGCTCGGCAACATGACACCCGGACCATAATCGCCTTTTCTGATTTTCTTCCGTAACGTATCGGCAATATGTAAATAGAGGCTTTCCTTCGTTTTTGATCCCATGTCCCCGCATGCCCGATGTCTTATAGTCTTCTATATGAGCATAATTCTAAAGCCCATATGGAATTTTGTCAATAAAAAAATATTCTTGTGTCACATCAGGATGCACGGAATGCGCCGAAGGCCGTTTTCAGTGCAGAGATTCCGCCGCGTACCTGTCAATAGCTCGGATACGCTCAGCGAGTGTCGGATGGGAATAGTGGTAGAAGCTGTACAGAGGATGGGGCGTGAGATTCGAAAGGTTGTCCTTTCCGAGGCTTATGAGCGCCGTCTTGAGCGCTTCGCCTTCCCCCATGGCGCGCACTGCGAACCTGTCCGCCTCGTACTCGTGCTTGCGCGACCACATCGAGAACAAAGGCGTAAACAGAAACGTAAACGGGCTCGCACAGAACATGAGTATCACGAGTATGCCGTGAAACACGGGTTCTTGAAATCCGAAGGCCTTATACAGCGGTCCGTACCCGATGAGTAGGCTCAGAATCCAAAGCCCAGCGAGCATAAGAACGAGAGAGACTGCCATGCTCTTCATCACATGCCGTTTTTTCTCGTGCCCGATTTCATGGGCGAGTACAGCAGCGATCTGGTCAATGCTCATCGAAGCGATCAGCGTATCGAAGAGCACGATGCGCTTTGCCTTGCCAAGACCCGTGAAATACGCATTGGAATGTTTTGAACGTTTCGAGCCGTCCATGATGAAAATGCCCTTCATCCTGAAACCGAGCCTCTGCGAAAGGGACTCGATCCTCGATTTCAGTGCCCCTTCGGGCAGGGGCGAGAATTTGTTGAAAAGCGGTGCAATGACCAGGGGATACAGGATCGAGATGAACACTTGGAACAGAGCAATGAATCCGAACGCATACAGCCACCACCATGTGCCTGCAGCGTCCATGAACCAGAAGATGATCAGCACCAAGGGGATCGAAATCACGAGGGAAACTGCAAGCCCTTTCACAGCATCGATGAAAAAAAGAGAGAGTGTCATCTTGTTGAAGCCGAATCGTTCCTCGATGACGAATTGGGAATACAGGGAAAAAGGAAGCGAAACAATCCTGAACAGCAGAGCAATGGCGAGGATGTACACAAGGCCCCGTACATATGGATGCGCAGCAATCCCTTCGATCCAGCGGTCGACTGTGCCGAGGAAACCGGAAAGCGCAATGACGAGGAGCACACCCCAGGAGAATAGCGAGCTGACCAGGGAAAAACGGTTATTCGTCAGTGTATACGAAGCGGAACGCGCATACTGCTCGGAATCTATATGTTCGCGAAAAAGAATCGGTACTGTTCCGCTGTTTCTCTTGACCGAACGGATATTCAACACGGTGAGCAGGCTTTCGAATAGAAACTCTGCCGTGGAAAAAACGATGTATAGAATAAGGATCGAATGCGGCGTCATGATATGATCAGGGGAAAAGAATAGGCATCCTCCAAACAAGGATGCCTATTCTTTGCGAATACGTGCTCGTTTTTTACAAAAGTGCAGACATTATAATGCAGCGAGAACCTCTTTCTTCTTTCCATGGGCGATTGCAGCCCTGCACTGTTTGCATATCTTGATTTTTTTGCCTTCCGCCTCGTGTTCATATACGACCTTGATGCCGGTCTTCTTGCATACCGGGCACGTACTACGGCCGTTATTCGGAAGCGCCCGGACGCCTCTACCTCTATGTGCTTTGGACATATCTTCTCCTTGTTGTTATGGAAACCTGAATATAGCCCTATCAGGCAAAAAAGTCAAGAACGCGTTTCTCCTTATAAGACTCAATCAAAATGTGACCCCTCTGCTTGTTTCCTCCCACACGAATACCCAGCAGGCTCCCCGGTACGTTTCTTCCATTCAGGAACATTGTGCATGCTCAGAACCGCAACCAGCCTGCCTGATACGGCGTTGTGCCGTTCGCTGTGCATACGGCGACACGCCCCCTTCATGTTGGCTTTTTCCTTTTATACTGATTCTTTGTACACTGCATTCTGCGGTTGCGCAGTAGGACGGATAACAAGGGTTAAGCGATCTTGAAAAAATTATTATACTTTCGTTATTATACATTCGTATAGTATGAATTCGACTAACGTATTTCGGAAGTAGCGATCCCCATGTATAAAGAAATACTTGACAGGAACAAAGGCGGAAGCGATGAATAAAAACAAGAAACGAAAGCCCGGTAAATGGGTCGTCGTAATCGTTAGTATCGGCATGGCTATGGGAGGTATATGCTATCTGTTTCAAAACCTCGGAAATCAAAATTTTCTTCGCAGCAGATCGGACATCGGTGGAAACAGCACCATTGAAACATTAAAACAGCTGAACGACGAATGGAAATTGCCTGAGGATTATTCTTTAGAAATCAAGGAAGTCGCCGGTATACCAATGGAATGGATGCAGACAAAGGATTCAAAACCGGATAAGGCCATTTTGCAGCTTCATGGTGGAGCGTATACTCGCTCGTTGAAAGATAACGGTACGACATACCGCCGCGCGGCGGCACAGTATATAAAGATAAGCGGAGCCGGCGTATTGACGGTCGATTATCGGGTTGCTCCGGAACACCCGTATCCCGCTGCTCTGGAGGATGCGGTTTTGGCATATCAATGGCTTTTGAACGAGGGATACCGCCCAGAGCGGATCATTATGGCGGGCGATTCAGCAGGCGGTGGACTTGCGCTGGCAACCGCGCTTTATCTCAGGGATCATGACATGCCGATGCCTGCGGCACTGATTACTATGTCCGCATGGACGAATCTGAACTACAGGCGCATGGTTCCTGCGTATGTGGGCGATAACCGCGCCGACAATCCGTACATTTCCCCTCTTTTCGGCGAGTATAACGGCTTTCCTCCTCTGCTCATGCAAGTCGGCGGCGATGAAATACTGTTAAACGATACTATTGCGGTCGCACAAAAAGCCGAAGCAGCAGGCGTTTCTGTTAAACAGACAACATATGCCGGCATGTTCCATGTATTTCAAATGCTGTTTCCAAAGCTGCCTGACGCCAATGCGGCATGGCGCGAGGTTGAGGTATTTATAACAAAAAGCATTTTGTCTCAATCCTTTCCTAAATAATTAAACAGCTTCCTGATCGTTCAATGTGTTTCCGCTGCACCCTATCAGCACCATGCCGGAAATGACCAATATCCCGCCGCACCATTGCTGTATGGCGGCGTGTTCCCCTAATATCAAAACCGACAAGAGCAGCGCCGTAAACGGCATCATGCCTGAAAAAGCTGCGGCGGTAGAGGCGGGGCATCGTTTGATTCCTGAGTACCAAAACAGAAACGCCAGAGCGGTAACGAACACTCCATACCATATAAGAGAGAGCCATTCCTGCAATCCCAGCTTCGCAAGCAAGCTGATAGGCTGTTCAAAGCAAGCCGGAATGAGGCAAAGAAACAGAGCGAGAAAAGATACGAACACGGTTTTTACCATCGGCGATATGGAAGCTGTATCAGTCGGCCGCGCTTTAACCACGGCGATGCGGGAACAAACGTTGAAAAGAGATTCGCACACTGCAGCGCTCAATACAAGAATATTGCCACATGTGTGTTCAGGCATAAAGCAGTTCCCACGCATAAACAGACCCTGAATAAACAGAATACCCGCGACTGTGCTTACTATGCCGATTATTTTGCTTGTACTCATTGGTTCCTTCAAAAGCAGCCCGGAAAAAATGGCGGT